>VGTO01000082.1 GCA_016874655.1 Bacillota bacterium | reverse complement strand
GCTATCATTATTTCGTTCCATACAATTATTAGCTACCGAAACGGTTTTACCCAGTCTCTACAGTTTGCGTCTTTTTGGCATTTTTATTTTGGCGATCGGAATCCTATCGCTAATCCGTCCCCAGATTTTTTGGCATTTAAGGGTCGGCCGGAAGATCCCGGGCGTTCCACCGACTAAACTTTATTTGCATGTATTAAGATTTGGCGGAGGCTTAGTTGTTGCTCTTGGTCTATGGATGATATTCGGATTAACGATATAAACCACTACACAAAGTCGCTTCAAAGAAAGGTTCATCGGCATAATGGAAAAACAGTTCCGGATAATATCTGACAACCGGCTTGTCCGTAATTTTGATATCAGATATTTGCTGGTTGCCATAGTGATTATTCTCTGCGGTTTTTTTATCAGACTCGATTACTATATCGTTAAACCGAGCCGGGCCGTGGAGCTGGGTGACCTGATCACAGTAGAAGGTAAAGACCCTGATGATCGCGGTACTTTCTTCCTTGTTACAGTATCTCAGCAGCGTGCTGTTCCGTTTACTTTAATCTACGCGCTTATTCATCCCAATCTCGATATCAATCCGCTTAGCACTGTTATTCCCGTGGATATGGAAGAAGAAGAATACAGGCTCTTGCAGGCTGAATACATGAGTGAAAGCAGGCTCATGGCCCAGGTTGTAGCCCTAAGACGCACAGGTTATGAAATTAAGATCGCCAGTGAAGGGGTAGAAGTTGTTGGTTTTCTGGAAAACGCTCCGGCAGAACCTTATCTTGAATTGGGCGATAAACTAATAAAAATAGATGGAAAGCAGGTCTTTCTGGCTTCTGAGGTACCGTTGTTGGTTCAGGATCGGCAGGTGGGGGAAAGCGTAAATGTAACGTTGATCCGCAATGGCTTGCCGGTGGAGCTTGAACTGGCTACAGGAGAACACCCGGAAGATGAAGAGCTTCCTTTTCTCGGTATCCATATAAAAACATTGCCCTGGGAAGCAAAAATTCCGCTGGATATTGTCATGGATACCGGGCGGATTGGCGGACCTTCAGCTGGGATGATGTTTACGCTGGAGATTATGAATCAACTGCTGGATGAAGATCTTACCGCAGGCAGAAAAATTGCCGGCACCGGAACAATTGATTTTACTGAAAATATCGGCCGGATAGGCGGGGTAACCCAGAAGGTTGTTGCGGCTGAAAGAGCAGGAGCAGAATATTTTTTGGTCCCCGAGGCCAACTATGAAGCCGCACAAAGCGCTGCCCGTCGTATTAATGTCGTTTCTGTTGATAACTTAGAGCAAGCACTTGGTTTCCTGGAGACATTGGAGCCCCGAGTCCAATAAGGGCAGCGCAGGCAGGCTTTTGACTCTCTTCAGGCCCGGTGTTATACTTTAAAAGGATTAGTTTAGGGGCCGAGTAAACAAGGCAGTCGCGGGAAGAATACCGCAAGGTGCTTTTCGAGGAAAGTCCGAGCTCCGCAGGGCAGGGTGCTGGGTAATACCCAGTGAGGGTAACCTTAAGGCCAGTGCCACAGAAAAAATACCGCCCGGCAATTTTGCCGGGTAAGGGTGCAACGGTGCGGTAAGAGCGCACCAGGAACCGGGAGACCGGTTTGCTAGGTAAACCCCACCCGGAGCAAGACCAAATAGGAGGGGGATGAGGTTGCCCGCCGACTCCTCGGGTAAGGTCGCTGGAGGTGCCAGGCAACTGGCGTCCAAGATAGATGGCTGCCACTGTAATTTTCGGCCAGGCCGGAAGTTAGCAGAACAGAACTCGGCTTATTAGTTTGCTCGGTCCCTTAACTATCAACCCCTGATCAGGTGATGGGGGTTTTTATTGGTTGTTAAAAATAGACAGGTTATCAATGATGGTATCGACCATGTAGCATCTGCCCCAGTTGGACTGCGAAATATAATGAAAAAAAAGCTCTCCGCCGAATACTATTTTAGTTATATTATTTCTCGAAATCCCGGCTTTGTACAACTCCTTAACTTTTAAACCAATATTCCACCACTGCTCATATTTACTGATCAAACGCTCGGTGGCATTCTCGATGCGTCCCTTCAGACCGCAGAATAATACTTTCGGTTTGAGAGCGATTACTTTCTTAAGGCTCTGAAGATGGTCGGCAATATTTTCTCCGACCATGAAACCGGTAAGTTTTTCGCCCAAGAAAAGATCGCCGCAAAAAAGCCACCTGTTTACCGGCTCAAAAAAACTGACGTGGTCGATCGAGTGTCCGGGTGTATGAATAACATCCAGTGTATATTTTTCTGTTACTAGTTTGGAGCTAAGTGGGAGTCCATTGGCTGGTGGTTGGGATCCCCATATAACATGACGGTAGATTGGAACTGGTGGTGGAGATTTCATAATTATTAATGTATCTGGATGGGCATAAATCGGAATCTTCAGTTCTTGTTCAAAAAAACTGCAATTTCCGGTATGATCTTCATGTTGATGGGTGATTGCAACCTGGTTGACCGGCGCATTTATTAAAGCTCGCTTTACCTCTGTGGCTGTATGGGCAGGACCGGTGTCGATCAGGAGGCCGTCAAGTAAAAAGAAATGGGCTAAATAAAGGGGACGGCCAAAGGCAGTTCGCGATGTTTTAAATTC
Organism: Bacillota bacterium; assembly: GCA_016874655.1. Taxonomy (GTDB): domain Bacteria; phylum Bacillota; class Dethiobacteria; order DTU022; family DTU022; genus UBA993. Next base: position 5,869 of record VGTO01000082.1, on the reverse strand, counting down.
AACAATTTCGCCGTAGTCAGTTTTGATCAGCATAATCAAACCTCTGTGTTCTTAAGAGATTGCTGATTGCAATTTTAACATATCGGCTTGTATGCAGGAAAGTGCTAAAACAGCTCAGAATAGCAATGTGATTATGTTCTTATTATTCCGCCTGAAAGGATTAACAAAATGACCATAAAATCTAATGCTCCGGGCCGGATCAACCTGATTGGTGAACATACCGACTATAACCAGGGCTGGGTTCTGCCGGTAGCTATAGACTTAAGTCTTTCAGTAAACCTCACCCTGCGCCCGGGTCGTATATGTGTTGCAACAGCTTCAGGTTTCCCGGTATCTCAAACGTTTAGCATAGATAACCTGCAGCCGGTGCAGGGAAAGCCACTGTGGATAGATTATCTTAAAGCGGTGTGCTGGGCGCTCGAAAAGAACGGCTTTTGGCTTAGTGGAGCAAATATATTAATTAACAGTGAAATTCCCATCGGAGCGGGGCTTAGCTCTTCCGCAGCATTAGAGCTGGCTTTTGCCGGAGCACTGAATGAAGCGCTTAATCTAAGTATCGATCCACAGCGCCTGGCACTGATCTGCCAACAGGCGGAAAATGAATATGTTGGCGTGCGCTGTGGGATAATGGATCAGTTTGCAATCGCCCTGGGCCGGGCCGATCAGGCCCTATTGCTCGACTGCCTGAGTTTGAGTTACACCTTCATTCCCTTTAAATTAAACCACGCTACATTGCTTATCGCTGACAGCAAGGTAAAACGTATCTTAGGCGCATCAGATTATAACCGGCGTCGCACGGAGTGTGAAGATGCAGTAGAGCTGATCGGTAATTATCTGGGGCGGAAATTTCTATCTTTACGCGAAATCAGCCTCGAAGATATTATTAAAGTAAAAGATTACCTGCCGAAGCTACTATATCAAAGAAGCCGTTATGTTGTCGAGGAAAATGCCAGGGTCCTCGCGGCAGCTGTAGCGCTTAAGGAAAATGATTTGGTGTCGTTCGGTTATTTATTAAAAAGATCACATGCCGGACTGCGCGATTTATATGATGTCAGCTGCCCGGAGCTAGATTTGATTGTCGATACAGTTGCTGCTGATCAAGAAGTGTTTGGCGCCAGGATGACAGGCGCCGGTTTTGGTGGGTGTGCTATCATTTTGCTACAACAGGCGGCTGTTGATCGGATAAAGGCTGGCATCGATCAGGCTTTTACCATGCATGGCTGGGCGTGTCCCGGTTATCATTTAACCACTGCGGCAGGTGGCTTAACAGTGGAAAGTGATTAATTTATCGAACCAAAAATCTTTCACCGGCTTGAAACTATGTGATAGAATAGCAAAGTGTTAACTGAGCTATACTATCTACTGGAGGTATGACTGATGACCTTAATCAGCGCAGCAGAACAGTACAAGATCTTAGAAGAGAATATTGCCGAAATTATTACTAAAGATGAGTTCATGAAAAAACTGGAACGCAGTGTCGCTGAAAATAAACCGCTGCGCTGTAAGTTAGGGATAGATCCTTCAGCACCCGACCTGCACCTTGGCCATGCCGTTGTCTTACATAAACTGCGCCAGTTTCAGGAACTTGGGCATCATATTATTATCATCCTAGGTGATTTCACCGGTATGGTAGGAGATCCAACCGGACGCTCTGAAACACGTAAGCAGCTCAGGGTGGAAGAGGTAATGGCCAATGCCCGCACTTATCAGGATCAGATCTTCAACATTCTGGATGCCGATAAAACTGAGATGGTTTTTAACAGCCAGTGGCTGGCCAAACTAAACTTTGCTGATGTTATTAAACTGGCATCAACCCTGACTGTGGCCAGGATGATGGAACGCGAGGATTTTTCCAGACGTTACCAGGACAATATCCCGATCAGCATCCACGAATTTTTCTACCCCCTGATGCAAGGTTACGATTCTATCGCCATTAGGGCTGATATCGAATTCGGAGCTACCGAACAGAAATTTAATCTGCTGATGGGCCGGCAGTTGCAACGAGAATATGGACAGGAACCGCAGGTTGCGTTTACGATGCCAATATTGGTTGGAACTGATGGTGTACAGAAAATGAGTAAAAGTTTGGGCAACTATATTGGCATAACCGAGCCCCCGGCTGAAATCTACGGAAAAACAATGTCTATCTCCGATGATCTGATGCCCGAGTATTACCGGCTGGCTACCGCCCTGCCTGGCAGAGAGGTCGATCTTATCCTGGAACAATTAAATTCAGGTAACCTTCATCCCCGCGATGCCAAGATGCGGTTAGCCCGCGAGATAGTGACACTTTATCATGGCGATGCTGCGGCGCAGGCTGCCGAAGAGGGCTTCAAGCAAGTATTTCAGAAAGGTGAAATGCCTTCCGAGATGGAAACCTACAGTATTACCGCTCCGGTTGGTCTTATAGACTTAATGTTAATAGCCGGATTGGCTTCCAGTAAAAATGAGGCTAGGCGGTTAATAGAGCAAAATGGCGTAAAAGTTAACAGTGAAAATGTGAGTGATATTGCTTACCAAATTGACCGGGCAGATCAATTTGTTGTTCAGGTTGGCAAACGTAAATTTGCCCGCATTGATGTAAGTTAGTTCACTAACCCCCGGTTTTCGTTTAGCTATCAAGAATCAAGAGGCGGTGCTGATCAGACACCGCCTCTTCTTAATTTATAACGGTATTAAGCTAAAAGCTACTCTTTAAAACCGTCTTTGATTGAAGCTACAACCTGGGGATCCATTAATGTAGTTACATCACCCAGTTCACGGTTTTCAGCGATATCACGCAGCAGGCGTCTCATAATTTTACCACTGCGGGTTTTTGGCAACTCATAGGTGAAAAATATTTCCTCCGGCCTCGCGATAGCTCCGATCATTTTACCAACATGCTTTTTAAGTTCCTGTGCCAGCTGTTCAGATCCTTCAAACCCTTCTTTTAAAGTTACAAAAGCGGTAATCGCATGTCCCTTGATTTCGTGAACCTTGCCAATGACCGCTGCTTCGGCAACAGAGTGATGATCGACAAGGGCGCTTTCAACTTCCATGGTGCCGATCCGGTGCCCGGAGACATTTAGCACGTCATCAACCCGGCCCATAATCCAGAAATAGCCATCTGCATCTTTCCATGCTCCGTCTCCGGTAAAATAGAGACCTTCATACTGCTTCCAATAGGTATACTCGTAGCGTTCATGGTCTTCGTACAGGGTGCGTAGCATAGCCGGCCATGGGGACTTAATGACCAGAAAACCTCTTTGACCTGTCTTGGTCGGCCGGCCCTGATCGTCTACTACGTCAGCCTCGATCCCCGGGAAAGTATTGGTGGCAGAACCCGGCTTCAGTGGGGTAACCCCCGGCAGCGGGGTAATCATGATCATTCCTGTCTCAGTTTGCCACCAGGTATCAACAATTGGGCAGTGACCTTTGCCAATATGCTCATGGTACCAGAGCCATGCTTCCGGGTTGATTGGTTCTCCTACCGAACCGAGCAGCCTGAGGCTCCCCAGGTTACATCCGTCAGGGAACTGATTACCCCAGCGCATAAAAGAGCGGATTGCCGTAGGGGCAGTGTAGAAGACGGTTATTTTATACTTTTCGATCAGCTCCCAGAAGCGATCTTTTGCCGGATAGTCGGGGACGCCCTCATATATAAAAACAGTCGAACCGTTCGAAAGCGGTCCGTAAACTATATAGCTGTGGCCTGTAATCCAGCCAATATCAGCAGTGCACCAGTAAATATCATTTTCTTTATGGTCGAATACATAGCGGAAAGTAGCATTAACTCCGACCAGGTAGCCTCCGGTGGTGTGCAGGATCCCTTTTGGTTTGCCGGTGGTACCGCTGCTGTACAGGATAAACAGCGGATCTTCGGCATCCATAATAACTGCCTTAAAGTCACTTTCAGCGCCGGAGATCAACTCGGTCCAGGTAAAATCCCGATTGGGTACTTTCTCAAATGGAATGCCAGTTCTTTCGACAATAACAACTCTTTCGATCGACGGGCAGTTCTGCAACACTTCATCCGCGGCGCTTTTCATCGGAATAGTTTTACCACGCCGGAATGCCCCGTCAGCAGTTACCAGAACCTTAGACTTTGAATCAAGGATCCGGTCTTTAAGCGCTTCCGGGCTGAAACCGCCGAAAACAACGCTGTGCATTGCACCAATGCGGGTGCAGGCCAGCATCGTAATGATTGCTTCGGGTACCATTGGCATCCAAATCGTCACTGCATCGCCCTTGTTTACTCCCAGCTTGGCCAAAACCGAGCTAAACTTCGATACTTCTTTTAGCAGGTCGCTGTAGGTTAGAGTGGTGCAATCACCGTTCTCACCTTCAAAGATCAGCGCTTTTTTGTTCCCCAGGCCTTTGTCAACCTGACGGTCCAGGCAGTTTGCAGCTACATTCAGTTTTCCGTTTACAAACCATTTATAATAGGGCGGATTACTATCATCGAGCACTTGATCCCATTTATTAATCCACTCAATGTTTTCTGCCATCTCGGCCCAGTATGAGAGCCTGTCCGCTTCAGCTTTTCGGTAAAGAGCCTGATCGTGTATCAGCGCTCTGGCTTTAAAGGCCTGATCAGGCAAGAATGGTTTAAGGTGCTCTTCACTAAACATATCGCCATGATTCGTATCGGTCATCTAATTGCCTCCCTGATAAATAAATAAAATTAGCTTGTTTTTCGAGAAAGGTGACCTTAATTCCTTTAATATTCAGGCAATAATTTATATTTTGTGCTAACTGGAATAGAGCTACGAAAGGCTGGTGGTAAAACTAGGCCTTTATTTTTAAGTCCCAAGGCAGCAGCTAGTGAAGCTGGTTATCTCGGGCTTGCTGATATTTTTTCCCACTCTGGCCAGTAAAATGTTGCTTGGGTGCTCCCTGATCTCCGGATCAACCGTTTCCCAGGTGGTAAAGTCATATTTGGCAAAGAAATTAATCATAAACTGGCGGTACGCCCAGGGTGTAAGACCGGTATTCTTCAGATCCCAGCTTTGCACAAAGTGGGCTGCCATTACTACGAAGTTATCGAAGTAATCAAAATCCTTGTTTTTAAAAATATTGTCGAGCAGGTTTTTGCCTAAACCCATTTTACGCCAGGCAGGATCAGTTTCGATGCTGCCAAGCTCAATCAGTTTTGGAAAACAGCGACTTTGCCACCAGGGGTAATCGGGTTTTTGAAAAGCGACATAAGAGATAATCTTGTTGGCCAGGGAAGCGGTAAAAACCAAACCATCAGGTTGATTGGCAAGCTCAATTAAGGCATGGTGCTGACGACAGGGCTGACGAAAACAACACAAGCCATCAGTCAGTAGATAGGAGGCGAGCTGATCGGCGCTCACCGGACCCCTGATCTGCAATTTGCCCAAAGGTGTGCGGCCGATCTTGTTTATGCTGTCAAAGGGTGGTTTTTTGATGTCTTCAATTCTGCTCTGATGATCGTTTTGCATTGAACAGCACCTCGTTGTATAACTATTCTTTCGCATTATTTAAACGAAATCCTGCTTTTATTATATAAGCGGTCTTGCACGAAATACCTGCACGAAATATTGTTGTCCTCTACCTTGACAGTGAAGCTGCACTGTGTTAGCATAAGGTTTGCACTAAAAACGCTTCTTAATATGAATTTTCGTTCTTTGAAAACTGAGCAGGAAAAGGTAAAAAGGGTCTCCTACCGGGTGAGAATCTGGTGGAGGAGGACTCTTGCGATCTTTTTAAGTAATTAAAGCCAGGAAAAAACGAGTGTGCAAAGTTTGTATGCAAATATAAACTGGAGAGTTTGATCCTGGCTCAGGACGAACGCTGGCGGCGTGCTTAACACATGCAAGTCGAGCGAAGCGATTTGGGTAGCTTGCTATCTGAATTGACTGAGCGG
>VGTO01000081.1 GCA_016874655.1 Bacillota bacterium | reverse complement strand
ACAACGCAAATGGCTAAATTTAACTTGCCCTTGACGGACCGATGCCCTTTAAGTATAATACTTATGCACCAGATGCTCCTCAGTAGCTCAACGGCAGAGCGACCGGCTGTTAACCGGTAGGTTGCAGGTTCGAATCCTGCCTGGGGAGCCAGCTTTTGTAAAGCCGGACGCAGTTTCAGCTCTTGAGCGCAATAGACTAATCAAAAAGGCAGATCCAGCGGACCTGCCTTTTGCCTTTACAGCGATTCAAATAGGGCTAAGCATTCAAATGGAAGCTAAAGCGAAGGATTGAATTGCTTAAGTAACCGGATACGAGTCATAAAGTTCTAAATCTATTACCTGGGTATTGCCGACCATATCGCCGACCCGCTGGCCTTTTTCGTGAACTAAAGCCACAATTGGTTCCACCAGCGAGGAAAGCCCATTAATAACCGGCACCCAGCTTAGCCCTACTGAGATGAGCAGAGCAAAAACATTACGTACCAGGGATTGAACCTTGTTACAGGGTTCATTGGTGTTGAGATTAACCACCATTAGACCGCAGATCTTCTTGCCCCAGCTCTGTCCGGCACCGAAGCCATCGCGGATAAGACTATAAAAAATTGCCCAGCCGATTACGACGATAATGGCCAGGACCATAAGGATAATCATAACTACGTTTGGCGCCGAGGACATATTATCGTCGTAGCGCACATAACCAAAGAAAGGTACAATACTGAGCGGAATTATTACCGCTACTGGAACAGTAATGATAAAGGCATCAATCAAATAGGCAAGAATCCGTTTGCCAACTGTCGCTTTCGGATAACTGTAATTCGTTTCGGTCATTATTAAAGCCTCCTCACATTAGCTAAACTGCACTTCTCTTACTCGAAAAACTGAGGTTTTTGCTGTAAAAACTCTTTCAGGCTTAAGCCCGCTTCATGCCACGCAGCAGCAGCCTCAAGTCCGATATAGCGGTAATGCCATGGTTCAAAGATGTAGCCGGTTATCTTCTCTTTGCCTTCCGGATAGCTCATGGCGAAGCCGAACTGATAAGCATTATCAGCAAGCCACCGGCCCTGTTCGGTATCAGCGAAAGCTGCTTTCAGGTCGACAGCAGTGCCGCCGAAGTCAACGGTAGTTCCCAGCTGGTGTTCCGACTGGCCGGCCCTGGCGCTGAAACGATTTGCTGCTTCTTCGCCGTAGCTGTTGGCGTAATTTTGAAAGAGGGTTTTCTGGTAATCATAGCTGCGGTAAGCAGAAATAATGGTCAGGGTTATACCATCATCAGTTGCAGCCTGCCATAATTGCTCAAGCTGCCGATATGCTTCTTCCCTCAGCCATAGTTCGCGGGCGGGAAACATATAATCAGAAATTCGCACTAGATTGGTCGGTGCGTAACTGCTTTTGAGGGTAGTTTCTTTGGTTACCAGGGCCAGCAGGTAATCGCCATCTGTAATAACTTGCAGCTCGACAGCAACCGGTTCGGAGAGATCAGCACTATCCGGATCATCTTGTTCCTGGACTGGTGCCGGTTCTAAATCTTCAGGATCTTCTAGTCCAGTTTCTTCAACCTGTTCGGGGCTCTCAGGTGGTGCTTCCTCTATCACTTCAGGCAGAGCATCTTCATCTCCGTCAAGGTGATCGCTGAAAAAATAGTAGGCGCCGTAAAACAGCGCTACACTAAAAAGCAGTAGGAGCAGTGGCTGCAGCAGCGATTTGTGCTTTTTCCCTCTGCGGCTACTGTTATGATCAGATAGAGATCGGTTTGTTCTCTGCCTATTTTTCATTTTTTCTGTCCATTCCAGTATGCATATTTATTAAACAATTTGCTTTTCTTTGCGCCATTCACAGCGATCGCGTTTAGAACAGAAATCGCAGGGCACTTTGGCATCAGACAAATCTTTGCCCCTGGGGATGACGAATGACACCGATTTACGCGGAAGCATCAGACAACTATCAGTCAGGCGCATACCAATTTCATTACCCGGCAGCAGCTTGAATACTTCTCTTTGTTGCTCAATCGGCCAGCCTTCCTGTCCGGGTTGAGCCCGCATCCCGAGAGAAAGCCCCAACTCACAAGTTTCCTTGCTGATTATGTCTTCCACGGTTAGCGATACTTTTCGTAATGCCGTGATTCCGGCTCCGTCAAGGGCGATTGCCCTGACCGGGTCTTCGGTCATCAGTTGATCAACCCTTTCTTCCAGAGCTTTGCCAATCGTGCAAACAACAACATAAAGCTGCGCAGCGCCGGCCATAGATTTTTGAACAAGGGAGCCTTTAAACTCGCCATTATTAAAACGGACAGTCTGATGATCCAGTTCGATAACATCAACCACGGTATAGATGGCAACAGGCTCGAGCAGTGCTTCAGCCTCATTTATCACCGCTTCAGCAGTCTCAAAAAGCCTCTGGGATGCGCGTTCCGGATCAATGCCCTGCCCCTTTAAAATATCTTTAGCGGTTAGTTTAATGTTAAAATCTTTGATGATTTTATGCATTTAAACAATGCCTCCTGTTCAAAGAACCTGAACTATATTTTAACCCTTTCCCCGTTTAAATGTCTACTCATGGAGTTCAGTCAGTCAGTCAGGCAATAATTGGCATTATGTTTAGCCTTGTTTTATAATTAGAGCATCTTTACGAATTGGAGGTATTTTGATGAAGATCAGGTTTTTAGGTGGAGCGAGAACTGTAACTGGTTCTTTCTTCGTTGTCGAGGCTGAGAATACAACTTTTGCAGTTGACTGCGGCATGTTTCAGGGTGATGAATTAATAAAGGAGCGTAACAGGGCAGATTATACGATAAACCCTGCTGCGATTGATTTTTTAATTTTAACCCACGCTCACATTGATCATTCGGGTTTGATCCCTAAACTCTGCAAAGCCGGGTTTAAGGGTAAGATTTACTGCAGTGCAGCCACCAAAGATCTGTGTGAGGTTATGCTGCCTGATTCCGGTAGCATCCAGGAATTTGAAGCAAAGACGTTTAGTAAGGAAACCGGTGAAAGTAATCAGCCTGCCGCGAAACCGATCTATACCGTTGACGATGCCTACCGGGCGCTGGATCATTTCCAGGTGCTTGAACTTGATCAGATGCAGCAGCCTTGGCAGGGGGTGGAACTTCGATTTCGTGAAGCCGGTCACATACTGGGTTCATGCTTAGTGGAATTATGGGTTGACGAACGCGGCAAAAAAACAAAATTGGTTTTTAGCGGCGATTTGGGGCGCCCCGCTCAGCCTTTTGTCAAGGATCCTGCCAATCTGGACGAAGCAGATTATCTGGTGATCGAGTCTACCTATGGAGATGATTTACACCCGGAAGTAGCTGATCGCCCGGAAGAGCTAAAAAAAATAATCGAGCGGACTATGAAGCAGGGAGGCAACTTGATTATCCCTTCCTTTGCCGTGGAAAGAACCCAGGATTTACTTTTTGATTTAACAATTCTCATCAGCCAGGATCGTCTCGATCCCGGGATCAGTATTTATATCGACAGTCCGCTTGCTATTGCCGCTACAGAAATATTTAAGAAAAACATCACATTTTATGACCAGGAAACTAAACAACTGATCAGGGAAGGTCATCATCCCCTGAAACTGCCCAATTTAAAATACTCGAGCAGCAGGGCGGATTCGATGAAATTAAATGAAGTTAAAACCGGCGCAATTATTATCTCAGCCAGTGGTATGTGTGATGCCGGAAGAATCCAATACCACCTCAGAAATAACCTGGGCCGCTCTGAATCAACTATACTGTTTGTGGGATACCAGGCTGAAGGTACTTTAGGACGGCAAATAATTGATGGTGCTAAATCAGTCGAACTGTTCGGAAAACAGATAGAGGTTAAGGCATCCATTGAAAAAGAGCTATCTTATTCGGCTCATGCTGATCAGCGAGAATTATTAAATTGGATCGGTAATTTTAAATCAAAACCGAAGAAAGTATTTGTGGTACACGGGGAAGAAGCAGCCCAACAGACAATCGCGAAACTGATCCAAGCTGAGTTAAATATTCCGGTAAAAATACCTGACTGGCTGGAAGCAGTAGAACTTTAGAAAGTATAGATTTGGTGCCGTATAGATTTGGTTCGGTCCATTATCTTTCATTGCTCAGTAAAAAATGTCACCCCCGGGAGGGTGAAAATACTCAGTGAGAATGTCACCCCCCGGGAACAAACTAACGCCAAGCCAAAGTAGAATTGTAAAGTACCTCTAAAATTTCACGATCAGACTACTCATAGAACACAACTCTGTTAGCGCAATGCCAGGGATGATCAATTGCTGGCTTAACCGGAAGATTCTTTGCTTTTTCAGGTTTAACCGATAGCTGTTTAATAGCAGAAGCCACCACAGATATCGTTGGATAAACCTGCCCCTAATAAGCAGCCATCACCCCGAACTTAGGATTAAAAAGCACGCTGACTTTTGCCCTGGGAGGAGCAACCGGATCTTTAACATTAAGCTGATAGGCGCGCCCCTTGAAAGAAAAAGTATGATTACAATCGAGCTTTCGCTCTTCTTTGACGCACAATATATAATCAAGGTTAATCCTTTTGTCTAAAACACTAAACACCGAGTCAGGTTTTAATGGTTTAACCGCAAACTGCCGGTTAAACTTCACCAGAAACTCTGGAAAAAGCAGTAGCTGCCTCTGCTGTATTGATCCCTTTTAACTGAAGCTCAATAGTTAACCGGCTTTGCAACGTTTCCCACAGCCGCTCAATTCTCCCTTTAGCCTGAGGAGAAACAGCGGTGATGTTCTTTACTCCCAACTCATCCATCGCACGGCCAAACTGGGTTAATTTATCGATCGTACCGGTTAGCTGCTCATCAAGTGATAAATCTTTTTTCTTGGGCAAAAAAAAGATTGTATGTTTATCAGTATAAAGCTGAACCGGAATACCGTAATCAGTGATCGCGCTATTCATCAGCTCAAAGTAACCGTTTAAGCACTCATTTCTGCTTAAATGAAGCCCCAAGACAGCCCCTGTGGCGTCATCGATGGCGCCATGCAGACTGTAGCGTTCTTTTCCTCACAGCCAGGGGTAAGGAAAGGCATCAATCTGGATCAGCAGACCTGCTTTTTCTTTACGTTTGCGGCGGTGGTGCAGCTTTCGTTTGCGCTGTTTCTTCGGGCTTTTAATCCCCGCGTCCGTTAATGGCCGCTGGATGGAAGAACGGCTGGTTACCAGTCCTTCATGTTCTGCTAACAGCTCGGTAAAGTGAGTGAAATTTGCTTTCTCATACTTTGTTTCTTTTAAAGCAATAATCTTCTCTCTGATTGCTTTTGATAGCCCGTGAGCAGTGGTGCGGTTCTTATTCTTGTGAATCACAAATGATGGCCCCTCTAACGTTACTCCGTTCTTTAACCGCTTTACCTGCCTTTCACTTAGACTTAATAGTTCTGCTGCTTGTCTTACTGTTAGTGTACCGTCTAATGCCTGGGTGATGATCTGTAACTTCATGATCTCTTTTTGGGTCAAGTGATACTGTTCCTCTCGCATAGTGACATTTTCACTGAACACTTTCAGGGTGACAATATCACTGAGCAAACACACCGATAAAGAGAAAAAGTTGACAAATATAATAAGAAAATGGGGTCAAAAGAAAATGGGGTCAAAAATGGGGTCAGGTCTTGAAATATAAGTTTTGATATGATAGATTTTCGACATGGCCAGACCATTGCGTATTGAATATCCAGGAGCAGTATATCACATTACCTCTCGCGGTAATGCAGGGCATAATATATATCAAGATGATCAGGACCGTGAAGCCTTTTTGAGTGGATTTGCTGATGTTGTCAAAAAGTGCAACTGGTACTGCCACACTTATTGTCTGATGAATAACCACTATCACCTACTTATCGAAACCCCGGAAGCTAATCTCTCATTTGGTATGCGACAGTTAAATGGCATTTATACACAAAGGTATAATAGAAGACACAAAAAATTTGGCCATATATTTCAAGGAAGATTTAAATCCATCTTAGTTGACAAAGAAAATTATCTCCTTGAACTGTGCCGCTATATTGCGCTCAATCCAGTCAGAGCCAAACTTGTTGCACGACCTGATAAGTGGCTATGGGGAAGCTACCGTGCGACTGCAGGTTTAATCAAGACTCCGGAATATCTTACAGTAGACTGGATCCTTAGCTTGTTTGGCAGCGACCGTGAAATTGCTCAAAAAAAATACCAACAATTCATTAGACAAGGCATAAATGATAAGTTTCCCTTTGAGAACCTTCAGGACCAAATTGTTTTAGGGAATAGAGAATTTGTTGAAAAGATTCAGGAAATGATCAAGGACAAAAAGGTCGTAGTGGAGATTCCACGAAAGCAACGTTTTGTCGGTAGGCAAAGCTTGGAAGAGTTATTCTATGACAAATCTGATTTAACAAAAGAAGTTAGGAACCAAAAGATTGCCGTAGCTCATTTGGAGTATGGATATACTTTGACAGAGATTGCTAATTTGATAGGCATTCACTATACAACGGTCAGCAAGATAGTGCGGAATAAGAAAAAGTAATAATTCAAGACCTGACCCCCATTGTGCCCAAGACCCCCATTGCTTGCAGAAATGTGGAAAAAGGGAAAGCCTAACAAGTGGTTCATGTGAAAGGATATAGAAAAAATGAAAAATGAAGTTAAAAATTACCTTGATTTAATGGATTACCAGCGTCGGCAGGTGTTTGTCCAGTTAGCTGATATACCTGCTGAACGACTATGGCAGCGGCCTGCTCAGCGGGAGTGGTCAATTGGAGAAATTTTGGATCACACCAGGTTGCTTAATCGCTCCTTCCGGCGGATATTTGGGCTTGTTTGGTTAGTTATGATGCCGATTGGCTATCTTTTCCGCAATAAGCCATTTGAGACGGAGATTGACGACGTATACGCCCGGCCGGATTTCCCGATGAACGTAGGTTGGTTGTGGGCACCGAAACATCGGCCACATAAACCTGTTCCATTAGAACAGATGGAGCAGGAAACGGCAATGGAACACCTAAAAATCCGCCATTGGTATGAAAGTAGAGATGAAGCGGTTCTGGGTCACATAAAACTCTATGATCCGGCTATTGGTTGGATCAACCTGGTACAGGCATTACGCATCGGAGTCTACCATGATGCTCTTCACTACCGTGATATTGAGGCTTTGATCCTCTTGCGAGGATGTTAACTTACATATCATCGTGCATGATTTGCCATATGATGCCGAACTGGTCTTTAACAGAGCCGTAAAGTTTGCTGAAGAAGGTTTCCTGCAGCTCCATCTCGACCGAGCCTCCAATTTTCAGCTTATCAAATAACTGCTTAATTTCTTCAAGCTCTTTCAGCATAATTACCATACTGATATTGTTACCGGCAACAAATGGTTCCCCTGGCAGAATATCAGAAAACATAATCGTCGTTCCGAGAATATCAAGAGCAGTATGCATAACTAAATCTTTATTCTCTTCACTTACGGGAAAACCGGAATCCGGGGGAGAATCACCAAAAGCCATTATCTCCGGCGCTTCTGTGTTAAAGACCTGCTGATAGAACTTTAAAGCTTCCCGGCAGTTACCCTGAAAATTGATGTAAACATGTACAGCCATTCAACTCACTCCTTTGATAAATTGATCAATGCATAACGAGTTGCTTGTGTATTCAAGAATGTTTTAAACTTCTCCTCTAATAATCTGAACAGTTTATGGTTTACTGCTGGTAAACTTCTTTTTGTCCTCCCGGCAAATCATCTGGATGGTATGGTTACCGGACATAACCGCAGTCGGTATACCGCCACCGGGATTAACCCACTGGCCCGCCATGTAGAAGTTTTCCAGGCCGGGCAGGGTTTTCTTCATGGAAGACATCGGCGAGAAATCGCTATCAAACATCCAGCCTTCACGAGACCCTCTCCAGTTACCGGTATATCTTTCCCAGGTAATCGGTGTGGCGACATCGGTTATTTCCACTTGTTCGGCCAGACCCGGAAAACGTTCATCCAATCTGCTGATTACCGCTTGTAAGATAGTCTCTTTTTCAGCACGGTATTTTTCCGGATTCTGCCTGAGAATTTTCCAGGCGTCATAGTCGGTTGTAAATTGCACGACCAGAACATTATTGCCCGGAGGCGCCATTGTAGGATCAAAGCTATATGAGCGAACATTAATGGTATCTTTCTCTTCACCAGCTACCATAATCGACTTGCTCAATGGGTAATTTAATCCTCCGATTGATGCCGGCAAATCTTCAAACTGTCGTGCTACCCCTAATCCGATGTAAACCAGCGGCTCGAAAAGGTTGGGGTTATCATATTTTGCCTTTACTTTATCATCTAAGTATCCGCCACCAAGCATGTCGAAGATGGTAGTGCGGCCATCGGCAGCTGAGATAACCCAATCGGCCCGGTGCTCGCTGCCATCTGCCAGGCGGATGCCAACCGCCCGGTTATTTTCAACCAGGATTTTATCTACCCGGGAATTATACTTAATTTCACCGCCCAAAGAAAGGTAGCGCTGTTCAATAGAGCCTACCAGGGCGAGTGCGCCGCCGATAATATAACCGGCAGACTTGCTGTGCTGTAGGCCAAGGACGAATAGGAGCATCA
>VGTO01000080.1 GCA_016874655.1 Bacillota bacterium | reverse complement strand
GATCTGCCCTGGGATGAATATTTCCGCGATATGGATCTTGACAGCAGCTATTATACTCCGGTTCGTTCGCGGGAGGCTGCGGAACTGCAGCCAACAGTGGAAAACTGCGCTGGGCTGTCCGGCTCCATGCAGGAAGATCTCTGCGCACAACTGCGGATGCTCAATCTATCGCCACAACAGTTTACCGTTGCCGCCTACCTGGCTGGAAACCTTGATCATAATGGATACCTGCAGGGAGAACTTGAAGATCTGACCGAGGTTATCGGCGCTGAACTGGATGAAACAGAAGAGGCGTTAAAGGTTATACAAAAGCTCGAACCGGCAGGGATTGGCTGTCGCAATCTGCAAGAGTGCCTTTTACTACAGCTGCAGCGGTTAGATAATCCTCCACATCTGGCCATTGAGATAGTTAACAACTATTTGCCGGCTGCTGCTGATGGGCGTTACCGTTTTCTGACCAGCCGCCTTGGTTGTACAGAAGAGGCAATAAAAGAAGCAGTTGAATTTATCCGGACGCTCAATCCAAAACCGGGCAGCATCTTCGGCGAGGGCGAGGAAACGCGCTACATTGTCCCCGACATTACTGTTGAAAAAATCGATGGTCAATATCTGGTGACAGCTAATGATGGCAGAATTCCGCAGTTGACTATCAGTCCCTTCTACCAAAAGATCTTAAGAGATGATGCCAGTGACGAGCAGCTATCGAGTTTTATCAAAACAAAAATTGAAAAAGCTTGCTGGCTGATTCGCAGTATTGAACAAAGAAGAATTACCCTATTTAAGGTTGCTCAGGAGATTGTCCAGATTCAGGAAGCATTTTTAGAACAGGGCATTAAGAATCTGAAACCCCTTACTTTAAAAGAGGTGGCAACCAACATCGGCGTTCACGAATCTACGGTGAGCCGCGCCACCGCCGGCAAATATATTCAGACCCCCAGGGGTCTTTTCCCCTTAAAATTTTTCTTCTCCAGCGGACTTGCCGGAGCAGGTGGGGTGGATTATTCTTCGCACAGCATCAAGACTTACCTACGGGAACTGATTGATGCCGAAAATCCGGAAAAGCCGTTTAGTGATCAGCATCTGGCGGAGTTGCTGCAGGTAAAGGGCATTAATATTTCCAGACGCACCGTGGCGAAGTACAGGGAAGAGATTGCGCTGCCTGCTTCTTATAAACGCCGTCGATCTTAAACCATTGGGTGGGAAGCTGAGTTGATTAAAAAAGAGAGTATTAAAAATATTGCTGTTAAAGGGAAGAAAATCCTGATCAGGGTTGATTTTAATGTACCACTGGAGGGTGATGCTGTCCGCGATGACACCCGGATCAGGGCTGCTCTGCCGACTATCAATTATTTATTAGAGAGCGGAGCTCGGCTGGCCCTTATTTCGCATCTGGGACGTCCGAAAGGTGTGCCGCATCCGGATCTGAAACTCGATCCGGTGGCAAAGAGACTGGGCGAGCTGCTGGGCAGGCCGGTTAAAAAACTGGACCTGGTTACCGGCCCGGAAGTAAAAGCGGCGGTAGATTCCCTGACAGATGGAGAACTGCTGCTGCTTGAGAATGTTCGCTTTGAAAAAGGCGAGGAGAAAAACGACCCCGATTTTGCCCGTGAGCTGGCTGCCCCTTTTAATCTTTTTGTTAATGATGCTTTTGGCACCGCCCATCGCGCCCATGCTTCCACAGCCGGAGTAGCTGCATTTATTCCCGCTTATGCCGGGTTATTGATGCAAAAGGAGATCGAAGAACTTTCCCGCTGTCTTGATGAGCCGGGTCGGCCCCTGGTTGCCATCCTGGGTGGGGCCAAGGTTTCCGATAAAATTGGTGTTGTCAGTCGTTTTCTGGAGCTGGCCGATACACTTTTGATCGGCGGTGGGATGGCTAATACCTTCCTCGCTGCAAAGGGGTATAGCCTCGGAGCTTCTTTTTATGAAAAAGAACAGCTCGAAAGCGCCTCTAAGCTGCTGGAAGAGGCGGACAGGTGTAGCTGTCGTCTGCTATTACCGGTTGATCTGGTGGTTACCCGCAAGCTTGAAGCAGGCAGCCCCAGTGCGGTGTTGGAACCGCAGGCAATTAACGGGGATTGGAAGGTCGTAGATATCGGTCCACAGACAGCGACGCTATTCGCGGGAGTGATTAAAGAGGCCGGGATGGTAGTCTGGAACGGCCCGCTTGGTGTCTTTGAAATCCCGCCCTTTGAACAGGGGACTGCTGCCGTAGTCAGGGCTATTGCCGCCGGCAAAGCCTACTCGGTGATCGGCGGCGGCGATCTGGTGGCCGCTGTTGAATCGCTTGGGCTGGCTGATCAGATCAGCTTCATCTCGACCGGGGGTGGCGCTACTTTGGAGTTTTGGGAAGGTAAGGAACTGCCGGGCATTAGCGTATTGCGTTAGATAATAGAAATATGATTCAGTAGGAGGTAACTATGAAACTGATAATCGCAGCAAACTGGAAGATGCATAAAACTGCAGCCGCCACGGCTGCTTTTTGTCAGGCGCTGCGCCGTGATGAAGCCCTTTTTGAAGGGGTGGATGTCCTGGTCTGCCCGCCTTTCACCTCCCTGCCTGCTGCGTCAGCCGGGTTAGAGGGCAGCACGATCAAAATTGGCGCCCAGAATATGCACTCCGAAGAGAAGGGAGCATACACCGGGGAAATTGCCGCTGCGATGCTTGTAGAATTCGGAGTACGCTATGTGATCATCGGGCACTCGGAGCGCCGTCACCTGATGGGTGAAACAGACCAACAGGTGAGCCTGAAAGTTAGAGCAGCTCTGGCTACCGGACTGCAGCCGATCCTCTGCCTCGGAGAAACAGAAAGCGAAAGGGAGCAGGGTCAGACTGCTGCGGTTATCAAAAGACAGTTAACCGCTGCCCTGGAAGGGCTGGCAGCGAAAGATCTATTAAGCCTGGTCGTTGCCTACGAGCCGGTCTGGGCAATTGGCACTGGTAAAGCGGCTTCGGCGGATGATGCTGAAGATGCGGCTGCTCTGGTGTACCGGCTGGCGGCTGAGCATTTTGGGGCTGAGAGTGCGAAAGGTTTAAGGGTCCAGTACGGCGGATCGGTCAAGGCTGAGAATATCGGTTCATACATGGCACTGCCGTCTGTTTCCGGCGCCCTGGTAGGCGGGGCCAGCTTGGAAGCTGAGTCGTTTAGCGCCTTAATTCAGGCCGCCAGGAAGGCGGTTCTCCATTGAAAAAAGTGGTGCTGTTGATCCTTGACGGCTGGGGATACGCCGCACCCGGAGCAGGCAATGCCATAGACCTGGCCGGGACACCCAATATGGATCGCTTTTACCGGCACTATCCCTGGGCCCTGCTCGATGCTTCAGGCGAAGCGGCTGGTTTGCCGCCGGGCCAGATGGGTAATTCTGAGGTGGGTCATCTAAACCTGGGAGCAGGAAGGATTGTTTACCAGGAGCTAACCAGGATCAGCAGATGCTTAAAATCAGGTGAATTCTTCAACAATGAAGTATTACTGGAGGCGATGGAACGAGCCAGGGATGGCTCCGGGTCATTGCATCTGGTTGGTCTTGTGTCAGACGGTGGGGTGCACAGCCACTATGAGCATTTGCTCGGACTCTTGGAGATGGCCCATCGTCAAAAAGTAGAGCGCCTTTTTGTCCACGCCATATTAGATGGCAGAGATACGATTCCCTTCGGGGCCAAACCTTTTTTAGCAGAACTGGAGCGGTTATGTAAGGATAGCGGCCGGGGCTGTATCGCCAGTGTTTGCGGCCGCTATTATGCTATGGATCGGGACCGGCGCTGGGATCGGGTCAAAAGAGCTTACGATCTCTATACCAGGGGTGTTGGTCTGAAAGCCGATTCTGCCCTAAAGGCGCTGACCGAAGCTTACGGCCGGGGTGAAGGAGACGAATTTGTCCAGCCGACAGTCATTACGACCGGTGACGGGCAACCGGCAACGACAATTGGCAAAGGTGACAGCGTGATCTTTTTTAACTTTCGCCCCGACCGGATGCGCCAGCTCAGTTGGGCTTTTGTTGATCGTGATTTTGAGCCTTTCGACCGTGGAGAAAACCCACCTTTGCCGTATTGCGTGACGATGACCGAATACGATCGATCCCGGCCGCTACCGATCGCTTTTTCCAATGAAGATATTCTGTCGACACTGGGCGAGGTCTATGCTGAACAGGGGTTAGCCCAGGTGCGGATTGCTGAAACGGAAAAGTATGCCCACGTAACCTTTTTTTTCAATGGTGGCAGGGAAGAACCCTTTGCCCTGGAAGACCGGATTCTTGTTCCTTCTCCGCAAGTGGCCACTTACGATTTGCAGCCGGAGATGAGCGCTCCGGAAGTTACGCAGCAGATCGTCGGTTGTGTTACACAAAATGATCACCACCTGATTGTGGCCAACTTTGCCAACGCCGACATGGTTGGTCATACCGGGGATATCGAGGCGGCAATTAAAGCAATTGAGACCGTCGACAGCAGCCTGGGCGTAATTGAAGCCGCGGTCTTGGCTAAAGGGTGGGAAATGATTGTTACCGCCGACCATGGGAATGCCGAACTGATGCAGGGCGAAACAGGCGAAACCCTAACCGCTCACAGTGCAAATCCGGTGCCCTTTATACTGGTTGGCCAGGAGCGGCGAGCGCTGCGTGACAGGGGGATCCTCGCCGATGTGGCCCCAACTGTTTTGGCTCTGGCCGGCTTGGCAAAACCGCCGGCGATGACCGGTTCGAGCATGCTGTCGGAGGTTTAAATTAGGTTATTAATGTGGAATGTTAAGGTCGGTAAGAACCAATTGCGGCAGATGATGAAGGAGGAATAAGTATGGAAGAGCGGATAAAAGCGGTGAGGGCCAGGGAAATTCTTGATTCGCGGGGAAATCCGACGCTGGAGGTTGACCTGACGCTTGAAGGAGGCTGGAGCGGCAGGGCAGCGGTGCCCTCCGGAGCCTCAACCGGCGCTTTTGAAGCGGTAGAGCTAAGAGATGGCGACGAACAGCGCTATCTTGGCCGCGGGGTGCTAAATGCCGTCCGCCACGTTAATGAAGATTTAGCCCGGGTGGTCTGCGGGAAGAGCGTCTTAGACCAGCGACAGTTAGACCTGGCGATGATCGAACTTGATGGAACCGCTAATAAGTCGTGCTTAGGCGCCAATGCCATTTTAGGGGTTTCCCTTGCTGCAGCCCGAGCGGCGGCGGCCATGCTCGGCCTGCCGCTTTACCGCTATATCGGTGGCCTGGGAGCCACCCTGCTGCCTGTTCCGTTTATGAATATCCTTAATGGCGGCAGTCACGCCGACAATAATATTGACATTCAGGAGTTCATGATTGTCCCGCACGGGGCGGGTTCCTTTTCCGAAGCTTTAAAAATGGGGACAGAAGTCTTTCACCGGCTGAAAAAAATATTACAGGCCAAGGATTTAAACACCAATGTCGGTGACGAAGGTGGCTTCGCACCGAACCTCGCTTCCAGCGAAGCGGCAATTGAGCTAATCGTTGAAGCAATCAAGGCCGCCGGTTACCAACCGGGGACTCAGGTGAGCCTTGCTCTTGATGCCGCCGCCAGTGAATTTTACCGGGAAGGATCATATCAGCTTGAAGGCAAACATTATGATGCCGCCGCCCTGAACCATTATTACAGGGAACTGGTTGAGCGCTATCCGCTGATCAGCATTGAAGACGGTCTGGACGAAGAAGATTGGGATGGCTGGCAGCTGCTGACGCAATCTCTGGGCTCAAAAATCAAGCTGATCGGCGACGATCTCTTCGTAACCAGCGCAGAACGATTGCAGCGGGGGATCGATACTGCTACTGCCAATGCCATTCTGATCAAACTCAACCAGATCGGATCTTTAAGCGAAACCCTTGACACCATGGCCCTGGCCCGCCGTGAAGGTTTCAGTTGTATGGTTTCCCACCGCTCCGGTGAGACTGATGACAGCTTTATCGCCGATCTTGCTGTTGCAACCGCTGCAGGGTTGATAAAAACCGGCGCTCCTTCGCGTATCGATCGGGTGGCCAAATATAATCAACTGTTGAGAATCGAAGAGGATTTGGGAATAGCAGCGCTCTATGCCGGCAGGATTTTTGATCGGCTGTAAACGATACCGGCAGAAAAAATTTGTCAAGATGATCTTTATATGTTAGAATAACGCTTGCTTGGTTCAGTCTGAAGGGTTACTGGAGGTAATGATTGATGCTCGAAACAGTGTTAACTATTATTTACCTGGTTTTATGCCTGGCCCTGATTGCCGCGGTATTACTGCAGTCCGGACGCAGCGCAGGCCTGGGGGCTATTGCCGGAGGGGCACAGTCGCTGGTCGGAAAGAAAAAAGGGCTTGATGAGAAACTGGGGCAGGTAACAACCTACCTGGCAGTAGCTTTTATGCTCTTTACCATTGTTCTTGTGGTGATTAATTAACCGCCAGAGATGATGATCGAAACAAAAAGGCAGGGACAAATACAGGCCCCTGCCTTTTATTTTATAACGAAACACATTATAATTACTGCAGGAGAGCTGTATTTATTTGTCCGTTGGAGTTTAAAGGATGTCGGTTTTCATAACCTTCCTGCTAATCGGATGCCGAAGTAAATAGCAGCTTAAGGAGTTGAGAATATTACTCGTGATCAAAAGAAGTAGCATCGGTCAACTGCGCACTGATCTTGAACAGTATTTGAAAAATAATCGCCAGGATTCTCTGACAGTGAATCAAATACTGGAAGGGCTAATTTTGAGAGAGCAGGATCGCGCGATTCTGTTGAACCTGATGAAAAAGATGCAGAGTGAAGGCGCCTTGATCAAGAGCGAGCAGGGTCGTTTCGGACTACCGGAAAAACTGGGACTGCTGACAGGCATCCTGCGTGGTAACCGAAAAGGATTTGCCTTTCTGTTACCGGAACAGAAAACCGAAGATGTTTATATCAGCGCCTCAAATTTAAATAACGCTGCCCACGGTGACCGGGTGGTGGTCCGTGTCGAGCAAAAGAAAGGACGTAGACGCGAGGGCACTGTTATCGGGATCATCGAAAGGGGTCGAAACCGTCATATCGGGACTCTTCACCGCGACCGGAAAAGATTTTTTGTGATACCCGATGACAGTCGTTTTGCCGATGCGGTGCAGGTTGCGACGGCTGATCTAAACAAGGCTAAACCAGGAGAAAAAGTTGTCGTTGAAATTGAAAAGTGGGCCAGGGGTAACCGCCCGGCTAGAGGTGTGGTTGCTGAGCGCATCGGATTGCCGGGCAGCCCCCGCACAGATCGGCTCACTTTTAAATACCGTTTTGACCTGCCGGGAGAATTTCCTCCCGCGGTAATTAAAGTACTCGAAGAGCTTCCAGGTGAGGAGATGATCGCCCGGGCAGTCGGCGAAGAGGGGCGGGCTGACCTGCGCCATCTGCAGATGGTGACAATTGACGATCAGAGCGCCCGTGATTTTGACGATGCTGTATCGTTGGAGCTTCCGGAAGGTGGTAATTATCATCTCGGGGTGCATATTGCCGATGTATCACACTATGTTAATCAGGGTCAGGCGCTTGACCGCGAGGCTTTCAAACGCGGAACCAGCATTTATCTTGTTGAAAAGGTGATCCATATGCTGCCTCCGCTTTTGTCGGAAAACCTTTGCAGCTTACAGGCGGGTAAAGATCGTCTGGCACTCAGTGTGATCATGGATATTGACCGGGAAGGAGAGTTGCTTTCTGCACAATATACCGCCAGCGTGATCCGGGTTACCGAGCGTTTGACCTACCAGCAGGTGGAAGCGCACCTTAAAGGGGAAGAGCCGCAGCCGGCCTTTAAGTCTGGTGGCCTGACAGAGATGCTGGACCGGATGAAAGAACTGGCCGGGATCTTGCGTAAAAGGCGGATGGCAAGGGGAGCTCTCGATCTGGATCTGCCCGAGGCACGAATTGAAGTTGACGATCAGGGGGTGCCGCTGGCGATCACCAAAAGGGCGATGGGGCAGTCGGAATCGCTGATCGAGGAATTCATGGTCTACTGCAACGAGGCGGTTGCCGGTTATTTATTCAAACGTAAACTGCCCTGTGTTTACAGGGTTCACACTCTGCCGACTATAGAAAAGCTGGCAGTACTGAGGGAAACTTTGTCCCTGATGGGCGTTAGTGCCCTGGCGAAGCACAAAATTTTGAAACCAAAACATTTAAATCAACTGCTGGAGCAAACCAGGGGTGAAAAGGCAGAGAGACTCGTTCGCTATCTGGTCCTGCGCTCACTACCGCAGGCGCAGTACAGCGCTGTCAATGAGGGACATTTTGGCCTGGCTTCAGCTTGTTACTGTCATTTTACATCACCTATCAGGCGCTATCCCGATCTGCTTGTGCACCGGATTTTAAAGCAACAACTGGCGCCCGGAGGTCTGAAAAGAGAAAAGATAAAAAGCTTGCAGACCCGCCTGCCAGAGATGGCCCAGCATTCCTCCGAGCGGGAACGGGCAGCGGTTGAGGCTGAAAGAGCCAGCATCGAGATGAAAAAAGCCCAATACATGGAACAGAAGATTGGTGAGATCTACAGCGGAATCATTAACGGTGTCACCAATTTTGGTCTTTTTGTAGAGCTTGAAAATACAGTGGAAGGGCTGATCCCGATCAGTGAACTGAAAGATGATTATTACTTCTACAATGAAAAGGCAGCTTCCCTGACCGGTGAGAGAAACCGCAAGAGCTTCCATTTAGGCGATCCGATTGATATCG
>VGTO01000079.1 GCA_016874655.1 Bacillota bacterium | reverse complement strand
TTGTATTTCAATTGATAACAGATCCTACAATCCAGCTCTAATGATACTACAAAGCTAGGAGGCGGGCAAACAAGAATGCCCAGTTCTTTCAGGAATAATAAGCAGCAATATGATAAAATACAAGCGGTGATGAAGCTTGATTAAAACTGGGAGGTTTGATCATGAACTATAATGGCCAGTCGGAAACCGGAAAAGTTGAAACGATTTTGATGAAAAAGCCGGAGGCAGCCTGGAAAAGCCAGCAAAATGTTGACAACCAGTGGCTGCAGCTTAATTATCCTGCCGCCCCCGATTATGCAAAAGTCCTTGACGAATATGCTCAGTTTAAAGCGATTATAGAAGAACAGGTAAAAGAGGTCCACTACCTGCCTGAGGACGACAGTGTTGGTCTCGACTCAATCTACACCCACGACCCGGTGATTATAACCCGCAAAGGCGCAATATTATGCACTATGGGTAAAAAAGAACGCCTGCCTGAACCACAGGCCATCGGCAAGTATCTCGAGAGTATTGGCATGCCGATTATCGGCGAGATAAAGGCACCCGGCAAAATTGAGGGTGGCGATATTGTCTGGTTCGATGATCATACCGTAGCTGTCGGCGTTGGCTACCGCACTAACCGCGAAGGAATTGCCCAGCTGCGGAAACTGACTGAAGGCCTGGTGAAAGAGGTGATCGAGATCCCGCTGCCACATGGTAACGGACCGGACGAGTGCCTGCACCTAATGTCGATGATCAGCCCCGTGGACCGCGACCTGGCAGTTGTTTATTCACCACTGATGGTTGTGCCTTTCCGCGAGCTGCTGATTGAGAAGGGGATCAAGTTTGTTGAAGTGCCTGCTGAAGAATACGACTCTTTTGGTTGCAACGTTTTGGCGCTGGCCCCCCGCAAGTGTGTGATGATTGCCGGTAATTCGAAAACAAAAGCCGGCCTGGAGAAAGCCGGAGCCACGGTTTACGAATACCCGGGCGAAGATGTTTCAATCAAGGGCGGCGGCGGCCCAACCTGCCTCACCCGCCCGCTGCTGCGCATCTAAGATAAATTGCCAAGTAGTTGAAGCCGAAGCTCACGATCGCTCAAGAAGAATTATAACTTGTGGGCACCTCCGGGTGGCAGGATCAGGCATTTGCTGCCCGTTTTTTCTTCCACCTTCCTCTTAAACTCATGCGGGTCGGCTTCGATTAGCGGCCAGGTATTATAATGGTAAGGGATGACCGTCTTCGCCTGTAAAAATGAGGCTGCGATCACGGCATCGTCAATGCCCATAGTAAAATTGTCACCGATTGGCAGCAGGGCGTAATCCAGGGCATCAAGCTCGCCGATCAGTTTCAGATCACCGAACAGCCCCGTATCGCCGGCAAAATAGATCTTTTTGCCGTAATAATCGACCACAAAACCACAGGCGTGCCCACCTGGAACGCCAGCTCCGTGAAAAGCCAGGGTCAGCTTCACTGATCCGAAAGAAAAATGGTGCCGCCCGCCGATGTGCTGGGCATGGTTGTTCAACCCCTTTTCCCCGGCCTGCCCGGCGATTTCAGCTGTGGAAATAATGGTAGCTCCGCTATTCTCGGCAATCTTATAGGCATCGCCCAGATGGTCAAAGTGACCATGCGATACCAGGATGTAATCTGCGCTGATCTCTTCCAGCTTCAGTGGATTGAGCGGGTTACCACTAACAAATGGATCAAAAAGCAGGGTTTCTTTGCCTTCTTCGCTGATTCTAAACATTGCATGGCCCAGAAAAGTAAGCTCTGCCATTGCTTGTACCTGCCTTTATAACAAAATATAACTTGGCTCGGTGGCCTTAAGTTACCCCTTCGTCCTGATCCCCAGCTCCTCCTCCCGGGCAGCGATAATCGCCAGGAGCTGCTCGTGAACCCCGTCAGGCAGCGGGTCTGGATGGTGGGTCTCCAGGATTTCTCGGGCCTTCTCGTCACAGACCGTAGCCAGGTCTTTTGAGCCCCGCTCATTCCAGAACTGGCGCATCCGCCGATCAATGAATTTCGGTTCGGAGAGTTTACGCATGTTCTGAAAGGTATGATCCTCTGCCAGAAAGTGACCCCGCGCTCCTACGCTTTTGATCACATCCACCGCCAGAGTATCATCGTTAACCGGTATTCCCTCCAGCACCTTTCTGGTCATGGCGATAATTTCATTATCCATTACCAGCTGACCGAAGCTCATCGTCAGGCCCATCTCCAACATCCCCCCACCGTAAATCATATTGGCACCTGCCAAGGCCGGCAACAGGGTAGTCAGTGTTTTTTCGTGGCCCGACTGAGCATCCGATAGTTTTGAATCGCCCTACGTGCCCGCAACATAGCTGGGCAGCAGGTACATCTGGGCCAGTTTAGCCACCGCCGCGCTAATCAGTCCCAGCTCCGGGCAGCCAACCGTAGCCGTGGTCAGCTTTAAGTCGATCATCGAAGTTGAGCTGCCGTACATCACCGGGGCACCCTTCCTGGTTAGCTGGGCCAGTACAATACCGCCCAGCACCTCGGCATTATGGGTTACCAGAGTCCCAGCTAAGGTAACCGGCGAAGTAGCCCCGGCTAAAGCCATCGACAGGATATTCTGGGGCAGGTTGGCCCGCGCATATTCAATAATCGGATCAGCGCAGCCTTCTGAGATGGTCAGCGGGCTCTGCGGGCAGGTACAGCCGGAAACGATCGGCCGGTCTTTTAGTTTTTCGCGCCCCCCGGCCACCGCAGCCGCCATTTCGATCAACAGCTGGGCGGAGCGCTTATCGTGGCAGGGCTGGGGCACGTGCTTGGTGGTGTTCGACACGGTGATCTCGTAGTTATGCAGGCTTTCCATCTCGGGGTGCACATCACGCGGGGCGACGGTATTCTCCAGCATGTCGTACTGGTCGAGAGCATCAACCAGGCGGGCCACATCGCCCTTATCCTTCTTTGTGGATTTGCGGTACTCGCCCGTGTAAGGGTCAATCACCATTACCCCTTCACCGAAGGGACAGAAGTTGACCCTGCCGTTTTCCAGCACAATATCGTGCTGCGGGTCACGCCCGGCCAGGAAAACCTTTTTCGGGGCGCTGACAATCGCCTCCTCCACAATATGAGCCGGGATTTTTACATTCTGCTGCGCGCGATCCACCAGACAGCCGCCGCCTTCATAAATATCAAGAGCCTCTTCGCTCTGCACGTAAAGACCGGCATACTCCAGCACCTCCAACGTAGCATCGTGAATCATCTCCAGGTCGGAATCGGAAAAGAGGCTCAGGCTGCAACCCAAAAATGAGCTTCTTCCGGCAATTCTGTTGCGTTTCAAAACAAATCGCCTTCCTTTCTCTAGCTGCTTTAAAATCCCGTTCTTTTCCTAAACTGCTCCACGGAGTTGATCTTAATCCCCAGTAGCCGGGCAATTTTGATCTTCGCCTCGATCCCCTTGGCCGCCCCCGGGTCCGGCATCGGGTAACCAATATCCAGCGACTGCCTCAACTCACGCATCACTGAGCAATCGCTCAAATCAAAGGGAGTTACCCCCAACTTTTCAGCAACGTACGCTTTTGCCTGGTCAATCTTCAGACCGCGGGTCAACTGCATCCTTAATACCAGATCTCCGGCAGTGCGGATACCGCCCATCCCCACGGCAACTTCCTGGGTCGCCTCGTTGCCAAACGGGTCACCTGAGCCTACCTATAAACCATCGGCTTTGCCGATCTCAATCAGCGACTTGGCTGCCCGTGACACGGCATCAACCGGCGGCACGGGCGTCATCGGTGTAGCCCCCACCCCCATGCCCACATTGGCATGGACCGGTATGTTTGCCGCCTCAACGCAGGCCTTGACAAAAGTGACCGCCCGGGCTAAATTCCAGGGAAAAGTTTTGTTGCTGTTGGTGTTGATCACCGGCCCGAAGATACTAACCCCCGCCTTTTCAGCCAGCTCCACCTGTTTGTGCGGGTAAAGCCCGGCTAAACGGATCCCCTCGAACTCAAGCCGGCCGTGCATTCCTAAGATAAACTCCCCGGCCATGCCCATTTCAAGGCCTAATCCGGGATAGAGTTTTCTGATTTCTTTTGCGGCCAAGAGTGCCGCCAGGATATCAGCGTCTCCTGAAGCGCCGCAAGTATCAAAATTGATACCATCTGCTCCGGCCTCGAACATACCTGCGGCAACATAGACCATATCTTTTACAGCGTGCTCAACCGCCTTTTCCTGAGCAGCCCGAGCCTCAGCAATTTTACCGAGCGGCAGCAGCTCAGACCAGTTTTCGACCGGGCCATCTGGTCTGGTATACAGCCCTAAGTTGGGCATTGCTCCATAGAGCACCGGCATGACCGTATTAAGCTGCACATTCTCCATTACCTTGGCTTCATCATGCAGAATCGCTTTAACCGCTTTGTAGCTGTAGTCAATATTGCCCAGGTCGAGCGAATCAGCGGAGAGCACTTTTTCATGAACCTGGATCGCCGTGGCCCGGTCCATGGAGATATTAGCCTGGTAGTTAATCTTGAAGGCGCCGGAGTCGGAAGAGGTGACAATCTCTTTGCCCCGGACCACACTGACTACATTGACCGGGGAAGTGACAATCTCAAACAGGTAATCGAGCTCGGCCGCATTAAGCTCGGAGATCTTGCCCCGGTCAGCCGCATCAAAAGTGCCACTTTTCAGCTCCGATTTAATCTCTTCTGCGCTTAAGCACACCGCCGACCCGTCACCCATGCGCGTCATAAATGATTCCAAACCAGCACCTCCTCTTTCCTAAGGCATGCCTTCCGGCATCACTGCTAAACCACTTAAATAATTCAGGATCAGCAGCCGTAATCCTTTTTCAAATTTAAACTTGATGTGCGGCAGATCAATAACCGATTTCACTGTAGACAAAAGTATAAGATAAGCTAATAAGACAATAAGACTACATTCCAACAACAAAGAAGCCTCCCGTTTTGCGAGAGGCTAAAAAAAGCTTAAGTTGATATTTTTTTATTACACGATATCAGAAACCATTAATGCTCTTCTGAAATAGAGGAGTGCGGCCGAAATAAGAACTACAACAATTAAGGCAGCGTGATATACACCAGCTCCACCTGTCCGCGGTAGTTCTATTTTATTGCCGGATAAATATGCTTCTGAACCAGATGTTTTACCGGCTGTTAGAGCCATGTAATAATCACTGAGGACATCCCAGGAATTACCACCACCGCTGCTGTCGCTGGTTCCCGAACCGGGGTTGCCTCCGCCCGGAGTACCACCACCGCCTCCATCATCTCCATCGCCATCATCATCCGGGAAACGGGTATTGCTGAAGGTAACAGTGGCCGAGCTGCTGCTCAGCGTGACTGGCCGGGGGGCCGGATCGTCGAGAGCGTAGCCTGGAGGAGGAGTTATTTCGGTGACGTTGTAGTTGCCAAAAAGGACGTTGTTAAAAACAGCGGTTCCATTAGAACCAGCTGTGGCAGTAGCGATAACGGTAGAACCAGATTCGTGGCGCAGTTCGAACTGCGCTCCCGGAAGAAGGGTGCCCGTAGAGACATCTGTTTTAAGCACGACAAGGCGCCCCAAGAACCCTCTGATTCCCCCCTGACCGGAGGTGATCCTTCCGCCGATATCTTCTGAATCACCGGTGTCATCGGGCAAGCCTAAAGTGGTAGCAGTCAGCACAGCACTGTTTGAAACCTGACCCTGATAGATGAACTCGATAAAGGTCTGGTACTCGACGATGTATGCCGAGTTTATAGTGCTATAGCCTCCTATTAGGCTCAACACCATGCGTTCATCATCGTTAAAGGAGCCGGAGAAAGCTACTGTGTAATCAGTGTCTCTCACGAGCTCAGCGTCCCTCTCATAGCTCCCGTTCGCTCCGGTGACCGTTGTAGAGTAGACCTTAAAGGTGTCCTGGAGGATTCGCTGGCCCGGGCTGAGGCTATCCTCAATAACCACATTGTTCAGCTGCGACAGGCCCGGGTTGATATCAATCTGCCAGGTCACGGTGCGCCCTTCGTTGCTGCCCTGTTTGCTGGCATAGATGCCCCAGTTCCGGTTGCTGACAGTAGCATTAAGCACGGCTTGACTGTCGTCACCTGAGAAGAGGTAGGCCGTATTGTCATACTGTCCGGCAATAACCCGGTCTTCCAGACTTGTCCGGTATTCGATGATGTAGAGAGAGTTAATGGGGTTATCTGAGAAGGTAATCCTGAAGCCGGGGTTGGGTTCAGATCCCGGGCCGGTTACCGATTCCATCTGATATTGGCCGGGATCATTTCCCATTGCCAGGGCTACAACACCCCGGGTCACGGTGCCGTTTGCGTTGATGGTTGCACTGTAAACGGCGATGGAACCTGGAACCAGGGTCTGGTTGCCGAGGATGTAATCGAAAACCTGAGCATTGTTCACATCACGCAGGTTGTAATTAACCCCTACGGTCCAGGTGATCTCCTTCGTTATGGCATTGTAAGAGCCGCCCTTGAAACCGTTCTGCCTGGTTTGCTGGTTAGGTACAAAAATGCGGGTAACGTTAATATCACGGGCCACACTATCAGCATCTACCCAATCCAACCTGACATTGTTCCTGAAGTTATTCGCAGGGTTGGTCAGCTCTTCATAGGCAAATACGGTGGTGTAGGTTATGGTGATTGTTTCCGAGATAATAACCGGGTTACCTAAACCATCGCGGAAGTTATTGATGATGAAACCTTTCCCCTCAGCCACAGATAGCAAGGCGATATCGTAGGTCACTCCAACCGGCAGACCGGAAACAGCTACTGCACTTCGCAGGTCTGCTGGATTGTTGGGATCTCCGGGCGTTATGGTCAGCCCGCTGTTGGTAAAGGTATCTGTAATGACCAGGTTGCTCATCGGCTGCTGATCACGGTTGATTAAAATCGTCCACTGAACAGTCTCGTTTGCGTAGTTCACATCTTGGTGTGTTTTAGTAAGGATCGACTGTCTAAGCGTTTGGCTGGCCCCGTCGCTTTCACCACTGAATTGAGCGGTGTTGTTTAGGGTAACAGTACCGTAAACCCTATTAACCGGCACAGTCTGGTAGTTAATCCTGTAGGCGCTGCTTATGGTATTATTGAAAGTGATTGTAAAGCCGACTACAGTGCTGCCAGGATCATCGGGATCAGCATAAATAGGATCAAACGTGTAATCGGTACCAACAAGCTGTTCCACGGCTGTACCCGGGATCTCAACCCCGTTACCGTCAAGGTTAACCCGACTTACTACCAGCGAACCGCCTAACAATGACTGCGCGGTTCCATAAGTGTCTGTGACCGTAGAATCAGTAGCCTCGATCTCTTTCAGGTTGTAGTTGATGCGGATTTCCCAGTCAACCGACTGCAAATCCGGGTCATAAGCTGCGGCATCTTTTTCAAGCACCGCCCCGCGGTCCACGCTTACTGTGGCTGCCGCCACTAAAGGCTGAATATTGCTGCCAGTAAGTGTAGCCGTGTTGGTGTAGGAGAACCCGTCCTGATCGATTCCGGTACGGAAAACAAGGCGATAAGCATCGTTGATCTCGCTGTTAAAGCGGATCTCAAACCCTTCGTCCACCGACTCGTCTGCGCTGGTGACAATATCGTATTGATCAACCGGAACAGTAGCTT
The DNA here is from genome assembly GCA_016874655.1 of Bacillota bacterium. GTDB lineage: Bacteria > Bacillota > Dethiobacteria > DTU022 > DTU022 > UBA993. The sequence goes on along the minus strand of VGTO01000079.1, from coordinate 1,265 downwards.
CCTGAATAACAGAACCGTCAAGCTGCACCCTGAGGAAGTAAAGCTCGATAGAGCCATCTAACAGAGTCAGGTTTACTCCGAGGGGATCGCTAAGCACGGCATTTTCGATCGTTTGCAGGTCCTTGTTAAAATCAACCATCCAGGTAATGGAATCGGCGTTGTAGGTCTGATTTGGGATACCGCGCTTGTCGATAGATGATCCTGCATTCGGTGAAAAGTTAAAGGGAATCCGTACCAGGGTATTGTCACGAATGTTAATAACAATCTCCCGCTGCAGGTCACCGTCAAGATCTTCGCGGACTTCAGTCTGGAAGTTTACCCATCCATCCAGGCCTGATGCCACGTAAGTGGTGATCCGATCGTTGAAAGTAAGCCTTACTGTTCTGTCAGTCGAAAGCCGGTACTGGCCAAATATATTGGAATCACCGTCGATCAAACTGCCGGTAACTTCATTGTAAACAGCAAACTCAGCAGGCAGGGCAAACTCGAAAAAGGCTCCGTCTATGTACTGATGGCCAACCGGTAGATTAAATCGATAGCTGATCTCTAAATCGAGGAGATCTTGATCAGGGTGTGGCATTGGATCGGGAACATCAACACGGCTGTCATCGGCAAGGATCTGCTTTAATTCAACACCGGTAAGGATGCTTTCGATAATGCGGTAAGAGACTTGATCAGAGACCACAATCGTCGGATCCCAGTAGTCGGGGTGCATATTGTTTTTCGTGGTTTGATCACGGTCTGTCCAGGCCTCAGTTTCAAAAGTGTGCTCACCTTCAACTGCCGGGGCCTGCGCATTAAAAAGCACTGAAACCCAATCATTTTCTCCCAGATAACCGCTTGCATCGTTGGCAGTAAGCAGTACGCTAGGTCCTGGCGCAATGTCCTGCCAGACAGCACTCCAGCGAGAAGCGACATCATCGCCATAACTGGAGGTAACCGTTAGACCAGAGGATACATCGTCGACATAATCGGTATAGTCAAAACCGGCAGGAAGATCGATACGGGCCGAGCCCAGTGGTGTAGAATTGCCAAGTTCAGTAAAGATAACTTTAATGGCAATGTTCTGATCAGGAGTTGTGTGCGGCGGGCCGGTAGGATCCGGATTAGCAGGGGCTCCAACATTGATCTCTGCTTTATAGATATAATGGAAGGGCCAGCCCCACACGCGATACGTAGGTTAGGCCTGCTATAATAGCAGGAAAAGAGCTACATGCGAGGAGGCAGACCCATGATCAATAATACCATATTTGTAGGGCTTGATG
>VGTO01000078.1 GCA_016874655.1 Bacillota bacterium | reverse complement strand
TACCGGTGTTGCCATTGCCGGCCAGTACTCGAACATCGGTTCTGCCATGGGTGTAACGGCAAGAGGCAAGGTTGTAACAGATAGCGATCCCAGCCATTATTTTGGGGTTACACTACCACCTTCAGAAGTAGAAATTGAACCGGAAGAACCTGATGTAAAGCCTGAAACACCTCCGGTTATTATTCCGCCCGAAGGGCCGAAGATTGATCCGCCGCTACCGAGAACGGATGGGATTTCTATGTCCTTTTTCCTGTTTGGTTTTTTCTTCATCGTTGCTGGGGTGCTTTTAAAAAAGGGAACTGAAGATAAAAAAGGCAGATCAATGCAAATTTAAGCTTAAAATAGAAAAATAACCAAAAAAAGTATTGACAAAAAAAACTAAATAATGTATCTTATAGTACGTTAATAATTATTATCCTGATCGACAGGGCAAACCCACCGAAAGGTTGGGGCGCAAAGCCACAGGGTCTAAGGCTCAAAAGAGCTATGACAGCCTAGCCTACCGAAACAGGTGTTTTTTATCTTTACAGATGTTTTCTAAAGAGGTGAAGTAAATGTACTTACTGCTGGCCGAAAACAATTACATCTCGTCGCGGGAAATCAAGAGCCTGCTGGATCGGAGCAATATCAGTTGCGAAATAGTTAACTGTTCATCCAGTGATTCCGTGCTACATATTGCCGAGAAGATAGCTCCTGATCTAGTTATCATCGATTTCGATTTATTTATCGATGATTCAGCCAATATTGTCAAGGAACTGCGTCGCCACAGTCCGGGTGCCTATATATTGGCTTTTGTTGATCCCGATCATTACAGCAGGTTGCACAAGGCAATTGATGATGGAATTGATAACTACATGGTAAAGCCTTTGCAACGTGAAGATGTATTGCTGCGCATAAAAATGGGATTGCAGCACAAGAGCACTGACAATTCTGCATTTGAAGGACAGGAAAAAGTCACCGAGCTGGTGCTGGAAGTTCCCACAGTGCCAGTAACTTCTCCTGTTGTCCCGAATGTTCCCACAATGCAGGAAGAATCTGTTACCGAAAGTAAAAAGCTATTTGAAGACTTGGCTGATCTTTTCGACAAGCAGGTTAAAGCTGAAGAAGTAGAAATTAAGAAATCATCTGAAGTAGTAGTAGAAGAAGTCTTGAACATAATTGAAGAACCGCTTTTGAAGGCTAAAGCAACAGATATTTCCGGCGAGATTGTAATGGAAGAGATGGCAAATGGGCAAGTGGAAGCAGCAGCAGACTTGGATCTTGCCGATCTGTCACCGTGCCCGGAATTTGATTTCACCTGGCCAGGCTCGGGTAACAACGCTGCGCCATTAACCAACGATAACCCTGAGGTTGAGTCACCCAAAGAAACTGCTGCCGTTAATGAAATAGATGATGATACGCTTTTCGGTCTCAGCCTTAATCCTGAGGCAAAAGGTTTTACTGCTGTTGAGGGACCGTTAAAGATAAATGATCCGCAAACACTAAGCCTGATTGATGAAGCATTTTCGCTGGTGGATATAAACCAAGATCTGGAGTCGGTAACAGATCCTGAAAGTTCCACGCTGGTAGCCGCAGAAGAGCCGGTAGCCGGGTCAGACCTTCCTTATTTCGACGATCTTTTTAATCATGAACCGCAGTTGGATGACAAACCGACTGAAGATAAAAGAATAGAAACAGCGGCATCAGGTGTCGAACATACTGAACCGGATGTATTTTTCGAAAAAGAAACAATGGTGCCCAATGTTAGGAAACCCGCGATTGATGATAAAGAGCTCTTTGGGATGACCAGCGGGGAGCGAACAGTCGATCGAAGTTCCTTTGAGGAACTGTTCGGCTCATTTAATGAACCGGCTAAAAAGCGAAATAAAACTGCGGTTGAGTCAGGGGCGAATAAGATTCAAAAAGGCAAGGTTGAGTATTTGCCTTTTGCCCGGAAATCAGCTGCTGCTATTTCAGTTCCAGTTGATGAGCCAGACGATATTATTAAGGATCAGCCGGCTGTTTCTGAAAAACCAAAAAAGCAGAAAACCAAACCACAAAAATCAGAAAAATATATGCATAAACCTGCTGTGGAAAAAGAAGTGCAAAGGGGCAGTAATTTTTTAAGGGTGGCAGGAAACATTCTAACGGCATTGCTGCTAATCATCATGGTTGGTCTCTCATTCTTCCTAATTCAGAGCAGGATCAGCGGTGGATCACCAGCTATTGCCGGTTATCAAATGTACGTGGTCTTGAGTGGCAGTATGAATCCCGCTTTTAATACCGGTAGCATTGTATTTGTCAAACCGACTGAACCGACTGAGATAGTGGAAGGTGATATTATCACTTTCAGCAGCTCTGCCGATGCAACCCGCCTGACCACACACCGGGTGGTAGGTTTGAATTTGGATAACGGACTAAGTTTTATCACTCGTGGTGATGCTAACAATGTTAATGATCCAAGCCCGGTGCCGGCAGAAAACCTAGTCGGCCGGGTTACCGGTTCAGTGCCGTACATCGGCTATCTCTTCGGGTACGCCCAGACCAGGCAGGGTTTGGTTCTGCTGATTTTCATTCCCGGGCTTTTTTTAATCGTCATGGAGCTGAGGCGTATTTTTAAATATATGGTTGATGCTAAAGTTGAGCGGTTAAGTAGAAGCGTACCTACTGATTCAGCTCCTTCTGGCTCTTCTCCGGTTCCGCAGGCAGCTCTCAACCCGTCGGTATTGCCTGGCAGCGACCAGATTAAAAGTCTGGAGGATTTCGGGTTTTAATTGCCAGGAACCTCTGTTAATTGATAGTTGATAAGTCCCTCGTTTCGAGGGACTTTTTATTTTTATAAAGGATTAAATAGCATTGAGTAGAATTTTATGAATTGTATCTGTTATAATGTGAAAAACCGGTCTAGATAAGGAGGATGCCAAGTGTATCTCTTTTTGATTGATTACAGCTACATTTCTTCCGAACATTTACAAAAACTGATTGGTCAGGTATTACCTGAAGAAGACATTGTTAATTGTTTTTCGCCGGCAACCCTGTTGAAAATCTCGGAAAAACTAAGTCCCGATCTGGTGATCATTGATTTTGCACTGGTCGAAGAGGACAAGGTGGGTTTGATTGAAACCCTGCGTGAAAAATGCCCAGAGACCTATATCTTAGCCCTGATTGAACCGGACTATTATGAGCATTTATACCAGGCTATTGAAAAAAGCCTTGTCGACGATTATATCGTCAAACCGGTTTCTGAAGATGAATTTGCGGCCAGGATTCTGATTACCACCCGCAGAAGTAAGCGCGATCAGCCTCTATTTATTTTGCCCAAGCCAGAGAAACCTGCTGTCAGTGAAGAGGACGAGCTTGCAACAGCTAAACCTTATTTATTTGATGAGCCTGATCAGCGGGAGACTGCCACACCAGCGTCCTCTTTATTTGAGGAATCAACAGTGCCAAAGACTACTGAGCATGATTTCTTCACTCCCCACTCTGAAGAAAATTACGATCGTAAAACAGCAGCTGATAATTTAGAAGAAATCAGCCTTGATGGTCCGGATCTGGACCTTCCGGAACAGCCGGATTTCAATCTTGTAACTCCTGTTAAGCTTGATCTGCCGGAACAGGTCGATCAGCCTGATGATCTTTTCAGCGAGAGTTTTGGCTTATTGGATGCTGAAGAACCGAACCGCAGTTCTGCGGCGGAAGAAAAGTTGGAAGTTCTAAAGACTGGAAAAGAGCTGGGTGAGGATTATTTCAATGACCTTTTTCTCGAGGACAATGATCTAGAAGAGCAGTTGGGAAAAATCCCGGAACCTGAAAGTATTCTGCCTGATCCTCCGATTTTTAATGAATTTGACGATGTGCCAGAGAGAGATATTAACATCTCCATAAAGGATTTTATGCCTGGCGAATCAGCTGATCATTTTCTGCGTGAGAAGGAGACTGAAACAACGGCTACCTTTAATGAGGAACTGCTTGACCGCTTTCTTGACGATGAAGAGGAAGAAGAGGACGAGGAAGAAGAAGGTTATGACGAGGTCGATGAACCCTCCGGCGCATCACGCTTCTTATCGGTAGTGATGAATATTGTCTTAGCCCTCTTGCTTTTGATGATGGCTTCACTTTCATTCTTTCTGATTCATAATCGGGTAGCTGACGGACCCCCGAGCTTGGCTGGCTTCACTTTTCTTGTGATGCAGGATGACGAACCTAACGCAGATGTCAACCCCGGCAGTCTCGCTCTGATCCGATCCATAGATGTGACTTCGGTAGAACTGGGCGATATCATTAACTTTAAGACGCCAGTCAGTCCCAATACAACGGCAACCCAGCGGGTGGTGGAAATTAATCGCGATGAAGGGTTAAAGTTTGTGACCAGCCGTAATAGCGAAGGTGTGGTTCAAACCACTGTAGTACCGGCCGAAGATGTGATGGGTAAGGCCCTTATTTCGTTACCCTTTTATGGTAGAATGGTTGACTATGTACAAACCAGCCAGGGTCTAATTCTGCTAATCTTTGTCCCTGGTGTACTGATCATCATCTTCCAGCTGATCAAGATTATCCGGCACATTGCCGGTAACAGGAGGACTGGCCGGAGGGGCCGCTACCGGGAAGTCGTTGAAGAAGAATAGTAATATGGTTTATCGGTTAGCAACCTAGCTGGCGAGCGATAACCAGCCTTTGGATCTCTGAGGTCCCTTCGCCGATCTCCATTAGTTTAGCATCGCGCAGGTAACGTTCAACCGGATATTCTTTGGTATAGCCATAGCCGCCGAAGATCTGGATTGCTTCAAGCGCTGCAGCTACTGCTGTTTCTGAGGCAAATAGTTTTGCGATCGCCGCTTCACGGGTATGGGGCAGACCCTGATCCTTTAACCAGGCGGCACGGTGGACTGCCAACCTGGCCAGCTCGATGCGAGTGGCCATATCAGCCAGCTTAAACTGGATTGCCTGAAACTTAGATATCGGCTGGCCAAACTGTTTACGCTCTTTGGCGTAGGCCAGTGCAGCATCAAGCGCAGCCTGGGCAATGCCGACGGAGAGCGCACCAATGCTGATTCTGCCGCCGTCAAGGACCAGCAAGAACTGTTTAAAACCTTCGCCCCGCTTACCCAAGAGGTTATCTTTCGGTACATGCACATCTTCTAAAATGATCTCAGCAGTATCTGAAGCCTTCAGGCCTAACTTCTCATAGGGGGCGGTCACCGAGTATCCGGCAGTAGCGGTGGGCACGATAAAGGAGCTGATGCCCCTGGTACCCTGACCTGGCTCAGTAACAGCTGTGACGATGACCATCCCAGCCTGACTGGCGTTGGTTATAAAGCACTTGGTGCCGTTAATCACCCACTGATCACCGTCCAGGACGGCAGTTGTTTTGGTACTGCCGGCATCGGATCCGGCGTCAGGCTCGGTAAGGCCGAAGGCGGCCAGCATTTCACCTTTGGCGCAGGGGGTAATCCATTTTAGCTTCTGTTCTTCGGTGCCGAAAAGATTAACCGGGCCGGTGCCGATCGAGCAGTGCGCGGCATAGGTGATCCCGGTTGAGGCACAGGCTTTTGAAATCTCTTCAACAGCGATCACATAGGCCAGGTAACCATCGCCGGTGCCGCCGTACTCTTCGCTAAACGGCAGGGCAAAAAGGTCCAGGGCAGCCATTTTTTTAATAATTTCGTGCGGAAACCGGCTTTCCCGGTCCAGATCAGCGGCTAGTGGCGCCAACTCTTTTGTGGCAAAGTCTCTGACCATCTGGCGAATCATCAGCTGGCTCTCGCTTAAAGCAAAATCCATTATTTATTCCCCTCTTTTCCGGTAAGCATTTATTTAATTGTACTGCTATCAGTATGATAAGTAAAGATGCAGTAACTGCGCCAGAGGCGGCCGGATTATGAACGATAGCTGTTGTATTGTCGAATAAATAAAGTTAAGATTAATCAGGCGGTCAGGTAATTGATATAGCAAGAAGATCGATTAAAAATATCTACTTGGGCAGGAGGGTTGGTAAATGGGCTATCCACTTTACCTTTTGGATGTTTTTGCAGAGACTAAGTATGCCGGAAACCAGCTGGCAGTAATCGGGAATGCTTCCGCACTGACGGCGACTGAAATGCAGAACATTGCCAGGGAGATGAACTACTCCGAAACAACATTTATTCTTTCTGATCAGCACGTTAACGGCGGCTATGATGTTCGTATCTTTTCCCTTGACGAGGAGCTGCCTTTTGCCGGACACCCGACGCTGGGAACTGCTTTTGTGATCCAGCAGTACCTGATCAATAAGGCGGTTGAAGAGGTCAGGTTAAACTTAGGGGTGGGCCAGATCCCGGTCTCCTTCAGTTATTATAATGGCCGGCCCGATATTCTCTGGATGAAGCAGATTGCGCCGCTTTTTGGCGCTAAGTTTGAAGCAGCACTGGTTGCAGCAGCATTAAACATTAATCCGTCAATGATCGACTGCCGGTTTCCGATTCAGGAGGTTTCCACCGGATTACCCTTCATCATTGTGCCCCTGGCTAGCCTCGATGCAGTAAAAGCTTGTACTGTTGACCGCGTAGGCTATCTGAAGCTAATCGACCAGGCGGAGGCAAAATCGGTTTTTGTTTTCTGCCCTGAGACTTACCAACCCGGAAACCAGATCAACGCCCGCATGTTTGATAATTATCACGGCATAATGGAAGATCCGGCTACGGGCAGCGCCAACGGCTGTCTGGCTGCCTATCTGGTCAAGTATCGCTATCTTGGAGACAGCGAGATCAACCTGCGTGTTGAACAGGGCTATGAAATCGGCCGCCCTTCGCTGTTGCTGCTTAAGGCGGCCGAGCAAGATGATGGTCAAATCTCCGTTGCAGTGGGTGGCAAAGTTTTCATGGTCGCTACCGGGGAGTTAATTTAAATATTTACAGCTCCCTAACTACCAGGTCACCAACTTCCGCTGTACTGTAACCCATCTGTCCGGCATTGAGCGATTTTAACTTCTTGCTGCAAACTGTGGCCACCGCCTGCTCAATGCGGGCAGCTGCCTCTGTCTCACCTAAATGGTCAAGCATCATCGCCCCGGCGCAGATTGAAGCCAGGGGATTTATCACACCCAATCCGGTATACTTAGGCGCCGATCCACCGATCGGCTCAAACATTGAAACCTTGCCCGGATGAATGTTTCCGCCGGCGGCGATGCCCATCCCGCCCTGAATCATTGCCCCTAAGTCAGTAATAATATCGCCAAATATATTATCGGTAACAATCACATCAAACCACTCCGGGTTTTTTACCATCCACATGCAAATGGCATCTACATGGGCATAGTCACGTTCTACCCCGGTGTAATCCGGACCGATTTCATGAAAAGCTCTTTCCCACAAATCAAAAGCATAGGTTAATACGTTGGTTTTACCGCAGAGGGTCAGTTTTTTTCGCACTCTTTTATCGCGGCAGTATTCAAAGGCGTAGCGCAAACAGCGTTCTACCCCCATCCGGGTATTAACTGATTCCTGAACGGCCACCTCGTGCGGAGTTCCCTTGCGCAAGAAACCACCGGCACCGCAGTAGAGTCCCTCGGTATTTTCGCGCACCACAACAAAGTCTATATCATCCGGCCCCTTATCTTTAAGCGGTGTGTTCACCCCGGGAAAGAGTTTTACCGGGCGTAAATTTACATAAAGATCTAAATCAAAGCGCAGTTTTAGCAGCAACCCCTTTTCAAGAATGCCCGGTTTTACATCGGGATGGCCAATCGCTCCTAAAAATATGGCATCAAAAGCTTTGAGCTCTTCCAGCACACTTTCCGGTAAAACCTCACCGGTGCGCATATAGCGCTCGCCGCCCAAATCGTAATCAGTTGTCTCCAGCTTAAACCCAAATTTATCCTCTGCTGCCTTCAGCACCTTTAAACCTTCAGTAACTTGTTCAAAACCGGTCCCGTCGCCGGGCAGCACTGCAATTTTATACATCTAAGTTCCTCCATTTCGCTCTCTCAAATCGGCTAAATTATTTCTTTCTATCATAACCGATCAACCTTTCTTTTGGAACGTTTTGCACCTTAAAAAGCAAGCTTTACTGTAAATAAGGTTATTAGTATGATAGAGTTAGGTTTAAGTTAAAAGCTGCTGCAGGTTGAAGGAAGTTGATTACGGGGGCTATTACAGTTGAGACATTTGTTGATACCAAACCAAAGCCTGAAAAACATCTTTGAGATTGATGTTGACCAACTGGAAAGACAGGGTATCAAGGGGATCATTACCGACATGGATAACACTCTCGTCCCATGGAGTGACCGAGCTGTGTATCCCCGTCTGGCTAACTGGTTTTCCGGCCTCAAGCGAAGGGGTTTTAAGCTGATTATCGTTTCCAACAACAGTAAAGACAGGGGCGGCCTGTTAGCGAGTGAATTGGCTATACCGGCAATTTGGTATGCTGTCAAGCCGCGCAGGCGTGCTTTCCTCAGAGCTCTTGAGCTAATGCAGTTAGAGCCGGGTGAAGTGGCGGTGGTTGGTGACCAGATACTGACTGACGTCCTTGGTGGTAATCGTATTGGTCTTTATACTATTCATGTTCAGCCAATCTCTGAAAAAGAGTTTATCTGGACCAAACTGACCAGGAAATTAGAAAGAATATTGACCGGCAATGTAAACCGGAAGAAATAAAGGAAGTAATGGTTTGTAAAAAGATTTACTAACTGCTTCAGAGTTGAAATCGTCTTTTATAATAGGTAGATTATAACATAAATGGTTATAAATAGCCCGTTAATTGATAATCTTGATCATTTTTTCTATCCTTTTCACAATTTGTATAAAAAAGACTTGACAATAAAAAGAGAGTTGTTTATGATAGCTTTGGGTATTTGTAATCTAGTTAACCTGATCGATAAAGGCTAGCCTGCAGTGAAGCAGGTACGCAAAGCCAGGGGCTTAAGTTACCAAATGAGGGCGCCCTGGTTGCCGAAGCAGGTGTATTTTATGGCATTTATCGGTCTCTCGAATTCGGGAGATTTTTTATTTCTCAAGTTTTCTATCATATAAGGGCTGAGGGATGGGGTTAAAATGTTTATTTTCAGCAATGAAAAGGGTATGGCAATGCCGACAGTATTAATTTTTTTGGTGGTTGTT
>VGTO01000077.1 GCA_016874655.1 Bacillota bacterium | reverse complement strand
AACTTTTGGAGCGCTATTGCCCCAGCGGCTGCGTGTTACCGGGCCGACACAGAGGTTACCCACGATGCTAGCCAGCCCGATTAACGCTGCAAGTATCCCCGAAACCCAAATCAGGTCAGGCCTTCCGAGCAGGCTGAGTGCATATGGCTGCGCTGCATAAAAGAAATACATGAAAAAAGAGCCCTGTGCTGCTGAGGCCAGAAGCAGTGGTCGGACTGCAGGGTTATGCCAACCGAAATTTACGCCTGCCCTAAAGATAGTGCGGGTTTCTGATGCAAAATGTGTGGCCTTAAGTGGACGGGTCTTAAACCCGAGGTCATGCATCAGGGCAAAAGTAGCGAGGAAGGCGATCACCAGAATTGTTGCCCGGATCAGATAGGGCAAGGCCAGATCAATCTGGCCAAGGAATCCTCCTAAAATCGTACCCGTAAGCATAGCAAAGCCAAAAACAATTCCCCCCCGGGCGAATACCTGATCTGTCCGCCCCTTGTACCCACTTGCCTCCAGGGCATCAACCAGCCAGGCTTCTACAGCACCGGTCTGGAAAGTATAGCCCAGACCAAGCAGCGCTGAACCAACAGCGAAGCCGATCATACCCCATCCGAAGCTTGCTGAAGCGAGATAAAGCAATGTCGATATTGTCAGGGTGACGATACCGAATAAAAATGAAACTCTTCTGCCAACTGTATCGGCAATCACACCAGTAGGGATCTCGAAAAATACCTGACCAATGCTATAGATACTGTTGACGACCATCACTTCGAAGATATCCAGACCGGCATTCAGTAGAAAAAGAGTGTTTACGCCCCAGATAAAGGATGCAGCCAGAGTGAAAAGACCGCTGGTGATAAAAAATGTCCTGATTATACGTTCAGGCGTCGGTAACGATCCAGCCTCACTTTGCTTACCTGTAATCACTTTTGCCTTCCTCTTTCCAGGGAGACGAATATCTTGTATTATAAACCGGAATCAGCTTAATATTCGATTATCAATATAATATTCATTAGCCTAATCGAAATTTCCTTCATTTCGGTATCTGAGAAATATTTAACCCGAATCAATTATTAAGGTGGCAATGTTTAAAGGTGCTAATAAAGAAGAGAGTTAGTAACGAAAATGGTCCGCTATTGAAAATACTTATTGGATTTCTCATAAAAAATGTTCATAAGAAGGGATTATTAACATGACGTGGAATTTAGGCATCATTAAATATTCCTGAATTTCGGGAGCTTTGAAGTGCGAATAAGATTAGGGGAGGAAAAGCTTGCAAAAGAGAAGATTCGCGAATTTGTACTGAGCCTGAGAGTGGACGATGTGGGCTTTGCCACAGCAGTCGATTACAAAAGCCTCAATCCCCTGTTTTGGCCGGAATCTTGCCCGGAGTGAAATCACTTGTGGTCATGGCTTACAATGAACTGGACATCTGCGAAAGTGATAATAAATAGATTGCCTTTTCAGGACGTATGGGCTTCATAGGGTTCCAATATTTCTGTTATAACTGCATGAAAGCTTGTCCTGTTGAGGGCGCTTGAAAAACTAAGAGAGGTACCAAGCTTGCCTGATAACCTAAGATTAGCAGAGCTCATAAACGATTTTATTAACACCGATAATGGCAATCGGCTGCCGGACGGCCACAGAATATTTGAAGAAGCACTGGTCGGTTTTGCTGACGCATCTGACCCGGTCTTTGAAGTTTTCTTGCAGGATGACATTATCGGGCCATTCTATTGTCTTCCGAAATCATGGCTGGCAAGCGCTGCGTCTGTAGTTGTCTATTTTTTGCCCTTTTGTATGGATGTCCGCCGCTCAAATTATGGCGGGCCGCCAACTTCTGTTGAGTGGCTTCATGCCCGATTTCTCGGTGAAAGCTTTAATGAAAAGCTGCGTCATTACCTGGTTGCAATTTTAGAAAAAGAGGGTGGGCAGACTCTGGCCCCGCTTTTAAACTCAAACTATAACACAGATTACATGGTTTTAAGCAGCAACTGGTCGGAGCGCCATGCTGCTTATGCAGCCGGACTCGGCTTTTTTGGCCTGCACCGTGGGCTGATTACGGCTAAAGGGGTAGCCGGCAGGTTTGGATCTGTAATTACCAGTCTGCCGTTCAAAGCTACACCTCGATCACCGGGCAGCCATTTTCAAAACTGCCCCTTCCTGGTTGATGGAAGCTGCGGAGCTTGCATCGAAAGATGCCCCGTGGGGGCAATCACTAAGGCAGGCAAAAACAAATCCAAATGTCACCACTATATGTTTATTTATGACAATGCAAAAGAAATGCGAAAAGCATTTGGTTATGAGCATAGCGTATGTGGAAAGTGCCAGATTGATGTGCCCTGCGAAGATATAATTCCATAAAGATCACACGAAGCTCTTAAATTTGTGCAGTAAGCTTGATAGTTATTTATTAATCTATGGCTAACATAACAAGCTACAAAAAGCCGGCGCCGCTCAACAGACCACCTCTTGGTAAGGGCAACTGTCGCTTAGACCGGCGCCGGCCAAATTATCAACCTACAGCATCTTCGTTATATTTCCATTCGCCTCTTTTAATTAATGGTATAATTCATCAATCAGTTCGCGGACCGGGTTTCTGTTCTAAAGGTATGTTATTATAGGCAAAGAGCTATCATTTGACTGTTGGTGATTTTGTAATTTTTAAGATTTATACGCCTGGGATGGCAGCAGATGAGCTCCATTCATCAACACTTACTTTAAGTAAACTCCAGCGTGGCGGTTACCGTGCATACTAGAAGAAATAAATCTAAAAAAGAACCTCCTTTGCTTTGTCATCGGACACGGTCAGGATGAATATTTTTTACATCATCATAATTAAGAGAGGGATTTAATGTGACGAAACCGGAAATTTATTACTCAGTAAAGGCGCAGCGGGGCCCTAACTTACGCTGCAAGGGCTGGAAGCAGGAAACCATCTTACGGATGCTCGAAAACAACATGGAGAACGCCGAAAAGCCAGAAGAGCTGGTGATCTACGGCGGCATCGGCAAATGCGCACGTAACTGGGAATCGTATCACGCAATTGTTAAAGCTTTAAAAGATTTGGAAAATGACGAAACGCTGGTCATGCAGTCGGGTATGCCAGTGGCGGTTTTTAAAACCCACCGCCTGGCCCCGCGGGTAGTAATGGCCAACACCAATATTATGAAAGCTGACTGGCCTACCTTTTATGACCTGCAGGATAAAAACCTGACCATCTTTGCCCAATACACTGCCGGACCCTGGGAATATATTGGCACCCAGGGGGTGATCCAGGGGACCTTCGAAACGCTTTCGGCAGTAGCCAGAAAATGCTACGGGGATTCACTGGTTGGTAAAATCCTTTTAACTGCCGGGGCCGGCGGGATGGGCGGTAACCAGACCCGGGCGATGACCATGCACGGTGGGGTGGCCATTCTTTGTGATGTAAACCCCGAAATCATTGAGCGGCGGATTAATAAAAAGTTTATCGATGTGCTGGTTGGTTCGCTCGATGAAGCAATCAGTATGGCCAGAGATTACGCTGCCAGAAGTGAGTCGATCGGTATCGGCCTCGTGGGCAACGCCGCTGACGTTTTTGAGGAGGCTCATACAAAGGGCTTTAAGCCTGGTATTGTTACTGAAATGTGCCCCTGCCATGATCCGTTCTCCTATATCCCTGCCGGTTATTCGCCTCAGGAAGCAGATCAACTGCGCTTAAAAGACAGGAATCTTTATCTTGAAAAAGCTCGGGAGACGATGATTAGGCAGCTTAAGGCGATGAACAAGTTTTATGAACTGGGAGTGCCAACTTTTGAGTACGGCACCAGCATCCGTAAGGAATGCCGCGATGGCGGAATGCCGGAAATAGAAGCGATGACCATCCCCGGTTTTGTGGCTGAATATATCAGGCCGCTCTTCTGTGAGGGACGCGGACCCTTTCGCTGGACCTGTGTTTCCGGAGAAACTGAAGATTTAAGGAAACTTGATGATCTGTGCCTGGAGATGTTCGCCGACGACCTGCTTGTTACCCGCTGGATCAAGCTGGCCCGTCAGCATATCCCGATTGAAGCCCTGCCGGCCAGGATCTGCTACCTCGGTTTCGGCCAGCGCAAACGTTTTGCCCTGGCGGTCAATGCCCTGATCAGGACCGGCGAGGTGAAGGGGCCGGTCGCTTTCTCCCGGGATAACCTCGATTCCGGCTCTATTGTTAATCCCACCTTTGAATCAGAAAATATGCCGGACGGCAGCGACCTGATTTCAGACTGGCCCATGTTAAATGGCTTACTTAATGCCGTAGGGATGTCGGATCTGATTGCTATCCAGGCCAACTATTCCATGGGTGAGGCGGTGCATACCGGGGTGACCATGATTGCCGACGGCACAGACGAGGCCGATTTAAGATTATCGGTTTGCATGACCGTCGATTCAGGCATCGGCGTGGTTCGCCATGCCCAGGCCGGCTATGATACGGCCAAAAAGGTGGCTGAGGGTCAGGGTGCCCTGACCGGGGAAAGCATCAAGGTGCCGCTCTGGTGGACGCCGAAAGCCACTTTTGGCCCGCAGGATCTCTAAAGCTGCCTGCTTTGTTAAACTAGCAAGGGATGTGAGAGAGGGAGTGGGGCTGGATTGGAAGCAAAAAAGATGGCTGACCTGATCATTAGTAATGCAGCAGAACTGCTGACCTGTAAAAATAGTGGCAGCGATTTTGAAGTGATCGAAAACGGTTGGCTGGCTGCCAGTGGTGAGCGCATAGTGGCTGTTGGTGGAAAAGATCAGGTTTTGCCTTTTTATGAAGAAGGACTGACAGAGGTGGTCGATGCCACCGGTAAAGTTGTTGCCCCCGGTTTTATCGATTGCCATACCCACCTGGTGTTCGGTGGTTCCAGGGTTGAAGAATACGTGGCAAAATTGACAACAGACGATTTGACAGTGCTACAAAAGCGCGGTATCAAAACCGGGATCCGGGCCTCTGTTGAGGCGACGCGAAAAGCGACAGAAGAAGAACTTTACCAGTCGGCCATGGGCCGCCTGGGCCGGATGGCTGCCGCGGGTACAACCACCGTGGAATGTAAAAGCGGCTATGGCCTGGCAACCGATACCGAGCTAAAGATCCTGGCTGTAAATAAAATACTGCAGGATAGCACACCGCTTGATATTGTCAGCACTTTTCTCGGGGCCCACGGCTGGCCTGCCGATCAACTTAAAACTGATTACATCGATCTGCTGACCCGGGAGATGATGCCCCGGGTTGCTGCTGAGAAACTGGCCACGTACTGTGATATCTGGTGCGATGAGGGTTACTACACGGCCAAAGAAAGCGAGCTAATCCTTAAAACTGCCCTGGATCACGGCCTGCAGCCAAAAATTCACACCGATGCTTACTCCTATATTGGTGGCTCAGATCTGGCAGCGGCGATGAAGATGGTTTCGGCCGATCATCTAAACTACACCCCCGTGGCGGTGCTTAAAAAACTGGCGGATGCTGGTGTGATAGGGGTGCTGATGCCGGCCCTCGACTTTGCCGTCAAACACCCGCAGCCCTTTGATTACCAGGCGATGAAAGAGCAGGGCTTAACGGTGGCATTGGCGACCAACATCTGCCCTGGCTGCTGGACCGAGTCAATGCAGTTTGTGATGGCTCTAGCCTGTCGCCTCTACCGGATGAGCCCGGCAGAAGCGATGCTGGCAGCAACCAGCGGAGCAGCTAAAGCGCTAAATCTTGATGATGATTATGGAACGCTGGAAGCTGGTAAATACGCCGATTTTCAGGTCTGGGATGTTCCAAGCTATGCGCATGTTGTTTATCGCCTGGGGGGCAACATTGTCGAAACGGTTTATAAAAAGGGAAAGTTGATTGTCGACAATAGTGGCAGGGATTTTGCATTTAAGGGTTTATAGCACTTGGGTATTGCTTAGGAATTAATGACTTTATAACAGACTTAGCCGTTTGGAGTGGATAAACGATGACTGTGACAATTAATGGAAATAACCTGACGCTTGCGCAGGTGGTCAGTGTTGCCAGGCACTATGAAGAAGTTGAACTGGCTGCTGAAGCGAATGCGAAGATCAAAGGCTCGCGGACTCTGATTGAGCAGATTCTGGCTGAAAAGAAAGTAGTCTACGGGGTTAATACCGGGTTTGGCATGCTCAGCAACATTTCGATCAGTGAAGATGAGATCGATCAGCTGCAATACAATCTGGTTGTTAGCTGTGTGGCCGGGGTTGGTGAACCTTTTGCAGAAGAAGTGGTGCGGGCTATGCTGCTTTTAAGGGCCAACTCGTTATCTTCCGGCTATTCAGGAGTAAGGCCGATCATCGTCGAGACGATGCTGGCCATGCTCAACAGAAGAGTGCATCCCGTAGTGCCGCAGAAAGGATCGGTGGGTGCCAGTGGCGATTTAGCCCCCCTGGCGCACCTGGCGCTGGTGCTGATTGGACGGGGCGAAGCCTGGTATAAAGGGCAGCTGCTGCCCGGCGGCGAGGCCATGAAGCAGGCCGGGATCGATCCGGTTGTTTTAAAGGCGAAAGAGGGTCTCTCGCTCTGTAATGGAACCCAGGCGATGAGTGCTGTTGGCGCCCTTGCAGTTTATGACGCCCTGAAGCTTGCCCGCTATGCCGATCTTTTCGGCGCTCTCTCGGCTGAAGCCCTTGAAGCGGTATTGATGGCCTTCGATCATAAAATTCACGATATCAGGCCGCATCCGGGCCAAGTTGAAACTGCCGCCAATCTCAGGGATCTGCTGCAAGATAGCGAGGTCCTGGCTAACCCCTCGACTGGTAGGGTGCAGGATGCTTACTCCCTGCGCTGTATGCCCCAGGTGCACGGTGCTTCCAAGGATGCTATTGGCTATGTTAAGCAGGTAATCGAAAGAGAGATCAATGCTGTAACCGATAATCCGCTCGTCTTTACTGAAACGGGTGAAGTGCTTTCCGGAGGTAATTTTCATGGTCAGCCAGTTGCCCTGGCCCTCGATTTTCTGGCCATTGCCCTCGCCGAGCTGGCCAACATTTCGCAGCTGAGAATTGAGCGGTTGACCAACCCGGCCCTCAGCATGGGGCTGCCCGCTTTTTTGGTTGAAAAAAGCGGCCTTAACGACGGGTTTATGGTGGCTCAGTATACCGCCGCCGCCCTGGTAAGCGAAAACAAGATATTGGCCCACCCGGCCAGCGTTGATTCCATCCCCACCTCTGCCGACCAGGAAGACCATGTCAGCATGGGGACAACGGCGGCCCGTAAATGCCGCGAAGTACTGGAAAACTTATCCTATGTTCTGGCGATCGAAGCAATTTGTGCCTGCCAGGGCATCGATTTCAGAAAGAAGAAACCATCACCGAAACTGCAGCAGGTCTACCGGATAATCAGGGAGAAGGTCAGTTTTATGGCAGTGGACCGGGAGATGAATAAGGATTTTGAAGCAGTAGTGGGGTTGATTAAAGATAATGCTTTTGAAATTGAGGGCTTACTGGGAAAGTAGATTTGTCAGGGTTTATTCTAACCGTTTAAGTGGCGAAGTTCACTAAATTAGTTTAGAAATATTCGATGTTAAGAAGGGAAGAGAAACTTTGAAAAAACTGTCCGATAAACTGTCTGTAAATAATTTGGTTTTGCGCAACAGGCTAGTGATGCCCGCTTTAACCACCAATGCTGCAGCAGAAGGTGGTTTGGTTACTGACGCTGTATTAGATTTTTACAGTAAAAGGTCTTCAGCTGTTGGCCTGGTGATCGTGGAAGCAGCGGCGGTCAGGCATGATGGGCGACTGGTGCAAAACAGCATCGGCCTTTGGGATGATCAGCAACTGCCGGGGATGAAACAGCTGGCGGAAACCATCAAAAATAAGGGAGCAGCTGCCGTTGTGCAGATAAACCACGCGGGAGCCAGGTGTGTGCCGCAGCCCGGTCCTTTAGCCGGCGCCTCTCCATCCGGCTTTCAGTTTCGCTCTGATGTTGACCCACTCGTCTTAAATGAGGCCCAGATTGAAGAGCTGATCAGCGATTTTGCAGCAGCAGCCGGGCGGGCAGTGGCGGCCGGTTTTGATGGTGTTGAGATTCACGGAGCCCATTTTTATTTGCTAAGTCAGTTTGTGTCACCCTACACCAACCAGCGCGAAGACCGCTATGGCGGCGATATCGCCGGGCGGGCTGCTTTTCCGCTGGCGGTTGTTGAAGCGGTCCGTAAGCAAATCGGCCCTGTACGGGCTATTCTATACCGCCTGAATGCAGTTGAACAAATGTTGGGGGACGAGGTTACGGAAGATACCTTGGCCTTCAGTCGAATGCTGGCTACTGCCGGGGTTGACCTGCTGGATGTTTCATTTACCGGCCCGGCAGTCAGGCAGGAGCTAGATGATGGCAGCTGGCAACTGCTGACCTCCTCAGCCCTGACCCGTGAAGGCAAGTTCGGAGCGAACATCGATCATCCGGCAACTGTTAAAAAAGCTTCCAGTTTACCGGTAATTGCTGTCGGTAAAATGGCTGACCGGGAAGTGGTCACCGCTGCTCTTAAACAGGATCAAACTGACCTGATCGCCGTCGGCCGGCAGCTGATTGCCGATCCGGAGGCGGCAGAAAAGATGCTGGCCGGCAAATTTGAGGAGATCAATCAATGCAAGGAGTGTTTTAACTGCTTTTCAACAATGAGGCGTGGTGAGCAAATGCGCTGCGTCTTCTGGGACTGACCGAACGACTAGCCAGCTATTTCTATACCCCCGGTTCTTTAGGTGGTTCAATAGGGAAAAACAACCGGCAACAGCAGGATGCTAACTACCAGCACAATCAGGGCCAGGGGTAGGCCGTTTTTTAGGTAATCAGTGAAGCGGTAACCGCCCGGGCTCATGACCAACACGTTGATCGGGTGGGAGACGGGGGTCATAAAGCTAGCGGCAACCGCATAGGCAATGCCCATCACAAAGGGATAGGGGGATATGCCAAGGCCGGCGGCTGAGGCAATGGCAATCGGGGTCATCACTACAGCGTTTACCACGCTGGGTATAAACTGGTTAAGCAGCAAGGTAAGTATCATGATTCCGGCCAGAACAGCGGTGGGCCCATAATTGCCGGTAAAACCAATCACCTGATCGGCAACCAAGTTTGCCGCGCCGGTGCTATCCATGGCCAGCCCTAAAGGCAACATGGCGGCGATCAGGAAAACAGCTTTCCACTCAATCGAGCGGTAGGCATCTTCGGCACTCAGGCAGCGGGTGATGATCATCAGCAGCGCTCCCGCAATG
>VGTO01000076.1 GCA_016874655.1 Bacillota bacterium | reverse complement strand
CTACTCGAGGCAAAAATTATCTGCCTGGCCGATGTGGTCGAAGCGATGGCTTCACACCGCCCTTACCGCCCGGCGCGCGGCATTGATGCCGCTCTGGAAGAGATTAAACGGCAGCGGGGTATCCTCTTCGATGAAGATGTGGTTGATGCCTGCCTGAGGCTGTTTAGGGAAAAAGGATTCCAGTTGGAGCAATAAATATGCATATTTAAACAGTTGCATTGCGAAGCGGAGGGCACAAACATGAAAACAAAAAATAATAAATCATTTGCTGTAATTATCTTCTACCTGCTAGTTGCTTTTCTAGTTATTTTTGTTTTAACATCTCCCGCTGCAGCCTGGGAGGATCACACTTCACTAACTTTACTGGCGCTGGCCGACAGCGAACTCTCCGGCCTGACGGTTAACGTTACCAGCCTGGAAGACTTTATATACGAACATGAAACTGAATTGGCTTTAATGCTCGATCAGCTGGATAACTACCTGCTAAAAAAGGTTGAGAATTACCCGGCGTTACCGCCGGAACTTCGCTTTGCTTTCAACCGGGGCAACAGCCCTGCCGAAAAGTTGTTTCTGGCCCTCAGGATCAACCCTGAGTATAGACTGCAATACTATCTTAAAGCCCCGCCGGGTGTTGTCATGGATAACCGGAAAGAACTTATTTTTAGCGATATGGCCATTATTCCCTACAACTACCGTTATGCCAGGTTCTATCAGATTGCCCCCGGAGAGCAGGTTAGCGCACTTGAAGTAGTGGCCACTGCCGCCGATGAACCCGATTACGGTTTTGATATTGGCTTATTTGAAGACAGCGGTACCAGTTTCGGCAATATTTACGGTTTTGGCGCCCAACCTTTCGGTAACCCGCAGATCAGTTACAGCTCACAGGCCGCTTTTCATATGGGTTTTTATAACGAATCGCCCCTGGTTTACCTTGCTTCACCTTCACTGAAACGCTGCTACCCTGAAATGCGGGCTTTAATGTTTAGTGCGCTTTCGCGGTTTGCTTTTATCCACGGAGACGAATACTGGGGTTATCGCTTCGCCGGTTGGGGCTTGCATTACGTGCAGGACCTGACTATGCCCTACCATGCATCTGTTATGCCCGGCAGCAGCGCTTCTAAGCTGGTTTGGGTCGGGCTGCTCGATCTACTGGGCATTAGCGGACCATACAACCAATTGGTCAATGATGTATCCAACAAGCATCTGCTGCTGGAGATGCTGCAGCTGGAGAGAATTAACAGCCTTTACAGCAAAGGGGACTTCGAGCATAGCCTGGTGCGGGCCCTGCAACATAATAGCGTAACCGAAACATCTTTTACAGAAGAACATTTAAGAGATCTAATTGCCTTCAACGCCAGAAAAGCGGGCGCTGATGTTGACGAAGCGCTCGAGCAGGTGATCAGGAATCGCGAACTTTATGAAAGCTTGCATGAATTTTATGAAATCGAAAACTATGATATTTATGAAGTTTCTTACGCTCCTGATACGGAACAATTTGTCCGTTTCCAAAATGTTCTTGAAACCATATTAACTGAAACCAGCACTCACAGCAAATCTTATATCAACTGGATTTTAAGCGGGGCCGCCACAGGCGAAAACATCAATACTCTTGAGTAATCAAAAGCGTTTTCTGCAGAAAGGGTGCCTACCGCGCAGTTTCGCGCAGTGGAAAACGCTGTTGGCTATATTAAGGGGGAACTGCTATCCGGTTCGGCCCTGATCGATCCCAGTGGAGTAGTGCTGGCCAAATCCGACCCACCGGGCAACGGTGGCGAAAGCACCTACATCATTGCCGATGTTCCCCTTGGAACACGGCGCACCCTTTATACCCAAACCGGGGATCTGTTTGGCTTCCTCTGTGTTGCCGGTCTCCTGATGCGGTTCTATGTTCAGTATAAAAACCGAGGCATTCGCTCTAAAACACCTTAATTCCCACCCGCTCGGCCACTCTTTTGGCCGGGCGAAATTATTGGGGCCACAAAACCCCTTGCATTGGCAATTAAATGTTATTTTAATGCAAGCTGCATCTTAATTGTCATATAACAGCTCTCCTCTTTGTCCATCAACCATCTGGCTACACTGATTGACGTTCTGTTTGACGCTTCTCTGTGCGGTGTGTTGCGCTATAAAGAACACATGTTCGCCGCTTTGATGATTAATTTTACCTGTATTTAGACCCGGAAAACCTACCCATAATGTCGGCCGGCAGCCGCCGGCCCCCTTGCCCTCCTGGCTGCGCCGGGTTTCACCCTGGCGCAGCCTTTGCTTTTAAGGCGCAAACATTGGCGTAAGCGAGAAGCTCATTTATGCAGTCAGTAAAATTTGAGATTTTGATGAGAGGCATAATATATCATTGGAGACAGATTGGTGAACCGGGTAATTTTGCTTTTTGCAACTTAGGAGGTTATCCCCTTCACACTTTGTTTTACAAGGTAGTGTTAAAATGACTGAGCAAGAAGCAATCGGTTTATTGTTCAAGCTTTACCCGGCAAAAGACGATAAAGAACTTAGAGAGGCCTTTGATTTAGCTATTAATGCGCTTAGAACTGTAAGCGATATACAGGGCAAGAACGGTCGACTGACTCATCAGGTTTAAGCTTGTTGCCTGCCTGACGGCACATCTTGTTTAACGCAAAGCCCGAAGACATCTTTGAGTGTCGCCAGGTAGGCAATTTGTAGCTACGGCAGTAAATCTGTTCACCCACCCTATTTTGATGGTAGGCCTGCCTGACGGCAGTCCTCCACCGGTACCCGCCCGCCTGATTCCGTAACCATACTTCGGCAGGCCCGGCCAGGCTGCTCAGTCCGAGCGTTTGGTGGTCGTGTTGGACGAATTCCCTTACCTGGTAACTGCGCATCCTCCGCTTGCAACTATTTTACAACGCTTGTGGGATCAGGCGTTGAAGAATAGTCAGATCATGCTCGTTCTCTGCGGCTCCTACATTGGCATGATGGAAGAAACTGTTTTAGGGCATCAGGCGCCATTATACGGTAGAAGAACAGCGCAGTATCTTCTCGAACCATTGCAGTTTAAAGATGCCAGCCTATTTTTCCCCTCCTACACATTAGAAGATCAGGTTCGCGCCTACGCGGTTTATGGTGGGACACCTGCTTATTTACAAACAATTGAACCCGGGTTGGCTTTTAAAGATAATATTCTTCACGGTATTCTCAGCCGGGGATCGTTTTTGTATGACGAAGTGCGTTTTGTGCTTCAGCAGGAGTTGCGCGAGCCGCGTAATTATTTCGCAATACTGCAGGCAATTGCGACCGGTAAAACCCGCTTGAACGAGATAAAA
Source organism: Bacillota bacterium (assembly GCA_016874655.1). Classification (GTDB taxonomy): domain Bacteria; phylum Bacillota; class Dethiobacteria; order DTU022; family DTU022; genus UBA993. The sequence continues at coordinate 6,059 of VGTO01000076.1, read as the reverse complement.
CAGGCTACCGGAATTGAAGGCGCAACTGCTTACCTGGACACTTTACAGCAGCTTCACCTGGTTGAACGATTGGTTCCTGTAACAACAGCTCAACCTCACAAAAGTCGCCGGGGAATCTATCTGCTTAAAGACCACTACCTCCGTTTTTGGTTTCGTTATGCTCACCCGAACCGCTCGCAGCTCGAACGTGGAGGGGCGCGAACCATTCTGGAGAACCAGGTGCTGACTGAAATCGATCACTTTGCAAGCCTGCCATTTGAAGAAGTTTGTCAGCAATTTTTCTGGCAGTCAGGGCTAAGCGGTCAGCTACCTTTCATCCCAACAAAGATCGGCAATTGGTGGAATGCCGGCGAAGAGATCGATCTGGTCGTATTAGGTGAAAAAAACGCGATCCTGGTGGAGTGCAAGTGGACCGGCAAAGCGGTGGGAACTAATATTCTGGTAGAGTTGGAGAAGAAAGCAAAGATAGTCGAACCTGAGTTGGGCGGGCGTCGCATTAGCTTCACCTTGTGTTCCCGTTCCGGCTTCACACCTCAACTGACCGAGCAGGTAAAACGCAGGCAAGACCTAACCCTTTATAATCTAGCGGAGATTGTGGGCGAACATAAGGGTTGAGGCAACTTGATGGTTTTTCAGCTTGCGCTTTCTGTACCGATTTTATGGAGTATTGTGATGTATTAAAGCGGCAATCAATTTTAAAAAACTGGCCTGAATACTACTCAGATCTTCATGTTCGGGAAGTGATTCTTTATGCCTCTTGAGGCGTAGGTCAGCGGGCTTACCCCAAAGCTAAAGATTATCTGCATTGCATCTCCCCCCTTAATAATTTGTATAAATATTATCAAATTAACGAGGAGAAGAAAGCATTTTATCAAAGTATAGTTTGATTAATTCTCGCGAGAACCGTAGGGAAGAAGTTGTTAATTAACAACATAAAAGAAGCCATCAAGACGAATATGGAGAAGATCGGTTATCATGAGCAGGACCTTGATAGTGATTTCCGAAGAATCTAAATCAGCGATAATATGCGTTATGCAATCGGCCTGGCCCTGCAAAAACACCCGGCCAAAGTGCTCCTCTTACATAACGGTTATGATCGTAAGTTGCTATCGTCCGCAAAGGTTATCTCTCGCGCCCCGCCCACTATTACAACTTCAGTCAGAATATTTTGCTATAAGCTAAGCAAATAAAACTTTTTTCAGAACGCCTCTTTTTCAGATCCTTTCTCCGAGATGCTCAGGTGTTTTTCCATCAGCTATAAATAATCTAGGGATCCGCCTAAAAGGTTGTCAGCAACCGCATCATTGTCAAATTTCCTTGATGTTTTAACCAATACTTTTAAAGTGTTCTCAATTATACCAACCTGGTTGTAATTGGCTAGTCTCTCTTTCAGAACCGCGGTGATCACCGTGCCTCTTGCTATCAACAGGGCCCCATTGCGGTCGTATACACCATCAACTAGAACCATCCCGCTTTCCAACCCCGGTATCTCAACTTCGCTGACCATGTACTGGTAGCCATTTTCTATGTTCAGGATCTCCGCCTCAAGGGCGGCCAGCAGCCTGGGGTCATAAAGTTGTTTCGATTCTTTAAGTCTTTTCAGACTGCGCATGGCAATGCGTTCTAGAGCATAGTGGTAATCATAATCTAAAACCACTTTCAGAACCCTGGCCAGCAGCGGTATTTTTTCACCCTGCAGCACTTCGTCAGGCGGCCCGGAACCGTCAAACCCCCTGAACTGAAAGAGCACTGCCCTGGCTATCTCTTCCAGACGAGGAATATTGGCAATAAATTTGCTGCCGATTTGAGAGTGTGCCTTAAACAGTGCATCCTCCTGTTCGGTCAACCCTTCATCGCAAAACTTTCTTTCAATCAGTTCTGCCGGCAGGGTCATCGTGCCAACCTGCGATAAGAGGGCAGCCATCTCAATTTCCCAGGTTTTCCTGATTCCCACCCGCTCGGCCACTCTCTTGGCCAGGCGACTGATATTGCCTGCCCGGGCAAAGGAATCGGGCTGAACAGCGGAAAACAGATCGGTTAAGAGCCTGATGCTGCCGGTAAGGGTGTTCTGGATCAACTCGCGTTCAGCGGTGATTAACCGGTATTGCTGCAGAGCATCGTCAACAGCCTTAAGCATATCCCGGTCGCTGCAGGGTTTGGTTAAAAAGCGGAAAATACTGCCCCGGTTGATGGCCTGCAGAGCAATGTCAAGGTCAGCATACCCGGTGAGCATAATCCTGACGGTTTCCGGGGCCAGGTTGGCCGCCTCTTCGAGAAACTGCAAGCCATCCATCTGCGGCATGCGGTAATCGCTTATAATCGCGGCAAAGGGGCCCTTGGATTGCAGCAGTTTTAAACCTACCGCACCATTTTCTGCTTTGACGGCAGCACAACTGTTGAAAAGCTTGCGCTCCAGCGCAAGGATTACACTGGAATCATCATCAACCAGCAGCACTTTTTCAATCATCAGCTTCAACGGCGTCTCTGTCTTTATTTTCTGGTAGTTTATTCAGCTCCTCACCCAGTAAACAACCGCATTCGCAAACCCAATCATCCTTATCGGTTGCACTATACCATTCGGCACCACACTCCGGACAGTTTCTTTTAACCACCATCGTACGGCCTCCTTCTTTAAACAGCGCTTTTAGATTATAAGGTTATGTCCTAAAATGTCTGTAAAAGTATTAGAGGAAAATAAGGCCTGGGCGTCTAAGTGGTAATTGCCTAAAAAACCACCGCCCTGTGAAGGGCAGATAGGAGCCCAGACCTTATGACAAGCATACCACCAAGTAAACGTATTTGTGAAGAGATTGGCCAATTTTTATCAAACGGAATATCAGAAACTAATGACGTCATGAACACCCTCTTTCTTTTAGGAGCGCAGCGCCTGATTCAGGAACTCTTGGAGCAGGAAACGACAGACTACCTTGGCCGGGAACGCTATGAGCGCAGTGAAGAACAAAAGGGCAACCGCAACGGCTACAAAAAGCGGCAGTTAAAAAGTGCAGAAGGGCTGGTTCCGGTCTTTCTGCCGCAGCTCCGTGACACCGAAGAGACCTATTCTTCACGGCTGTGGAGCTTCGTTAAGGGTAACAGTGACGTCTTTCGCTACCTGGTGGCAGAGATGTATGCCAGAGGCCTGTCGACCAGAGATATCGAAGCCACCTTTACCGACGAAACCGGTAACTGCTTGATCAGTAAAAGCGCGGTTAGTGAAGTCACTGAAACCCTCTGGGAAGAATACGAAGCCTTTACCAAAAGGGACCTGTCTGGCTTCGATGTTGCCTACATCTTCTTAGATGCGGTATTTGAGCCGATGCGCATGTTTAAAGGGCCGAAAGAAGGTATTCTATGCGCCTGGGCAATTCTCGTCAGCGGTGAAAAAGTACTTTTGCACATGGACCTTGGTAATAAGGAAAGCTATGACTGCTGGCTTGAATTTTTACGGGATATGACCAGTCGTGGCTTACAAGTGCCGGTCAGCATTACCACTGACGGTGCCCCGGGGTTGATCAAAGCAGTGAAAGAAGTCTGGCCATTATCACTAAGAATCCGCTGCTGGTTCCACAAGATGGCCAACGTGTTAGACAAAATCCCGGAAAGGCATAAGGCTGAGGTCAAGGCCTTCCTGACTGCGGTTAGAGACGCCCCTGATTATGAATCAGGCTGTCAAAGAGCAAAGGAGCTGGTGAACCAGTTTAAAAAAGATTTCCCCCGGGCGATGAAGAGCTTCGAAGATGACCTGGAAGCCTCATTGGCCCACCTCTATTTACCGGCGGTGCACCGTAGGTTTGTACGCACCACCAACTTAATTGAGCGCAGCTTTGGCGAAGAGAAAAGACGCAGCAAAGTAATTCCACGTTTCTTCGATGAAAAGAGTGCGCTTAAACTGGCCTTTGCCACCCTCTGGCGGACCAGCCAGCGTTGGCGAAGGGTCAGGTTTTCAGAGATCGAACAGAAGCATGTCCTTGAGTTGCGTAAAAAGTTAGGCTTGATTCAGGAAGAAGCAGTTAGTGTAAACACTCATCATGAGCATGACGGTGATGCCGCTTGAGCCCGGCCAGACTTTTTACAGACAAAATTGGACTTGACCAGATTATAAATAATATTTGGAGTATAATATATAATAATACCCTCAACAAAACATCAAAGTAAAACGAAGTATGAAAGGGATAGCTTTATAAGTTTGCCTCTTTGTTCAACTGGTCTGCTCTTAAGCGTGAAACCCCAAATGATCCTTAAAATGCCCTCTGCTTTATCTCAAACCGTGGCGAACCAGGCCGAAAGTCAGTTTTTTAGGGGCCGGTTAACTTGACCTGCAGCTTTATAGTGCGGCAGTATAACCCCAACAGAAAAATAAATATCTATCTCTAACAGAATCCTCAATTGCGCCACGAAAGGCGGTGATAAAAATCATGTAAAAGAGGTATTACGACTAGAGTGCCGAATAAGCAAGGTATAGGTATATATTGATACAACAACTAACGCACTCAGGCGGGCTGTACTGCTTGAGAAATGCCAGGTGAAAAGGGTGTGGTTCTTGATGGCTGCAGAGCAAAAAGAAAAACCGGCGCGTAAAACAACTAAAAGCCGGGCCAAAACAAAAGAGGAATCGCTCACCGCAGAAAAAACAAAGCCGCAGGCGGTTGAACAGCAAGCCTCCGGCGCTTTTCCCATCGTCGGCATCGGCGCTTCGGCCGGGGGGCTGGCGGCCTTCGAGGCCTTCTTTTCCGGCATGCCCGCGGACACCGAACCGGGGATGGCTTTTGTGCTGGTGCAGCACCTGGCCCCGGACCACAAGAGCATCCTGACCGATTTGATCCGGCGCTACACCCGCATGAAGGTCTTCGAGGTCGAAGACGGCATGGCGGTCGCGCCGAACTGCGCCTACATCATCCCGCCGGGCCGCGACATGGCCTTTCTGAAGGGCACGCTGCAACTGCTGGAGCCTTCTGCCCCGCGCGGTCAGCGCCTGCCCATTGATTTCTTCTTCCGCTCCCTGGCCCATGACCAGCGCGAGCGGGCCATCGGCGTGGTGCTCTCGGGCACCGGCAGCGACGGCACCCTGGGCCTGCGGGCCATCAAGGGCGAGGGCGGCATGGTCATGGTCCAGAACCCGGAGTCCACCGAATACGACGGCATGCCGCGCAGCGCCATCGCCACGGGCCTGGTGGACTACGAGCTGCCGCCGGCCGAGATGCCCGCCCAGCTCATCGCCTATGTGGCCCATGCCTTCGGCAAACCGTCCCGGACCGCGGCCCCGACGCCCCGGTCCGAAAGCGCGCTGAAAAAGATCTTCGTCCTGCTGCGCGCCCAGACCGGTCACGGCTTTTCCGAGTACAAGCCCTCCACCATCCAGCGGCGCATCGAACGACGCATGGCCGTGCACCAGGTCGAAAGCATGGATGACTACGTCAAGTTCATCCAGAAGTCGCCCGAGGAGGTAGACGCCCTGTTCCGCGACATGCTGATCGGCGTGACCAGTTTCTTCCGGGACCCGGAGGCGTTCACGGCCCTGGAGGAACAGGTTATCCCCCGGCTCTTTGCCGACAGGAGCGCCGACGCCCCCGTCCGCATCTGGGTTCCGGGCTGTTCCACCGGCGAGGAGGCTTATTCCCTGGCCATCCTGCTGGCCGAGCGCCAGGAAGCGCTGAAAAAAAATATCACTATGCAGGTGTTTGGCACCGACATCGACAGCCAGGCCATTGCCGCGGCCCGCGCCGGCGTCTTTCCGGCCTCCATTGCCACCGACCTCACGCCGGAGCGACTGGCGCGCTATTTCGCGGCCGAGCCGGGCGACGGCGTCTACCGCATCCACAAAACCATCCGCGACATGCTGGTCTTTTCCGAGCAGAACGTGATCAAGGACCCGCCCTTCTCCAAACTGGACCTGATCAGTTGCCGTAACCTGTTAATTTATCTGGACGCTGACTTGCAGAAAAGGCTCCTCCCGCTGTTTCATTATGCCCTGAACCCGGGCGGCCATCTCTTTCTCGGGACCTCGGAGACCGTGGGGGAGTTCGGGGATCTCTTTGCCGTCCTCGATCGCAAACAGAAGA
>VGTO01000075.1 GCA_016874655.1 Bacillota bacterium | reverse complement strand
TGACCAGGTCGATAAAGAGGCCCAGAAAGATCATGTTTAGGATAGTGCCGATATTGGGCCGCACCTTAAAGAAATAACTGACTACGATCAGCATTAGCCCGATGATCTGGGTTACCCGGCCGATGGTAATGCCGAACTGATTGGCCAGGCCGATGTGCAAAACATCCCAGGGGTTAACGCCCAGGTTGGCGTTGATTAAAAAAACAATGCCGTTAGCGATCACAAACAGGCCGGCAAATAATGCAACATAGCGTAATATAGTTCTGCGGGCTTTCAGCTTGTTATAGTTATAGTTCATCTTATTTCTTTCCGACCTCTCTCTTTGTTTTCTGCCCTGCTTTTTCCTTTGTTTGGCCCTGGCCCCTGCTCTCGCCCGGGCCAGTGCTTCGATCTTTTTTACTGCCTGGAGGCTTGATTAGACAGTTCCGGCCGTAGCCGATTAAATCTTTTCGTCCGGCTTTGTTAAGCGCTTCAAACACCAGGCGGTATAGCTTCGGGTTGCGATACTGGATTAGGGCCCGCTGCATTGCTTTTTCGTGCGGGCTTTTTGGCACGTAGACCGGTTCCATGGTGCGCGGATCGAGACCGGAGTAATACATGCAGGTGGATAAGGTGCCCGGTGTCGGGTAGAAATCCTGCACCTGTTCCGGCAGATGCTCGTGCTTGCGGATAAAGGACGCCAAATCCACCGCCGCCTCTAGATCTGAGCCCGGATGGCTGGACATGAAATAGGGTACCAGGTACTGATCTTTTTCCAGTCTCTTGTTAATCTCTTTGTATCTTTTCTTAAAGGCCAGGTAAGTTTCTCGCCCCGGTTTACCCATCTTTTCCAGCACTTTCGGCGCCACATGCTCAGGAGCCACCTTTAACTGTCCGCTGACATGGTGTTCGCAAAGCTCCTCGAAAAAAGCAGGATCGTGATCACAGAGCAGGTAATCGTGGCGGATTCCGGAACGGATAAAAACCTTCTTCACCCCTGTCAGCGATCGCAGCCTGCGCAGCAGATCTAGGTAATCGCGGTGGTCGACAATCAGGTTTTTACAGGGTTCCGGATAGAGGCAACTCCGATCAGGACAGGTGCCGTATTTCAGCTGTTTGTCGCAAGCCTGCTGTCTGAAGTTGGCCGTCGGGCCACCAACATCGTGAATGTAGCCCTTAAAATCGGGATCCTTAATTAACTCCTCTGCCTCTTCCACCACGGCCGCAATGCTTCTGGCCTGAACTGTCCGTCCCTGGTGAAAATGAAGGGCGCAAAAACTGCAGCCCCCAAAACAGCCGCGGCTGCTGACTAAACTAAACTTAACCTCATTTAATGCCGGGACGCCGCCTTCCTTCTCATAATTTGGGTGGGAGTTCCGGGTAAAGGGCAGGCGGTAAACCTGGTCTAGCTCATCGCCGGTCAGCGGCTCAGCCGGTGGGTTTTGCAACAAGTAACAATCGGGGTAGGGTTCGGCCAGCGCTTTGGCCCGCTGGGGTTCGCTATTTTTATACTGCACCAAAAAGCTTTCGGCAAATTTTTGTTTAGAGTCCTTAATTTCTTCAAAGGTAGGCAGCAGCAGGGTTCCGGCCGGATCAGGCAACTCGCTGACGCAAACCACTGTGCCCCGCACATAAGTAATATCACTGATTTTAATGCCGCTGGCCAGCGCTTCAGCTACCTCGATCACCGGCTTTTCACCCATTCCGTAGACTAAAAGGTCCGCTCCTGCATCAAACAGCACGGAAGGGCGCAGCTTGTCGGTCCAGTAATCGTAATGGGCCATCCGCCTTAAACTGGCCTCAATTCCGCCGATGATAATGGCGCTCTGCGGGTAAACTTCCCGCACTTTCCGGGCATAAACACTTAAAGCCCGATCCGGACGCAGCCCGGTTTTACCCCCGGGGCTGTAAGCATCTGCCTGGCGCCGTTTTTTAGCCACGCTGTAGTGGCTGACCATCGAGTCGATATTGCCGGCGCTGATTAAAAACCCTAACCGCGGTTCACCCAATAGACCGAACTGAGCGGGGTTTTTCCAGTCGGGTTGGGTGAGCATGGCCACTTTAAAACCGTACGCCTCAAGCAGGCGGCTGATAATGGCCACGCCGAAAGAGGGGTGATCCACATAGGCATCACCGCTGATCATTATAAAATCAGGCTGCTCCCAGCCACGGGCAGTCATCTCTTTTCTGGAGATCGGTAAAAAAGTTTGCTCCTGCTGCTCCATCTTTTGTCCTCTTAGTAATCAATCAGTCTCGGTTCTATTCGCCTATTATATCTTACTATAAAGGCTTCTGCTTTCTCTTTTTGGCAGGTTTCCGGAAGACGGTCGTAGAATAATATAATAACCAGCTACACGACCGGTTTTCATTCATGAACAATATTAAAACTAAAAACCGGTAGCATGGTTCAATAACAGCTACTATGCAGCACTGATAAAACCGGACTGAAAGGTTGGGAAGTAAGAAAAATGATGCCCATTAGCTACGAAGGCGATGTATTCCGCCCGCCCAGCGAAGCTCGCAGCCTGATCCTGCAGGCCACGATCGGCTGCTCACATAACCGCTGCACCTTCTGCGCCATGTATAAAAGGAAGAAATACCGCGCCCGCCCGTTGGCGGAGATCAACCGCGACATCGTCACGGCTGCAGCCTATCTCCCTCATACCCGGAGGGTTTTCCTGGCTGACGGTAATGCCCTGGCCGTGGCCACCGCCGACCTGGTTGCGATTTTGGACCAACTGAATAAGGCTTTTCCGCTTCTTGAAAGGATTACTCTTTACGGCAATCCCCAAGATCTACTCCAAAAAAGCGAAGATGAATTAAAAGAACTGTGCGATCACCGCCTTAAAATGATCTACTTAGGGGTGGAAAGCGGCAGCGCCGCGGTGCTTGAAGCGGTAAAAAAAGGGGTTACTCCCGCCGATCTGGTTAAGGGGGCAGCCAAGCTTAAAAAGGCGGGCATCCCCTTATCAGTTACCGTTCTAAATGGCCTGGCCGGTTTGGAGGGTAGCGTTGAGCATGCCCGCAGCACAGCAAAATTTTTAAGCGAAATGGATCCCGAATATATCGGTCTGCTCAGCCTGATCACCGTTCCCGGCACCACCATGCATCGTCGTTTTAAATCCGGAGAGCTGACTGCTCTAAGTCCCTGGCAGCTATTGGAGGAGATCAGGATGATGGTGGAAGGGCTAACCCTTACCAACTCGATCTTCAGGGCCAATCACGCCTCTAACTACCTGCCGCTCAAGGCCACTCTCTCCCGCGACAAACAACTGCTGCTTACAGCGCTCGACCGCATTATTGCTGAGCGATCGCCGGCAACGCTTAAAAGCGAATTTATGCGGGGGCTCTGATGGCAAAGCAGAAGAAAACTAATGCCGCCCGCCTGCTCGACAGCTTAAAAATTAGCTACCAGCTACTGGAGTTTACCGTAGATGAAAGCGACTTAAGCGCCGAAAGAGCAGCCGCCCTGCTCGGCCGGCCTCTGGAACAGGTTTTCAAAACCCTGGTTGCCCGCGGCGATAAAAGCGGGGTGCTTATTGTTTCCATCCCCGGCAACGCTGAGCTTGACTTAAAGGCCCTGGCTCGCCTAAGCGGCAACAAAAAAGTTGAACTGGTGCATCTTAAAGAGGTGCAGCAACTGACGGGCTACATCAGGGGCGCGGTTTCGCCCCTGGGCATCAAAGTCAACTACCCACGCTACTTAGATGAAAGCGCCTACAACTTCCCCCTGATCATCACCAGCGCCGGGGTGCGCGGCCTGCAGATTGAACTCTCCCCCCGAGACCTGGTTCGGGCGATCAACGCCACCACCGGCCAGCTCAATGCTTAACTCTGTTTTCAAATCCATTTTATTGCAATGCACAAAAGAACTGCTGCTACCATCAAATTTAAGTAAAAGTTGTCAAAATTTAGCTTGCGTTTAGCCTATTCATTATGTAGAATAGAGAAGTATAAAAGTTAGTGATATTTTGGGGGTAATAATATGGGGGCTGCAAATAAGGTGCCTGAAAAACAATCCTATAAACTAAATTTCATCATCGATCAGGAAGTGAAAGAAACACTGGAAAAATATGTCCCCAGTGGTTCTCGGAGCCGGGTTGTAAACGATGCCTTGCGCAAAGAACTTAACCTTTTAAAGCGAAAAGAAATAACAGCCAAGCTGGCCGAAATCAGGGACAAAAATGTAATGATGGATACAGCTGATATAGTGAATGAGGTTAAGAAAGGCAGGGCAAAAGACAAGTGACAGCACAGGAGAATATCGTTCCGGACACCTCGGTCATTTTAAAATGGGTTTTTAAAGCTCCAAATGAGGATCATACCGAACAGGCCTTAGTATTGCTGGACGACTGGGTAGGAGGCCGCGTTAATCTTATTGTTCCCGCCCTTTGGACTTTTGAAGTTGGCAATGTTCTAGGCTTAAAAAGTGCCAGCTTGGCAGCAGAAACAATGGACTTACTGCTCGAATACCACTTCGAGGAGCAGGCGCTGACCGCCGATATTTGCCGGCAAGCTTTTTCGATTATGGAGGCCTGTAATGTTACCTTCTATGACGCCGCTTATCATGCTGTAGCGCTAACCCGCAGCGCGACTCTCTTGACTGCTGATGAAATTTATGTGCGCAAAACTGCTCAGATCGGCCACATCATGATTTTAAAAGAACGGTAGCAAAATTATTCTGGCGAAAAAATACAAATAAACTAGTTTAACAGAGGATTTGTGGCTTCCGGGGCGAATAGTACTTAATTAATTGTAAATATTGATTATTCCGACAAGCGTTATGCGGAGGTCAGTCATGACAGAGAAACAGGACAACAGCTTTAACAACTTAGAGACAAGCAGCTGGCACTATCAACTCGGCCAGTCATTTAAAGCGTTGCCCTGGGGGCCCCACCGACTGCCGGTAAAGCTGACCTTAGATGATGCCCTTTCACTCTCCCTTGAAAAAAGCGGCATCGGCTATCTCTACCGCCGTGAAGATCAAAGCGGCAGCGTAGAAAAATTCATTCAAACTGGCAAAGGGGAGATCTATCTTTGCCCGGTAGAGCCTTTTCACCAGCCGGCAGGGATCAGCCAGCATTTACTGCTAAAGTTTGAGCAACCGGTTCTGCTTGAGCCGCGAAAAAGTGTCACCATTTATCTTACGGTGCCTTTAGAAATTGCGGTAGTCTTTGCGGGTAAAGGCATCGACGAAAAGGTACTCGATCTATTCAGCTTCCTGAAGCCGAAACTAACCCTTTACGGCACGGTTAAAAGTGGGCTGGTCTGCCGCCACTGGCAGAGCAGCATCCACCAGAGCATACCCCACCTCAACCCTCTTGCAGAAGGGATTCTGCAGCTTACGATCAAGAACAGCGGCAATCGCTGGGCAGAAGTCAGCCAGACGGTTTTTAGCGCCCAGGCGATGAAGATCTACTACAATCAACACCTGGTTGCTATGCAGGCCACCATGAAAATCAACAGCGAGCTGACGGCAGAAACAGCCTTTATTGATGAACCCCTTAAAACGGGAATGCACAAAGCCCCCGAACAATTCAGCGTCAAGTTGCTCAGCCTGCCCGGGTGTATGGTGATGGAGGAGGGCTACTAAATGTTCGAATGGTCCGGTGAGACAGTTTACGGTACGGTGACCTGGTTGAACCTGCTGATTGCAGGACTATGCTTTTTTGGCGCCCTGCTTCTTTCCAAGCTGATTTCGATTCAGCTCAGACGCTCGCTTAAGGATAAACTTTCCAACGAACACCGCGGGATGCTGATCAAGATTGTATCTTATAGCATAATGATCATTGCTATCCTCTGGATCATGCCAATGATTGGCTTAGAGCCTTCCGGTCTGATGGTTGCCGGTGGGATTGTTGCGCTGGCTATCGGTTTTGCCAGCCAGAGCATTATTGGCAACCTTATTTCCGGTCTCTTTTTAATGGGCGAAAGACCGGTAAAAGTAGGTGACCTGGTCGAAATTGCCGGTAACCTCGGCACAGTCGAAGACATTCAAATCATTTCCACTGCCATCCGCACCTTAGATGGTCTCTACATCCGTATCCCCAATGAGACAGTGTTTACCTCCAGCATCACCAACTTTTCCGCCAATCCGGTGCGCCGCTTTGAGCTTGCCGTTGGGATCAGTTACGCTGATGATGCTGACAAGGCTATTGCCATTATTAAAGATCTTGCTGCCGATCATTCGTTAATCCTGATTAACCCGCCGCCGCAGGTATTTGTTGACACGCTTGGAGACAGCAGCGTCGACATAATTGCCCGTTTTTGGTCACCGACCAGCGAGTGGTACAGCGTTAAGATGGAACTGCTCTGGCAGATTAAAGTTGCCATTGAAGCTGAAGGAATAATGATTCCATTCCCGCAGCGGGTCTTTTGGTCCGGCTCAGGGGAAAAAGCTGATCTGCCTGACAGCATCGACTGAATAAAGAATAATTCTTTTCTGGGAGCCACATTTTTCTCTACTGTAGGGAGGCATAAATCATGAAAGAGCGCGCTATCCTGCTGGTGGAAGACAATCCTGATGATGAGGAGCTGACTCTGGTCGGTCTGAAAAGAAGTGGATTGCCCAATGAAATTCATGTTGTGCGTGACGGTAACGCAGCTCTTGATTTTCTCTTAGCTGAAGGCGACTACTGCGATCGTGATCCGAAGGATATCCCGGCCCTGATTTTGCTCGATCTTAAACTTCCCAAAATAGGTGGCTTAGATGTGCTGCGCAAGATTAGGGCTAATCCGATCACCAGTTGTGTTCCGGTGGTGATTCTTACCTCTTCCAGCGAAGAAGAAGATGTAGTGGCCAGTTATAAGATGGGGGTCAACAGCTTTGTTTGCAAGCCGGTTGAATTTGACCGCTTTGCCGATGCTGTAAGACAGTTGGGTCTCTATTGGCTACTGCTAAACGAGCCGCCCACATTAGGCAATTAGTTGTAAAAAACACTATTCTGCTTAGCAAAGGAGGTCGCAGGTGAACGAGCCTCTACGTTTGTTAATTGTTGAAGATTACCCCGATGATGCGGAACTGATGGTCATGCGCCTGGAAGAAGAAGGTTTTAAGCCTGACTGGAAAAGGGTGGAGACCGAAACAGAATTTATTAAAGCACTGGAAGAAAAGCCTGATTTCATCCTGGCCGATTGGGCATTGCCCCAGTTCAGCGGCCTGCGTGCCCTGGAGTTGGTTAATGAGCGTGGCCTGGATATACCATTTATCCTGGTATCAGGTTCAATTGGCGAAGAAGCAGCGATTAGTGCCCTTCATCTTGGCGCCAGCGACTATATTTTAAAAGATCGCTCAAAACGACTTGGCCAGGCGGTGCGCCGCACCCTTGATTCCAGACGCTACCAGCATGAAAAGGAAGTGGCCGAAGGAGAGCTAAAAGGGCGACTGGCTGAGCTGGAAGTACTTTATAGCATATCCTCTTCCCTGCGTTACTTAGAAAGCCTTGATGCCTTGTTGAAATCACTATTAGGTCAAACCCTTGCTGCCCTTAATGCTGATACGGGGTCGATCTGGCTAAAAGACTTAAACAGTAGCAAACTGCGTATGCTATCAGCCAGCGGCTGGTTTACTGAACTCGATGCTTGGGAAGTAGAGCCGGGGGAAGGTTTAGTCGGCAGTACTTATCTGCTCAACAAATCAATTATGATCCCCGAGTTTGTCAGTGATCCCCGGCTGAATACAAAGGTTCTGCCCCAGACTCCCGCCGGTTGGGGAGGAGTTTTGTTACCCATCCACAGTAACGAAGAAAATATCGGAATTATCGTGGTTGCCGTTTCTCAGCCGCGGCAGATCACTGAAAAAGAACTTAAGCTGCTGGGTTCGGTTGCCGAGACGGCCGGCATCGCTGTCCACCGGATTAGGCTCTTTGAAGAACTGCAGGCAGCAGGCGATGCTCTGGTCGCAGCCTATCATGAAACTATTAAAGGGTGGGCCGGTGCGCTTGAACTGCGCGATCAGGAAACAGAAGGCCACAGCGAACGAGTAACGGACTTGACTCTGGAATTAGCTAAAAAACTGGGTATTGCCGATGACCAGCTGATCCATATTTATCGCGGCTCGTTGTTACATGATATTGGCAAGATGGGCGTTTCTGATACGATTCTTCTAAAACCCGGCTCTTTAGACGACCGCGAGTGGGAAATTATGTGCCACCATCCACAATATGCCTACGACCTGTTAGCCCGCATCGATTACCTGAAGCCGGCTCTGAATATCCCCTATTGTCATCATGAGAAATATAACGGTACCGGTTACCCACGCGGTCTGAAAGGTGAGGAAATTCCTTTAGAGGCGCGAATCTTTGCCGTAGTCGATGTTTACGATGCGCTAATTAGCGACCGTCCTTATCGGATGGCCTGGAGCGAAAAAGATGCCCTGGAGCACATTAAAAAAGAAAGCGGATCCCATTTTGATCCCCAGGTGGTGCAAGCATTTTTAATGCAGGTAGACAAAACAGATTGATCTGGTGCTCTTTCGTTGATTTTAAGAACTAGGAAGCTGTATTTTTTATTTGAAGGAGTGCTCCGATGAATGATCACCACAGTAGTGGTTTTCCAGACCTTAAGCTTCAGAAAAGACGCACCAGGCGCCTGCTGTTCATCTTGTTTACCCTGGTTCAGCGAAGATGGCCAGCACTCGACCTTTTACTTTACCCTGCCGGTCTAATCATTAGCTCTATTTTTTAACGGGGAGGGATATTCAGTGCAAAAAGAGCAGAAGCAACATAATTACTTAGTTCAAAATATGCCAGATGGCTTTGCCTACTTTCAGGTTGTCTTCAGCGGTGATGATGAAACTATAGACTACATTTGCCTGCAGATAAACCCCGCCTTTTCCAAAATCACCGGTTTTACTGAAGATATGATTGTCGGCAAGAAGGTTTCTGCTATCTATCCTGAAATCGATAACCTTGGCATTGACAGGCACGGTCTCTATACTCAATTGGTGAATACCGAAAAACCAATTGAGCTGGAGTTCAACTATAGGCTCCTTGAAAAATGGTTTGCGGTAACGGCCTATTTAGACCAGCCCCAGCATATTGCAATTATCGTAAAAGATATTGATGAACGCAAAAAGGCTGAAGAAGCTCTACTGGCGATGCAGAGGGAGAAGGAGATTATCCTTAACAATCTGGCTGAGCAGGTCGCTTATCTGGATCCCGAACTGCGGATCATTTGGGTTAATGCAGATGTTATTAAGCGCCATAATTTAGAGGCTGCCGAGTATCAGGGGAAAAAATGTTACGAGCTCTATCACGGCCTCGAGCAGCCCTGCCCTGATTGTTACGCATTGGTTGCTATGGAAACAGGCGAAACCGCAACCGGTATCCATCGGTCTCCCGATAACAGTTACTGGAAGATGACTTGTGTACCAATTCGTAATCAAAGCGGGGCAATTATTGGTGTTATGGATACTGCGCTTGAAATTACCGATCTGATAACCTCCAGGCAGCAGCTGCAAGATAGTTATTCCTTGCTGCGCCTGGCGGGCGAAACGGCCAGGTTCGGCGGCTGGAGTGTTGATTTGGAAGCAAATAAATGCACCTGGTCTGATCAAGTAGCCAT
>VGTO01000074.1 GCA_016874655.1 Bacillota bacterium | reverse complement strand
GACGTAGCGATCAGCGAGCGATGCTTGCTATATGTACTTCCTTATAACAGAAATATATGCTACTGGAATGAAAGGGGCTCCTGCTTAAGGAGCCCCATAAAGTTATTAAGCTAAACTATTTTGCTTACGCTTCATCCCCTGACTGCACTTCAGCCAGTTGCTTATACATCTGCAGTCGTTCCTTCGCCACCTTTATTGCCTTGGCAAAGAGCCGGTCAGCCCGCTCCGGGAATTCTTTCTTCAGGGCCCGGAAGCGCACCTCGTTCATCATAAAGGTCCGTAAATCTTCTTTCGGATCTTTTGAGTCAAGAATAAATGGATTCTTACCCTCATATGCCAGCAACGGATTATAGCGGTATAGCGGCCAATAGCCAGACTCTACCGCCAGTTTTGCTTCACTCTGGCTTTTACTCATATCGATGCCGTGGGCGATACAGGGCGAATAAGCGATAATCAGTGATGGGCCGGGGTAAGCTTCCGCTTCTACCAGCGCTTTCAAAAACTGGTTCTTATTGGCGCCCATCGAAACCATTGCTACATAAACGTAACCATAAGTAACCGCCATCAGGCCAAGATCCTTTTTACGCATCTCCTTGCCGGCAGCGGCAAACTTGGCAATCGCCGCTGTCGGTGTCGCCTTGGATGACTGTCCACCGGTGTTGGAGTAGACCTCGGTATCGAGCACCAGGATGTTAACATCGGCACCAGTGGCAATGACGTGATCCAGCCCGCCATAGCCAATATCGTAAGCCCAACCGTCACCACCGAAAATCCAGACTGAGCGCTTCGTGAGCAAACTGGATTTTTCCCTGATCTCGTTCAGGATTAGCTGATCTGCAGGTTGCGGTTTTTCCAGATCTAGCAATTCCCTGATTTGATCGGCAGCTTTCATAGAAGCCTCGCCGTCATCTTTAATCGTAAGCCAGTTTTGCAGTGCTTCTTTTAACGGGTCGGAAACTTGACCGGCGAGCGCTTTATTTACCAGGTCGATCAGGCGGCTGCGCTGCTGGTTAATGCCCAGAGAATAACCGTAGCCAAACTCGGCGTTATCTTCAAAAAGTGAGCTGGCCCAGGCCGGACCACGGCCGCGGCTGTCAACTGTGTAAGGAACAGTCGGGGCATTGCCGCCGTAGATTGAGGAGCAGCCTGTAGCGTTGGCGATGACCATTCTCTGGCCGAACAGCTGAGTAACCACCTTAATGTAAGGGGTTTCACCACAGCCGGCACAGGCTCCGGAGTACTCAAATAAAGGCTTGCGGAACTGGCTGCCGCGCACCGTAGTAGGAGCGATGTCGAGGTCTAGCTCCGGCAGGCTCTCTGCAAAACGGAAGCGGGCGTCTTCCTGTTCCTGAATCTCAGATAACGATTTCATTTCAAGGGCCTTTTCCTTGGCCGGGCAAATATCGACACAGTTGCCGCAGCCGGTGCAGTCAAGCGGTGAAACCTGGATTCGGTACTGCAGCTCCTTAATATCTTTGCTGCTTCCGGCAATAGTCTCAAAACCCTCAGGTGCTCCATCAAGATCCTCTTTGCGGGCCAGGTAAGGCCTGATCGCTGCGTGTGGGCAGACAAAAGAGCACTGGTTGCACTGGATGCAGTGCTCAGCTAGCCAGATTGGAACGTGGATCGCAATGCCTCGTTTTTCATAGCGAGTTGTTGCTGTCGGCACCGTGCCGTCGGCATTAAAGGCGCTGACCGGCAGTTCGTCACCTTTAAGGGCTGTCATCGGGTAAATGGTGTCACTTACATATTTCGGCGCCTCTTCAGGAATAAAGTGCGCGCCTTCAGTTGCATCAGCCCAGCTTTCAGGGTATTTAACCTCTTCCAGTGCTTCGACTCCCGTGTAGATTGCTGCAATATTTTGCTCAACAATTTCGGCGCCTTTCTTGCCGTACGACTTATTGATCATCTTTTCGATTTCTTTAAAAGCTAGATCAGCATCAATTACACCGGAAAGCTTAAAGAAAGCAGCCTGCATGATCACGTTGATCCGGCCCCCTAGACCAATTTCGCCGGCAATTTTAAAGGCATCGAGGTTGTAGAATTTAAGTTTACGGCGGGCGATAGTTTGCTTCATCTCAGCCGGAAGCTGTTCATCCAGGTCCGCCAGACTCCATTCCGAATTCAAGAGGAAGACACCACCCTCCTTGATTCCTTCGAGGATATCGTAGCGGGTTACAAACGAGGGATTATGACAGGCCACAAAGTCAGCCTGGTCGATCAGGTAGGTTGATTTGATCTCGTTTGGACCGAACCTAAGGTGTGAGACGGTAATTCCACCGGATTTTTTTGAATCATAAACAAAATAACCTTGAGCATACTGGTCGGTGTTATTGCCGATGATAATAATACTGTTCTTGTTTGCTCCAACCGTACCGTCTGCTCCCAGGCCAAAGAACTTAGCCCGGTATGTCCCCGCGGGCGAGGTGTAAAGACATTCAGGCACAGCAAGAGAGGTATGGGTAACATCGTCGTTAATCCCGACGGTAAAATGATTTTTCGGTTCTGCGGCATTAAGGTTGTCAATTACTGCTTTGGCCATACAGGGATTGAACTCCTTTGAGCCTAAGCCGTAGCGTCCGCCGATAATCAGCGGTGTCTGCTTAACTTCCATCAAAGCGGTGCAGACATCCTGGTAGAGCGGTTCACCGAGAGCGCCCGGCTCTTTGGTCCGGTCCAGAACGGCAATACGCTTGCAGCTTTTCGGTAGCGCTGCTAAAAAGTGTTCCCGGGCGAAGGGGCGGAATAAACGGACCTTGATCAGGCCCACTTTTTCACCGAGCTTGTTTAAGTAATTAATAGTTTCTTCCACCGTTTCACAGGCCGAGCCCATGCACACTACCACCGCTTCGGCATCAGGAGCACCGCAGTAATCGAAGAGGTTGTAACGGCGTCCGGTAAGTTTGAAGACCTGGTCCATAACAGCCGCTACCTTTTCCGGTGTTTCCAGGTAGTAGCGGTTTGCCGCCTCGCGGTTCTGGAAGTAGATATCCGGGTTCTGTGCCGTGCCTCGCTGGTGGGGGTTTTCCGGATTTAGGGCTCGGTTGCGGAAAGCACGGATCGCTTCCCAGTCAACCAGCCTCTTGATATCTTCGTAATCGATCGTTTCAATCTTTTGTACCTCGTGCGAAGTGCGAAAACCATCGAAGAAGTGCAGGAAAGGCACCCTGGTTTTAAGCGTGCTTAAATGGGCTACCAGGGCCAGATCCATCACTTCCTGAACAGAAGCAGAAGCCAGCAGCGCAAAGCCGGTTTGTCTCGCGGCCATTACGTCGGAATGATCTCCAAAGATCGAAAGAGCATGAGTTGAAAGAGCTCTGGCCGAGACATGAAAAACGGAAGGTAAAAGTTCACCTGATATTTTATACATATTTGGTATTTTGAGCAGTAGACCCTGGGAAGCGGTAAAGGTGGTTGTCAGCGCACCGTTCACCAGGGAACCATGTACGGCTCCGGCAGCGCCGGCTTCCGATTGCATGGTTGCCACATGCAGGGTTTGGTCAAAAATATTTTTGCGGCCATAGGCGGCCCATTCATCACAAACCTCCGCCATCGGAGATGATGGCGTGATTGGATAAATAGCTGCTACATCGCTAAGGGCGTAAGCAATGTAAGAAGCAGCGGTATTTCCGTCCATCGTTTCCGTTCTTTTTTTCAACAAAGGCACCTCCACGTACGATTATTTTGAATACGGTTTATTTTACAAATATTACCGTTTTAAATCCCGCTTTATCTTAACACTTAACTAATTTAGTGACAACCGTTCCACAGCGGCGATGGCGATTAGAGGCATAAGTAAATCCTGCCGCCGGACCCATAAGCTTAAATCCGGCAAACAGGATCACTTGATGAATACTCGAACGCCAAGCTATCTTTGTAAGCAGTCGCTCACGATCGCTCACTTAATTATTGCGGCGGCTCTCTGCAATCTTCTACTCTTTTAAAAAACCGGGCTGTGGTATAATCAACACATGAATAAGGAACCCATTAAAATAAAACCCCGTCGCATCCTGGTGGTTGAGGATGAAGAGGATATTGTTGGCCTGCTGACCTTTCACCTGGAAAAGGAAGGCTACCAGGTCCAGAGTGCCTTAGATGGAGCTGTTGCTCTCCAGCATGCTTTCAATAACCCGCCGGATCTGGTGATCCTCGATATCATGTTGCCGGAAGTAGACGGTCTTGAAGTATGTCGCCGTTTAAGGAGCAATAAACTCACGGCATCTGTTCCGGTGCTAATGCTCTCTGCCCGCAAAGAAGAGCTTGATAAAGTGCTGGGGCTTGAGCTTGGCGCCGACGATTATATGGTCAAACCTTTTGGCATTCGCGAACTTATTGCGCGGGTTAGGGCAATGCTCAGGAGGTTGGAGCAAAAAGAAGATGTAGTTGATATTGAACAGGCTGAAGAAAGTATTTTGCAGTTTGGTGAAATAGTCCTTTATCCCGAGCGACACCAGGTTTCGGTCAGGGGTGAAGCATGCAGTTTAACGCATAAAGAATTTTTATTATTACAGCTGTTAATGCTTAACAGCGGGAAGGTTCTGACCCGTGAACTGTTGCTCGACAAAGTTTGGGATTATGAAGTAGAAGTGGATACACGGACGGTTGATGTCCACGTCCGCTACTTAAGACAGAAAATTGAGGACGATCCTGCTAATCCGACATACATTGAAACGGTGCGGGGGGTAGGGTACCGTTTTGCCCGGCGCTAAGGGAGATATTAGATGCTAAAAGGCATACGTAGCCGACTAATTCTATACTATATGATCGTAATTGCCGTCGTTGTCGTTACAATGGGGGTTTTTTTTATCTGGTTTTTAAATTATTTTTACCTGCAGACCTTGCAGGAAAACCTCTATATGCAGGCGCGCCTGGCCTCAGCGCTGATCGCTGAGATGGATGAACGAGGCGCGCAAGAGGCGGAAATAGATGCTTTAGCTAAAGAGCTCGGTGAGGAGCTGGGTCTGAGGCTCACTTTGATTGATCTCAGTGGAAGAGTGCTTGCCGATTCTGCTGAGGATCCTCTAGTCATGGAAAATCACCTCAACCGTCCCGAAGTAATTGATGCCATCAACCTGGGGCGGGGTGTTACTTCACGCTACAGTACTACGGTCAGTGAGGAGTTGTTCTACCTGGCTGTTCTATTTAAAAGCGAACAGCCTGAGGCCGAACTCGACACCATCCCAAACGCCATTATTCGGCTGGCTTTACCGCTGGCATCAATCAACCAGGCCTTGTCTAATTTGAAGCTTTTTATCATTGGTATTTTGTGCCTCTCATCTCTGCTGGCGTTTGTTGCCGCTCTGATTTTAGCACAGCGCATTACCGTCCCGATCCGCCACATAAAAGATGCTACCCAGGCCATTGCGACCGGCAATTATACCCCGGCCATAATAGTTAATAGCAGCGACGAGCTAAATGATCTTGCCAACATGATTTCTAAGATGGGCATTGGCCTAAAAGAAAAAATGGATCAGGTTTTAGGAGAAAAAAACAAGTTGGAGATAGTAATTTCATCGATGAGCAGCGGTGTAATCCTAGCCGATCGCGATCTTAACATTGAGCTGATCAACCCAGCTGCCGAGAAGCTATTTGATGTTCATCGGGATGAAGCAGTTGGGTTTCCATTGCAAAAAATTATTCGCAATTATACGCTCTATGAAAACTTAAGAGCTGTAAAGCATGAAAACAGGGCCAAAGTGATCGAAATTTATGCCTATTATCCCCGCTCAGCTGTGCTGGAGACTTACCTGTTGCCGGTAACCGGATCCGATAATGATCTGATCGGCATTTTGCTGCTGTTTCACGAAGTAACCCATGTTCGCTCTTTAGAGAAAATGCGCAGTGATTTTGTGGCTAATGTTTCACACGAGCTGCGTACACCGCTAACGGCCATCCGTGGTTATACCGAAACTATTCTGCATGAAAAGCTGCAGGAAGAGCAGCTGCAAAGTTTCTTAAGAATTATTGATCGGGAAACCTTAAGATTATCCGATTTGCTTAATGACCTTCTTGATTTGGCTCAGATTGAAAATGAGAAAGGTTTTGTAAAAAAAGAGAAGGTTGATCTAAAGAAAATGATTAATGAAGCAATAGTCAGGGTTGATTTATTGCGCGAGCAGTATAAAGTGCAAATTGCATATATTCCTTCTACCGAAGATCTTGCAGTGAGCGGTAATTACGAATGGTTATGCCAGGCATTGATCAATATCCTTGAAAATAGCATCAGGCATGGCAAACGTGGTGGCAATATCCGTATTACCATGGCGAAAAATCAAGATAGTGCTATGCTTGAAGTAAGCGATGACGGTCCGGGTATTCCGGAAGCGGATCTACCTTACATTTTCGAGCGCTTTTACCGGGTTGACAAGGCCAGATCACGCAAAAGTGGCGGGACAGGGCTCGGGCTGTCGATTGTTAAACATATTATGGAAGCACACGATGCGCAGTATAAAATTGACAGCAAGGTAGGCGAAGGCATCGTTTTTTCTTTCAACCTGCCGCTGATCAGTTAATATTGCTTGTTATTCAAGCACCTAACGTTTTTGAGCAACAACTACCTTCGATTCTTTTAACCTCCATTTAACATTGAATTAACATCAAATTCCTTCCCTTTTAACCTTCATCTTTTAAGATGAGTGAGTTTAAATATTTTGTTTAGGAGGATTCAGATGAAACAGAAAAGGTGGTTGGCTTTGTTTGGAGCGGCATTACTGGTTTTAGCATTACTGGTGACCGGCTGTGGCCAGTCAGAAGCGCCTATGGAAACAGAGACAGAAGAAGAAACAGGAGCAGAAGAAGCTCCGGAAGCTGCATCAATTATGATCGCAGGCTCTGACTCAGAAGTTAACCTGGTAACCAGGCTGGCTGAAGAGTACATGATTGTTAATCCTCATGTAGCTATTGCTGTAACCGGTGGTGGTTCCGGAGTGGGCATTTCTTCTCTGATCGACGGCGGTATTGATATCGCAAACTCGTCGCGCCCGATGAAAGAAGCTGAAGAAGCTGACCTGAAAGAGAAACAGGGGCAGGATACCCATGCTGTTCGTTTTGCTGTTGACGGTGTGGCTGTTGTTGTCAACAAAGACAACCCGGTTGCAGAACTTACCGTTGATCAAATTGGCGCTATCTACCGCGGTGAGATCGCCAACTGGTCCGAAGTTGGCGGTGAAGATCTGGCCATTACCCTTTATGGACGCCAGAGCACATCCGGTACGTACGTCTTCTTTATGGAAAAAGTAGTTCAGGCTGATTATTCGCCGGAAATGCGTAACCTGGCCGGTACTTCCGATATCGTCGAAGCAGTAACTAACGACCTTGGTGGAATCGGTTATGCTGCTATTGGCTATGCTACCAAGGATGGTATTAAAGCAGTTTTGGTAGCGGCTGATGAAGCATCGGAAGCCTTTGATCCGACTATCCTAGAAAACGTAACCAGTGGAGACTATCCTTTAACCCGTCCTCTCTATCAGTTTGTGATTGGCAAGCCGAGCGGAGCAATCCTTGACTTCCTGCTCTACGAAGTCAGCGAAGCGGGACAGCAACTGGTTCTTAATGAAGGCTTCTATCCAATTACCAATGCTGATGTAGACTTTAACAAAAAAGCACTACAGTAACCGTTGGCTGTTCTAGTGAACTGTTAACCGACAGATCCCTCTTAAAGCCCTGCGATCCACTGTTGAAACTGCACGGTGGGTTGCAGGGCGATTGAAATTAAAGATTTTTTGCTGCTAAGGCAGCAGGCAGAAGGAGGTTTACTTTTGCGCTCCCGAACGGAAATTATGATGCAGATCATCTTTTGGGCAAGCGGTATCGCCATTATTCTTTTTTTAGTGGGGATCCTGTTTACCCTGCTTTCAAATAGTCTTCCGGCTTTAAGTGAAGTAGGCTTATTAAATTTCTTTAGACCCGGGCTTTGGCGGCCTGGGGCTTTTGGAGAGCCGACTTACAGTATTAATAACTTTATAATCGGTACGTTTATGGTTACCGTGGGTGCTCTCGCTTTTGCTGTACCCTTGGGGGTTGCCGCTGCGGCTTACCTTTCTGAAATTGCTTCCCCCTGGGAAAGAGAGCTTTTTAAACCGATTGTTGAAGTGCTGGCCGGTATTCCTTCAGTTGTGCTTGGCTTTATCGGTCTGGTAATCCTTGCCCCAATCCTTGCCAATCTATTTAACATTCCCAGCGGGATCAATGCTTTAAATGGAGCAATCTTAGTAGGCATCATGGCTTTGCCGACGATCATTACCCTGGCGGAGGACGCGATCACGGCAGTGCCCAAAGAATATCGTCATGCCTCGCTGGCCCTCGGAGGAACCCGCTGGCAAACTATCTGGAAAGTTACCGTCCCGGCAGCTTTTTCAGGGATTACCGCTGCCGCCATGCTCGGTATGGGGCGGGCAATTGGTGAAACGATGACAGTGTTGATGGTAACCGGCAATATGATTGCCCGTCCTTCCTCATTTCTCGATTCAACAAGAACTTTAAGTGCTAACATTGCTATTGATATCGGTGATGTTGTTTCGAATTCAGTTCACTTTCATGCCCTCTTTTTTGTTGGCTTGGTGCTCTTTGTCATAACCTTTATTGTTAATTTGCTGGCCGATATTCTGATTCAGCGCAAGCCGGAGGTAAACAAATGAAGAAGGACAAAGCTAAAAAAAATGGTTCTGAATTTATCGGTTTTGAAAAACTGGGGTATTGGATCCTGCGTTTCGCACTGCTGCTGGTTCTCTTTGTCCTTGGGTTTATTATCTACGATATATTTACCAAGGGGATCGGCGTGATTAACTGGGAATTTCTCACCGCTGCGCCCCGCGTTGGTATGACTGAGGGTGGAATATTCCCGGCTCTAGTCGGAACTCTTTATGTAACGCTGATTACCGTTGCTTTTGCAGTCCCACTCGGGGTGGCCGCAGCGATCTACTTAAATGAGTACGCCATTCAGGGACGTTTTACCAGGCTGGTCAGGTTGTCTTTGAGAAACCTGGCCGGGGTACCATCCATTGTTTTCGGTCTTTTTGGGATGGCAGTATTTGTAAAGCTCTTTGGTTTTGGGCCTTCACTGATTGCTGCCGGTCTTACACTGGGACTGCTTACTCTCCCGGTAACAGTAACCGCTGCCGAGGAAGCCTTAATTACGGTTCCCAGGTCATTTCGGGCGGGTTCGTTTGCTTTGGGCGCAACCCGCTGGCAGGTGGTGCGGACGGTGGTGTTGCCGCGGGCGATCCCCGGGATATTGACCGGCACCATATTGGGTCTGGCCAGGGCTGCGGGGGAAACAGCGCCGATCCTGGCAACCGGGGCAGCATTTTTCCTGCCTGCTTTGCCCGATTCAATTAAAAGTCAGTTTATGGCTTTACCTTACCACCTGTTCATCATGTCAACCCAGCATCATGCCCTGGCTGTGGTGAGACCAATTGCTTATGGTACAGCTCTGGTGCTAGTCAGTCTCGTCTGTCTGTTAAACCTGGCGGCGGTTCTTTTGCGCAGACGTTATCGCAACAAGGTGGCTAAAGGTCTGTAAGCAGATTCTATTGTATAAGATCATTCAGACTGCCGGTAGATAAGGCTTAGCTTTTTCTGGTTACCCGGTATTCTGAAACCTGGTGACCAAAATGAAAGGAGTGAAAAATGGTTCTGTTTAAAGGAACCGAAAAAATGATGCTGATTAATAATGCTCCAAATAGTCTTGACGCAAT
>VGTO01000073.1 GCA_016874655.1 Bacillota bacterium | reverse complement strand
CGACTTGATCGGGGTAATGCCGCCGAGTATTTTGATCTTCTTGTGCAAACCACGCTCGCGAACCAGTTCCATAAAGCGCTCGAAGCGGTCGAGATCAAAGATACATTGAGTCTGGATAAAACTGGCACCGGCCCGGATCTTCTTCTCAAGCCGGTCGATCCGGAACTCGAAGGGATCGGCAAAGGGGTTTTCCACGGCACCCAGGTAATAACTTACTTCACCTTCAAGCGCCTCGCCGCCCATGAATTTTTTCTCGTCGCGCAGGTCTTTTAAACCTTTTAAAAGCTGCATCGAGTCAATATCGTAAACGCCCTTGGAGCCGGGCTCGTTACCAAACTTCATGTGGTCACCAGCGATGCAGAGGATGTTCTTGATCCCCAGTGCCTGGGCTCCCAGCACATCGGCCTGGATACAGATCCGGTTGCGGTCACGGGTGACGATCTGGATGATCGGCTCAATGCCCATCTGCACCAGGGCTGCGCCGCAGGCGATGCTGGAGGTACGCACGATGGCGGTCTGATTATCGGTAATATTACAGGCTTCAACGTGGTTCTTCATGCCCTCGGCATGGTGTTTCATCTGGGTGATATCGGCACCTTTTGGGGGGCCAAGCTCACCGGTTACCGTAAAGTGTCCTGCTTCCAACATTCTTTCAAGTCTGCTACCCGCGATCAATTTTAACATCCTCCCTTACCGTGGTTCTGTTACCACCATGATGTGATTTTGACCAGTTCTTAGGAGGCTGAATTTCATCGAGGTCAGCCAGGCGCCCAAATGCTGAGAGGCGCTCATGTATCAGGTGCCAGGCACAGTCGACATCTTTGCCCAGCTCACATTTGCCTTCGGCTGAACCACCGCAGGGTCCGTTAAGGATGCTCTTGGCACAACGGCTGATCGGACAGATGCCCATGGTCAGGTGCAGGACACAGTCCCCGCAACCTAAACAGCGCTCGACCCAGACACCCTGCTCGATTGGGTAACCCATCGAAGTAGTATTGAGGCCGGGAACCACACGCAGCGACGGAACGTGCTCGACCATGGTCTGGACACCGACACCACAGGCCATCGATACAATGACATCATAACTCTTTAGTTTCTCCAAAACTTCATCAATCATCTCGAATTCGCACTGTCGCTCAATCGAGAAGACCTCAACCTCACCCGCCACATTCTCCTTTTTACGGTGGATGCGCAACAGAGCCGCCGTTTCTTCGGCTTCTTTCTCGCCGCCGGCCATGCAAACCGCCACGCAGGTGTTACAGCCGAGGACGCAGACACGCTTGTAAGGGGCAGCCATCGCTGCTATTTCTTCAAGCGGCTTACGTTCTGCGATTATCATACACTCACCTTCCCTTTTCATTAATGCAATTTATACTGAAGACCCGCATCCTGAACTTGAAATCTTAACGGTTGCGCTGCATAAAAACGTCAACATAAGAATCACAGTAAATATCCATGTTCATGATAATGCGAGCCGAGGCAATTGCCTCCATCAGTTCATCATCGTTAGCATCGACGATCCCGGCATCGAGGCCGTTGGCCATCGCCATCACAGCAAAGGTGCGGTTGATCAGCTCACGGTTCTTGGTGCCCTGGGATACGTTGCTTAAACCGACCACGGTTTTCGGGGCCGGATCAGAAATTAGTTTAATCTCGCGCAGGGTGCGGAGCACTTCCGTCCCGTGATCCTGAGCTACGTTGCAGGGCAGGACCAGCGGGTCAATGTAGAGCATGTCAGGAGAGATGCCGAACCCGTCGGCCACAGCAACCAGTTCCGCAGCCAGGGCAATCCTGCTGTCAGCATCTTTCGGAATACCTTCTTCATTCATAGCCAGACCGATCACTTCTGCCCCATATTCGGCAGCCATGGCAAAGACCCGTTCCATTTTGGCCATTTCAGCCGGAACAGAGTTGATCATCGCCGGCTGTTTACAGATTTTAAGACCTGCTTCAATAGCGTCGTACTTGGTTGAGTCAAGGCAAAGTGGAAGTTTGCTTGCTTCCTGAGCCACTTCTACCAGCCAGGTCATAGCGCCCACTGCATCCGGTGAGCTGGGGCCGACATTGATATCAAGGTAGTGAGCTCCGTTGTGCTCCTGCTTACGGGCCCACTCCTGAACCGGGACCGGATCGCGATCTTTGATCGCCCTGGCGATATCTTTGAACATACCGTTAATGCGCTCGCCAATAATTATCATTTGGTAGCCTCCTCTTTTTAATAACTGTTATCTTTCATCAGGTCGTCGATATTGGCTTTAACCACTTTCAGGGTTTCGGGGTGGCGTAAAACCATGATATTAATCCCCGACTGCAGGTAAGCCATGGCCGTGGTTGCTTCCCAAAGGATGCCCCGCTCTTCCTGCTCGCCCCAGCTGGGCTCACCGGCCTCAGGTTGGTTTGCTTCCTTGGCACGCCAGGATTCAAGACCAACGTTGCCGATCATCGGCATGGCCAGCATTTTATCACCCTGGAGAGCGCCGTTGCGGGCCCGCTCCATGATTGAGTAGGAATACTCTATTCCGTAACCGAGAGCAGCGATGGTTGGATCGATGATGATCCGGTTGGCCATAGCGGTGCTCATTTCGGCGATCAAAATATTCAGCTGCTTGCAGATGTTGATGTCGATCGGTGATTGGGCAATGATATTGTGCTGGTTAGCCATGCAGGCGCTGGTAACCGCCTTGTAGTTTTCGAGCTCGGCCACACCCATCAGCAGGTTTTCACCGGCCGCAGCCTCAGCGATTGGCGCATAAAGGGTATTATCTACTTCGGGCTTGCCACAGCCAACAACAATCAAAGGTACGCCAACTGCTTCAAGCACCTTTTTAACAGCACCGATACAGTCATCGACCGAAGCGCCTTTTAAGTCCGGGTCTGCACCTTTCAGGCGAATCTGAATCATCTCTGCGCCGAACTCGTCGACACATTTCTTAGCCCAGGTGCCTGGATCACTCCAGACATCTCCGTAATATTTTTCAAAAAGAGGATCCCATTCTGCGGGAACCATATCCCAGACTTCCAGCGCTACAACCGGGCGATTGGGGATTGAACCCTCAAAGTGAAGGTAGGGTAAAGCCCCTTCTCCGCCGACGGTAATGGTATGGCTACGGGTGCCGCCCTGATCTTTGGTAGCGCCGAGGACGACTTCGCCTACTGTACTTCTGTATTTTTCCTTCAGGATTTCTACAGCCATCTTATTACTCCTTTCGTTAGGTAATGCTTGGGCTTGAGAGCTTTTCACCCCCACCCCGACCCTCCCCCCTCAAGGGGGAGGGAGTTTTATTATTCCCTCATAACATACAAATCATTCTTAAGCGAAGTTTTCTTTCGAAAACTTGGTAATACCGGAAGCTTCACGCGGGCCGACGACAACTTCCCAACCCGACTCTTCTTCCAGTGCACCCTTCAGCACGGCAACGTGACCCGGTAAGACCAGTTTGCGATGCTTAACTTTATCTTCAATACCGGATTTTTTGATAGCCGCAGTAATTGTTTCAGCAGAAAACTTGTTGTCAGCATAAGCAGTAAGCACCGAAATTCCGCCGGTATCAACAGAAAGGATCCGGCTCGGGATCCGGGAGCTTTCAACTTCGCCTTCAACAATAAAGTAGGTTAACGAGAAGTTAGTGGTCACGTAAACCGGGGATTCTTCGGTCGGAGCGCCGATATCGTAAAGCTTGGCTTCAACGGCGATCGGTTTCTGCGGGTCGGTGTAGAGGTTTTGCCTCCAGGAGAGCAACGGTAACAGCTGCTGCTTGCCGGAAGCTTTGAGCACCAACACATCTGCATACTTGCTTAAGTATGTACCGGCCTGGACCACTTCTTCACGTGGGTCTTCCTTGGCAGTAAAGGCAATAGCCGGATAGCCGAAGGGGCGGAATTTCTTACGCACTGCCAGACGCCTGAACTGGGTCAGGTCGGCCAGTACCTTGCTGGTTTCGCGGGCTCCGCTGTCCAAAACAAGCTCTTTGTAATCAAGGGCGACAATCTTTTCGACCAGCTCGGCAGTAGCATCGAGGCCTTCGCCTTTAACCACCAGCGGACAGCTGTTGGCTTTGGCCAGTGCGACCATTTTTTCAAAGTTGGCAGCAGTTGCCGCATGGATCAAAGGCTTTCGATCAGCAACAACGCCTAAGCCCGCCTCCATGATAGCCGGATCTTCAGTGATCAAGACCATTGCTTTTTTGGTCTTGCCGGCAACTGTTTCCACGGCGGCTTTGAACTTGCCTGCATCACCGGAATCGCACTTGACAGCAACCATATCGGTAACATAGTGCATTCCGACCCGGTGAAACTCCAGCGCTTCAAAGGCCTCCGCCTTGGCAGCAACATCTTCGCTGTCGCTAATCAAAACGGCGACGCCTGTGGGATGAAAGAAACGCTTATCATGACGGAAAATTTCAGTTTCTTCGCCGAGTTCGACAACGTGATCCCCTGTGCCAACCTTGACCAGCTTGATCGGGGGAGCAGAGGCGGAATCAAGAGCGCCCTTGGCCTCCTCGGTGACGTGCGGACAGGCATCGAGTGACGCCTTACCGGATGCCAGGGCCATGGCGAAGGCCAGGCAGGTCGGCGAACCGCAGTCTTTGCAGTTTGTTTTGGGTAAGTGCTTGTAGATTTCTAAACCGGTTAAACCCATTAAAGATCTACTCCTTTCTTTTAATAAAACGTAAAGAAGCTTCGGTTTCATCGTTGCCTCCACCGAAGCTTTTATCCCTCTGTTACATTAGCGGATCCATGGTCAGGGCCGGGTGACCCTTTTCTTCAAGGAAAGGCAGGATCTCGTCTGATGTAGTACCGACTGTTTCATCAGCAATTTTATCCACGAAGTCCGCTCCCAGGCCTGCTTCCTCAGCCCGCTTGCGCAGGTCGTCTCCGAGCGAGTCTTTCAGCTCTTTCGGCATCCAGACCAGGCGCTCAAGGCCGCCGTCAGCGCTGATGAACTTCCTGCTCAGCACGAAGGCACGTCCGTGACCCATGAAACCGGGAGTCTGAACCCCACCGCCACAGGTGCCGGCCAGGGTAGAGAAGGTCATCCCGATCGGGGTATCACCGCTGTATTCGCGGGTGGTGATCATTACCCCGTTAGCCTCGGGCAGAATGGCCATGATACACTCGAAACAGCCGCAGGAAGTCATTGGCTCATTCATGAAGCTATACATCGAGCACTTCTCAATCATGCGGTTGGTGTTGTTATAAACGTATTCATTAACCGATTCCCAGATACCGTTCTTCTCGTCAATCAGGCCTTCCTTCTTAATCGGACGGTTGGGGCCGGTCGGGTCAATTTCATAGGCCGCCTTGCCGTCAAGCCAGCTCACCGCGCCGCAGAGCCCGAGACGCTCAGGGGTTACAACACAGCAGTGGTTCGGGGCAAATGACTGGCAAAGAATGCAGGAATAGAATTCCTCGACCGATTCGTCGGTCAGGCCGCGCAGCCTTTCGTCACGAGCACCGTAAAAGGTCCGGGCGTGAGCTAAGCCTTCCTCGACCTTGGCGGCGTCGGTAATTAATTTTACCTGAACGCGGTCAACGATGGAGGGGAATTCATCCTTGAACTTGGCCACCAGCAGTTCACCGAAGTGATGAATCTTGAAGCCCTTGGCGGCAGCATCCTTACTGATCCGCATCCAGATCGTGTCACGCTGGGCCATATGCCAGATACCTTCACCGTAGTTGATCAGGTAGTGGATGCGGCGCTCGAGAACACCTTCGAAGTCCTGCTGCATTTTACGGCCAAAGATCTTGACCATGATGCCAAGCGGCAGGGAGCCGCCTTCCGGCGCCTCATCTATTTCCGGCCCGATCACTTCAATCTTACCGTCTTCGATATCATCCTCGCCGACCATTTCAACCAGCTCAAAAGCCGTTGTCCGGCCACCACCAAATTCAACCCGCATATCGCCTTTTCTAATTACTTCACCCTCGAAAGCAGGGCCGACGGTAATCGGAACAGGGATATCGAGGATCTTCAGCTTGATACCACGGATTTCCATCGCTACCTGGACAATGTCATCGTAATTGGGGTTTGATACATACCAGTTGGGGATCTGTTCATCTGCAGCCAGCTCCTGGTCGGTAATCACCGGGAAGCCTAAGAAGATGGCAGCAAAGTGGGCAGCTACCTGAACTTCATCAATTTCGCCCAGTTGCAGCACAAAGGCGCGCACGCGGCGGCGCTGGTAATCACGGGTATTCTGACGCTCTCCGGGCGGGATACCACCAAAAGCAATACCGGCACGCAGCGCGTAGTTAACAGCATGAATGACCTGGGTAAAGTTACCGATCGGGAAAGCAATAAAGTCGATCCCGAGTTTACAGCCGGCCTCGATCGCCTGCTCAATAACCTGGTTGCAGAGAAAGATCATGAATCCTTTACCCTGCAGGTCCTGGATCAGCTTTCCGACAGCTTCGCTTGACTTGCCCTTGCCCATAATGACCGCCTGGCCGGGAATCGTCCAGTCCACCAGAAGTATACCGTAGCGGCGGACAACCGGGTCACCTAAGAAACCGGTCCAGGGCTCAACATGCGGTTTTACGCCGTCAAGATAGCGCAGCGCTTCAATAATTTCGGCTGAGTAGGCAGCCGCTTCCCCGCAGAGGCGGGCATTATGGAAGTTTAGATTTTCGTAGATCTGGTTGCGCATCCGATTTAAGATCGGGGGCAGGTCACCCAGTTTCTGGACAGCCTCACCGCTCAGCGCCCGGATGACCGGCAGATAATAACCGGTGTCCGGGTAGGCTACCGGCTTGTCGGGGCCAAAGCGCCTGATCGCCTGGTTTAGCAGAATTTCAGCATAACTGGTGGCGATGACCGCTCCTTCGTATGCTTTCTCAAACAATTTTAAAGGCGGGTTCGACTCATCTACTGCGCCGTCGAATATTTCGTCAAACGATTCTTTCCAGTCTCTGGTCAGAACTCCATCATTACTCATCTAATCGTGCCTCCTTTTTTGCGATTTATTTACCATCCCTTGGACAGTTCAGTTTCGTATTTCTCAGCAGTTTGCTGGTGGATCTTCAGCTTCCAGGAGCGCTCATCAAGAGCCGCCAGGATTTTCTCGGCTGCTTTCTCGGGGTCTTCTTCCCAGATAAAGTAGCCACCGTAGACATCCTCAGCGATCTGAAGGGCAATTCCATCAACCAAAGCACTGCCGGTTACCTCAGGTACAACACCAACATGGGTTGGCACACCAAGGGTAACACACCAGCTGCCGATCGATACAGCTTTTTCACTCATCGCTTCCGGTGCGGAGGCAACGAAAGGTACTTTCGGGACATCTACTTTCCATTGGCGCGCGAGCGCCGTAGTAAAATCGTAAGCCCTGGAATTATCTACGCAGGAACCCATGTGGAAGATCAGCGGCAGTTTTTCTTTCAACTTATCCTTGTTCGCATCATTGAGCATGTGGATAAAGGATTTCAAACCTTCACCGGCATATTCCTCAACAGCGTCGGCATTTAGCAAACCGAGCTTGGCAGCGGTGCCGGCGGCACAACCGGTAGCAACAATTAAGACGTTGTTTTTGGCCATTTCCTTCATGATATAGGAACCGCTGGCATCATGAGGCACGCGCAGGTTGTTACAGCCGGCGAAGAGAACTACGCCGCGCAGCTGTCCTGAATCGATGGCATCGGTAACCACCTTGATCGGCTCATCGGGGTTTATCGCACCGAGGATTTCTTCCATCGCTTCCATGCTGAAGCCGGCGGTTACTTTATGCTTAATGTCAGGGATATCCACCCCTTTACCGGATCTCTCCTTGAAAGCTTCTATGGCCAGGTTAATGACTTCTCTCGCCTTTTCGACTGCATGTTCTTCGCTGAAATCAACATGATAAGAACCGGGGATCTTGGAATGCGACATCGTGGTAACAATTCTTGTATGGTAACACTCTGACGCCGCCTTGACTCCCGGCATGATGCACTGGACATCAACAACCATTGCATCTAAGCTACCGGTCATAATCGGCAGTTCCTGGGAGAGGAAGTTGGTTAAAACCGGCACGCCCTGGCGCATCAGTACTTCATTACCGGTACAGCAAACGCCCATGCACTTGACACCCTTGGCGCCGGCTGCTTCTGCTTCCGCTTTCATTTCGCGGGCTTGGCGGACAATCATCTCGCTAAGAAGTGGATTGTGACCGTGAACGGCAATGTTAACCATCTCGGGATCCATAACGCCGAAGTTCGCTTCCGTATAGACAGGCTTTGGTGTACCGAACAAAATATCGGAAAGATCGGTCCCGATATGCATACAGATATAGTCACAGAGAGATGTTTTTAAGCCCTGGAAGATCAGGTTAACCGGGTCGGCGTCAACACCCATGTGAGTCTGGCCCATAGTTTCGGCGATAGTTGTGTGAATGGAGCGGGGCTGGATATTGCAGGCGTTGAATTTTTCCATTCGTTCAGGGACAACTGTGGTCTCAAGCCATTTACAGGGTTCGGGTGTAATCTTGGTGTAATCTGAGATGGCCTGCTGCAGCACTGCTTCAAGCAGCTGGTGGTCATCTTTACCCTCAATTTCGATGCCAAGCCGGGAAGCTACCCGGCGCAGTTTTGTGGGATCTTCCACACCGTAGTCAGGAGCCTTGCCATCGAGCACTTCCATTAAGGCATAGAGCATGTGACGGCTGTGGTCGGAGTGTGCCCCCGTGCCACCACTGATGGACCTAATCAGGTTACGGGCTACAATCGTGTAACCGTGGGCACCGCAGACACCCTTTGAGGATTTCTTAGTAATCCGGCAGGGGCCCTGCAAACAAATCCGGCAGCAGACGCCAGTGCGCCCGAAATTACATTGGGGCTGCATTTTTACATAGCGATCGTAAGCGGTTTCATGCTGGCCGTTTTCACTGTTGCGATCAATAACTGCCAGCGCCGCCGGATCAATTGTCCTTCTGTTGTCTATTTTTTTCTTTTCTTCGGACATAAAGTGATCTAACCTCCTTTAAAATTATGCGTAGCTTTTTCTAATCTGTCCCCTTAGTGCTTTTATATTGCCAAAAAATAGATTAAATAATGGGAAAACCATTGTCGGTTGTCAGTCACCCCCCGCAAGCCATGGCATAAATTTTTTCAAGGCCGGGCAAGAGGTCTTCTAACTTCGAGACCATCGGTTCGCCACGGCGTGCTCTTTCCAGCACTTTTTCAGTAAACGGGATCATTCCGGCAAAACGTGTCGCCGGCAGTGAATCTTCAAGATAAGCGCGATCTTCGTCGTTGCGAATTTTATTGCCGATAAAGAACACCTGGTTGATTTTTAAGTCGGCGGCAAGGCCATCCACCGCTTTAGCGGTGCTGACCCCGGCCCGTGTCGGTTCAACAACCACCAGCATCAGCTCCACCCCGCCGGCAGTGCCGCGGGTCAGGTGCTCAATGCCGGCGCTCATGTCCAGGACCACCGCTTCAGGGCGATCGAGCAGCATGGTAGTAAGCACAGCGTTTAAAAAGGAATGTTCTTTGCAGTAGCAGGAAGTACCACCCTGCTTGATAGCACCCATCTTCATGAAACGAAGGAGACCATCGTGCAGGGTATAATTTTCGAGGACATCATCGACGTTGGGGTTCAGATCAACTAAAGTGCCACCCCCGGCATTTTTTGCAGCTATTACATCTTCCAACTCGGCCAGGGGCCGGAGCCTTTCAAGCTGATCAAGATCGAGACCTAAAACCAGTCCTAAATTGGCATCGGGATCGGCATCGACAGCAAATACAGGCAGATTAT
>VGTO01000072.1 GCA_016874655.1 Bacillota bacterium | reverse complement strand
CACTCCAGTTCGCCTTTGGTGGACAGAACTCCCTTTAGCCCTTCCAACATCAAAACTGCTTCGGCGATGGCCCGCGCTGTTGCCTTGAAAGATGCTTCGATAATGTGGTGTTTGTTAGTGCCATGGTTCAACACCAGATGCAAATTAAGTCGGCCTTCATTGACAAAAGCCTGCCAGAATTCGCGAAACAGTTCTCCGTCAATCCCACCGACCACGCCGGGCGGAAGATCAATCCCGTAGTGCAACCAGGAACGGCCGGATAGATCCACAACGGCTGTCACTAAAGTTTCATCCATCGGTACGGCACTGAAACCGTAGCGTTTAATACCTTCTTTACTACCCAGTGCCTCTTTCAGTGCCCGGCCCAGGCAGATACCCAGGTCCTCAACCAGATGGTGGGCGTCTACCGCAATGTCGCCAGTAGCCTCAAGATTAAGATCGAAATGACCGTGCCGGCAAAAAAGATCCAGCATGTGCTCAACGAAAGGCAGCCCGGTGCCAATCTTAGCATTACCGCTGCCGTCAATCAGCAGCTCCAACATAATTTTTGTTTCCGTAGTTTCCCTTTCAACCCTTGAGCGGCGGTTCATCCTGTTTCCCCCTTATCAGCACCGCCCTGGCGTGGGCTTCCAGGCCCTCCGCCCGGGCCAGTGCGGCGATCTTTGCAGCAGAATTATTCAGTGCTTTATAGTTGTAACATAAGACCTGCGATCTTTTGATAAAATCATCAACCCCGAGAGCAGATGCATAGCGGACAGCGGACCCGGTGGGCAAAACATGGTTCGATCCGGCCCAGTAATCGCCAAGTGGTTCCGGGGTGTAGGGGCCGATAAAAACTGTTCCGGCACAGGTGATCCGGTCCAGGTAGTTCCAAGCATCCTCAAGATGCAGCTCCAGGTGTTCAGGAGCAATTTTGTTGACCAGCGGCCAGGCTGCTTCAAGATCAGGCACTAGAATTGCCGCCCCCTGCTCTTTTAAAGAGCGGCTGGCAACTTCACTGCGCGGCAGCGTCAGCAACTGCTCTTCCAGTTCTTCAATCACCCGGTACGCCAGGTTTTCAGCAGTGGTAATCAGGATCGGTTTTGAGAGCGGATCGTGCTCGGCCTGTGACAACAGGTCGGCAGCAATATATGAAGCTTTCGCCTGCTGATCAGCAACTATGACAATTTCACTTGGCCCGGCCAACATGTCGATACCGACTTCTCCAAACAGTTCCTTCTTGGCCATGGTAACATAAATGTTGCCAGGCCCTACTATTTTATCGACGCGGGGGACAGTTTCCGTGCCATAGGCCATAGCGGCAATTGCCTGCGCTCCGCCAACCTTAAAGACCGCGGTCGCTCCCGCCTCGCAGGCTGCTGCCAGGGTTAATTGGTTTAAGTCCCCCTGACTGTTCGGGGGTGTGCAGATATAGATCTCTTTAACCCCGGCAACCCGGGCTGGAATGACTGTCATCAGCACCGACGAAGGGTAAGCGGCGGTGCCGCCCGGCACATAAGCACCAACCCTGTTTAACGGTAAAAAGCGCTGACCTCTTTTCGTGTTTTGATCTTCTTCATACCAATCTGCCCGGAGCTGACGCCGGTGAAATTTTTCTATATTAGAGGCTGCCTCGCGCAGCACTGCTAGAAGCTCAGGTTCAGATCTCCGGTGGGCTTCAATCAGCTCTTCCCTGCTTACTTGCAGAGTATCAAGCACGGCTCCGTCAAATTCTAAGGCATAACCGATTAAAGCGCTGTCGCCCTTCTCCTGGACTGTATTGATAATCTCCAAAACCAGCTCTCTTTTAGCAACCGGAAAACCAGACTGCAATTTAGCACGCTGTTCAAAGTATTGTGAAGCTGAACAGACGGGGATGGGCATATTATTTCTCCTGACCTGATCTTTATCTAAGACAGCAATAAAACAAGAAGATGAATACTGGAAATAACAGCCATATATTAACATACTGCGCCTGGAGCGTCAATTTAATCGGCCAAACGGCCAGGGCGCCTTAAAAGATAGCCAGGGAACGCAGGTCGGCCATAAACTGCGGATACGATATAGCGATCGCTTCAGCGCCGGCAATGTTGGTATCCCCTGTAGCAATCAAGCCGGCCACCGCAAGCGACATGGCAATCCGGTGATCACCACAGGAATCGACTCTTGCACCCTTTAGTCCTGATGATCCCTCGATGATCATCCCGTCTTCCGTTTCCGTAAGGTGGGCGCCCAGCTTGCGCAGCTCGCCGCTCAGGGCGTGGATCCGATCGCTTTCTTTTACTCTCAACTCCCCGGCGTCGCGAATGACTGTACGTCCCACTGCCGCCGTTGCCGCAACAGCCAGCACCGGCAGTTCGTCGATCAGGCGGGGAATCATAGCCCCGGCTATCGTTACCCCGTTAAGCCTCACCCCACCGTGGATCATCAGATCAGCTACCGGTTCTGTTCCGTAGCAACGCTGATCCCGCAGTTCCAGATCTGCTCCCATCTGCTGCAGTACTGTGATCACCCCACTGCGGGTCAGGTTAATACCTACATTTTTGAGGAGCACCTTTGAACCGGGAACAAGCACCGCGGCAACCATGAAAAAGGCTGCCGCCGAAATATCGCCAGGCACGCGGATCGGGTGTCCTTTTAATACCGGCCGGCCTTCAACCATCACCCGGCACTCTCCAGTTTCAATTTCTGCTCCAAAAGACTTTAACATCAGCTCGGTATGATTTCTGCTCGCCGCCGGTTCAATGACCGTCGTTTTCCCTTCGGCAAACAGCCCGGCCAGTAAAACTGCCGATTTTACCTGGGCACTGGCTTGGGGTGTGTTATAGGTTAATGGACGCAAGTTGCCGCCACTGATGGTTAAGGGCAGATGACCTCCTTCGTCGGTAATCGAAGCGCCCATCTGCACTAAAGGTTCAGCCACCCTTCTCATTGGCCTGTTACTGAGCGATTGGTCCCCGATAATCTTGGTTTTAAAAGGCTGTCCGGCTAAAATACCAAGCAGCAGGCGCGCAGTTGTCCCGGAGTTGCCGGCATAGAGAGGTGCATCTGCTTGCTGCAAGACCATATTGAGTCCTTTGATTTGCAATTTTTTACCATTCTTCCCGATCGTTACTCCCAGCGAACGCAGACAGCTCATGGTTGATCGGCAATCATCCGCTTCCAGAAAATCCTCGAGAGTGGTAATCCCTGTCGCCAAAGCGCCAAGCATCAGAGCCCGGTGGGTGATCGATTTATCACCGGGAACCTTTAATTCACCCTGCAATTTCTGTGGCGCTGTGATGATAAACTGCATCGCTGTCTCCCCTTAGATAAAACCTATTATTCCGGCAGGCAAACGCAGTTTACCACATCCAGCCGCCAGCCCTTATATGTTATAATAAAACAGTTTCGGAAGCGGACGCAAGTAGCTTCGTCAAATCTTGATCCGAGGTGATTATGTGGAAATCTATGCCCTGATCGGGCACAGCGGAACAGGTAAAAGCCACCAGGCACCGTTAGTGGCCCGCCGTTACAGCATCGATTATATTATTGATGACGGCTTGTTGATCAAGGGTAATGTTATTTTGGCCGGGCGTTCTGCCAAGCGTGAGAACACCCGCTTTGGAGCGATCAAAAGAGCTCTTTTTAAAGATCCTGATCATGCCCGGCAGGTAAAGGAAAAGCTGGCCCAGGAAAAACCCGGCAAGCTGATGGTGCTCTCCACCTCCCGGAAGATGGCCGAAGTTATCACCCAGAACCTGGAGCTGGATAACCCCACCTATTATTATACGATTGAAGAGATCTCCGACCCAGAATCGATCCAGAAGGCCCTGACCGTTAGGGCCAAGGAAAACCGGCACGTTATACCGCTGCCGACTTTTGCCATTAAAAAAGAGTTTCCCGGTTATATTATTGCTCCGCTGCGCTCATTTTTCAGCCTGCCCCAGCTGTCCGCGACCACCCCGCTGGAGCGCTCCGTCATTCGGCCGATTTACAGCACCCTGGGCAGTTTTTTTATTGCCGAACACGTCATCCTTGAAATTATCGAATACATTTCGATGCAAATGCCCGGGGTTCATAAGGTCATGCATATTGATGTGAAAAACGACAACAGTAAAGTATCCCTGCATCTGGATCTTGCCATCGATTTGCAGCTGATTCCCGACAGACGCATCGATCGCCTGCTCCTTGATCTTCAGCTAAAGTTAAGGGATGAAATCGAGTACCAGACAGGTTTTTACCTGGACCAGGTAGTCGTAAACGCAAAGAAGCTGTGGATAGAATCGAATATTCCCAGGCATGTTAAAGATTAATGATTTACAGATCTTCTGCGAGAAATCTGTTCATCAGTAACTTTAACATGCGCGTATAAATTTTGCCCATCTAAAACATAGTAAATATCCTTTACATAATCAAATAAAACCTTTTTATCAAGTTCCACCGCTGTATCGATGAGTTCTTTCAGCGAATCGAAATAAGCTTCTGGCTCTTTATCAACAGTCAGTGTTGCCCTGCTGACCCAATTATTGTAGCGCTTATAAACACTTTTTGGCTCTCTCTTAAAAGTTACAAATGAAGTTACAAAAAGGAAGGCAACAGCACCGCTGTAACTAAGAAAATAACCGCATTCAAGATAATCTTTTAGTGTTCTACTCTCCATAATCGTCTGTGGTATTTCTTCCGCTATTTCTTTTCTTACAGAAAGCAGTTCAGCGCTGGGTGGGATGATCCCGTTACTATCAAAAGTAAATGAAATATCATGTTTAAATGACTCTTCAAGCAAATCGGCCTGTAGCGATATCAGGATACTCAGAACTCCGCTTGATCCCTTTCTGCCGTTCAGTTCACCTTCAATTTCGCTTGCCAGTTCAAGCAGTTCTGCTACATCAATCGTTATTGGAGAAAGCTCTTTCGCTCCAACCATTGTTGGTCCAGTCTGCTGATTTTTGATAAACTTAACCCAGTAGTGGTTACCTTCCTTATCAAAGCTTCCAATGTACGTTTCTACTTTTATTTCGCCTTCCTCAGGATTATCCGCAAGCAATGAAGGGTATACTGTAAGACTTGGCTCCAAGGCATAGTAATAAAGAGGCATACCTTTTTCCAGGGTTTCGCCCGATGACCAGATTATAGTGTCATTATTGGCTTTAAACTCGTAATCAAAGTTTGACTCAATTACCGTTTTTGTTTGAACGCTGCTGGCCTCAACTTTTTCGAATTTCGGCACATGAAAGTAACCGACAATAACCAATAATACAATTAATATATTGATCAGCAGCAATACTTTTTTATTGTTTTTCATTAGATTCACCCCGGATCATATCGATCGTTACAGATACCTTTACTCGTTTCGCAGCAACCATCTGATCGCGCCAAACTCAACCGTATTTCGCTGCTCAGCAGCCCCACCTGTATGATAACCATGCAACCAGATTCCAAGATTAACGGCAGACGAATCTCTAAGGATCTCTGGGTCAAAATCGTAGAGATAGATTGCTCCTTCGTTGCTGTTGATTTCTTCTTCGGCGACGAGTGTAATTATATACTCACCATTTTGGAAAAGATCCAGATCAAGCTTAGGAACGTTCAGACTGTTGTCAGTTTTTCTGGCCAGTATCGCAATAGTTTGGCTACCAACAAGAGTCACTCCCGGATCATCAAAGAGAAGGTATAAAACCGTGTCTTCAGTGCTGTCCACCGCTTCATACCAGTCATTAATAGCTTCAGGATCTTCGGGATCATGCTGTAAGCTTTCAACAAAACCGTTCAGATTTTCAACGTGAAGGACCCGGATTGGATCAAGATATTCCGGTAAAGAATCTATAAATACAGCAGATTCCAGCTCTTCAGTGACCGCTTCGGCTTCGTTGATTTGCATACTATGGTAAGTGGCGTTCGCTACAACCTGACTTCCCTTGAAAAAATATTGCTGAAGCAGATCTTCACTGGGCTCCAAGTAAAAAATAACTTCACCCTGAGGATCGTAGCCGGTGATGTAAAAGCGGGCAACGCCAAGAGCATAATGTAGTATTCTGGGAGGTTTTCCAATTACTATAACATCAGACCTACGGTTCATCTTAATATCAAGCTCACCGCCTGGTTCAAGCAAAAACCTGCCGGTAGCGAGCCTTTTATAAGAATCTCCGAAGAATAATCTTTGAAAATCCAAACTATTCGGCCCGACAGATATTAGAATGTTGTCCCACCAGGCCTTGGTGCCTTCAAATACCGCTTCCAAAAATTCAACTTCCACGACAATATCCAGTTCAATATCAAACCCGTAATTGTTAATCAGCTTACCAAAATTTTCAGCCTGGTGTGGTAATTCCAGCGCTCCGGGGACCCCGCCACCAATGCCGATTACTGTCAGCTCTCCGCCGGGGATCAACTGGAAGCTGATTGAACGATCGAGCTGAACATTGGTTAATCCCTTGATCGCAGGAGTATTAAACAAGAGTATAACAATCAGGATTAGGGGCCATACTTTTATTAATTTTCTCATAGCATAAAACTCCTCTTGAGACGGCGGTAATTTCTCCGTAACGCTTTCCCCCCCAGGAGGAGGGAAAGAGGTATCCATGGTTCTATAACCCTGAGTATCAAATTTAACAGGCAGACCACCGCCGCTAAAACTGCTGCCATCGCCAGGAATGGAGATATACTGTATAGCGTATTAATCAAAACCGGAGGCAGCACAACCGGGTAAGTATATTTTTTGATTATAACTTCGTACCACCCTGGGTCATGGCGGGCGGGGATACCAACATCGGTTACCGATTCCGAAAAAGGCCGGATTATCCCACTGCCCCTGTTTAAAGGCCCCTCAACGTAAACTAGCACTGGCAGCGGAGACCTGTTCTTCACCTGAAAATCAACATTGCCTGTTTCCCCAACCTTAATATGGTCCGGACGGGTCCCGGGGTTTTCACTGGCCAGAAAGGTTACCGATTCAGCGCCGGAACCGAGAATCATGGAAAAGAGAACGATCATTGTGCAGAAAACGAGCACGTACTGCTGAACGTGCTTAAACCGGAGCCTTTTTTTGCGTACTATTTTAGTGGCCGTGGAAGTCCAGTAGAAACCCAGGGCCAGGCAGAGACCCAGGGCCAGGTTTATAAATTTACTGTAACTGATCTGTATTACCGAGCCCTGGATGGTCAGCACTTTCCCTGCCACACGTTCGTCTGTTACCGGTGGTTCTCCCAACTCCTGGTCGGTCTGAGAGACCGCATCGCCCCTGGTAATATAACCTTCCGGAGTTTCTTCCACCACGCGGTGCACGATCATTTCATGCTTCGTTCCAACAGGGTGAAATACAATGATCTCGCCAACGTCTATCTTTCCGGCAGGAACAATAAAAATAGTGGAACCGGTACGGATTTCGGGCTCCATACTCCCCGAAATAACATGCGCCGGCCCGCTGGGGGTGAAAATCATCACCCCCAGCAGTATTGCCGCCAACCCTGTCAGAATAGATCTGATCATCAAATACCCCTCTGATTAAGGCTGCTTCCGGATTACTAAGGTTTCAGAGATATCGATAGGAGTGCCGGGCTTACCGGTCATCGCACCGGTTGTGTCCAGCTCAAAATAATACTCTTCTGTTTCTCCCACAGCTACTGTGCTAGAGCCTTCTAAGGATAAATAGCTAGTAGCTCCTACTACTGCTGGTTCAATGGCAACAGTAATTACAACATTCGAGTTGTTGGTAATGCTAAAGACCTCGTTATCTGCATCGCCTACCTGGAAAACGGCCTGGGTGTTAAAATGATCAGCTAAAGATAAAGCTCCGGAAAGGTCAAATTCGATAAAGTTATCACCAGCAGTGAGTTTAGCCACGTCACCATATCCTGTGCCGACTGCAAATTTAATAGCTACATCCGGGTCGATATCGCTTGCCACGGATACGTTGATATCCCTTTCAATCTCCACCTGCGTTAACGCTGCTACGGCAAAAACACCTACCAAAACAAGCACTACTGCCAAAACTAAAACTGC
Organism: Bacillota bacterium; assembly: GCA_016874655.1. Classification (GTDB taxonomy): domain Bacteria; phylum Bacillota; class Dethiobacteria; order DTU022; family DTU022; genus UBA993. The sequence goes on along the minus strand of VGTO01000072.1, from coordinate 1,836 downwards.
TTTTTTCATTTACTTATCCTCCTAAATTAATAAAATATATACTTGCTCAAATATCTGGTTCCCTGATTACTGATTACCGATGCCTTCTGCCAAACGGATTAGGCATCTACTTTCTATTACCGTCAGTTTTTCTTTTTTCCGCCTCCCTTTTTATTCATTTGGACGATAAAAGGCTTTTTATTTAAAAAAAATACCGGAGTAAAAAAAACCCCGGTTCGGTAGCCTGGCTGTCATACCCTTTGTAAGGGCTTAGACCCAAAGCTTTGCGTCCCTTCCTTTCGGAAGGTTTGCCATTATCGTCAGGTTTTTGGAAAACTTCTATCCTGGTTCTGTATAAGTTATACCGAGAAAAATATTTTTTAGACACTTTTTGAAAAATTTTTATCAGTAATTAGAAGACCCGCCAGGGGTGGCTGTAGATATTCATCCGCCGACCGCGCACGAAGCCGACAAGGGTAATGTTTAAGGCTTCGGCCAGCTCAACGCTAAGCGAGGTGGGCGCCGCCCGTGAGACAATCAGCTGAATCTTCAACTTCGCCGCCTTCAGCAGAATTTCTGAGCTCAGCCGGCCACTGGTAAAAAGCGCCTTGTCCCCGGTGGTCGTGCTGTTCAGTAAGCATTCGCCGATAATCTTATCCACCGCATTATGACGGCCAATATCTTCATGAAAGTAGAGCAGCTTTTCGCTGTCAACCAGGGCGGCGCTGTGGACGCCGCCCGTTGTCTTAAACAGCAACGCTATTTTTTGCAGTTCACCATTTAATTCCCAGATTCTGGCGGCGCTGATTTTGAGCGTACCGGTCAGCGGAGCACTGCGCAGTGAATCAAGAACGTTGTAAAAGACGGTGCCCTTGCCGCAGCCGGAGGTGATCGTTCGCTTGCCGAAGAGTTTTTCTTCGAGCCCTTTTTGATCTTTAAGTTCCACTTCAACAAGGCCTTCTTCCGGGCGGGGCCGCAAACTCTGAATTTCATCCATGGCTGTAATAAAGCCCTCGCTGCGTAAGAAACCTAAGGCCAGGTAGTCAATTTTTTCCGGGGTGCAGAGCAGGGTTACCAGCTCACTGCCATTTAAGTAGATGGTCAGCGGCGCTTCGATTACCACCTGATCGGCAACAAGCTCCCGCCGGTCACCATCAATGCGGGTAATGTTCTTTTCGGCTGTCCTTTTTACCGTCACCGCTTCCTCCTCCAGCACCATTTAAATCTCCAGCCCGTTACGGGAGATAACCTCTTTGTACCAGAGGGCGCTTTTTTTCAAGTAGCGTTTCTGGGCCGGGTAATCCACATAGATCAGGCCGAAGCGCTTGCTGTAGCCAAAGGCCCACTCAAAGTTGTCGAGCAGCGACCAGGCATAGTAGCCTTTTAAAGGCACCCCTTCTTCAATTGCTTTCCAGCAGGCCAGCAAGTAACCCTGAAAAAAGCTGACCCGGCGGGGATCGTCCACTACTCCGCCTGTGCTAAGCTCGTCTTCAAAGGCGGCGCCGTTTTCAGTGACATAAAGCGGGATTGGCCCGTAATCGCGGTGCACCCTGGTTAACAGGTCATATAAACCTTCGGGGTAAACTTCCCAGCCCATCTCGGTATATTCTTTGTCGGGCGGGTTAACCGGGTTGCCCATGAAGTCGTCGGCCACACCGGTGGATTCCACCAGCACCCGCGTGTAATTGTTGATCCCCAGAAAATCGAGCGGTTCGGCAATTACCTGCAGGTCTCCCTCTTCCTGCTCAGGCATTTTGAAACGGCGGGCAAAGAGCTCCACCAGATCCTGCGGGTAGCTGCCCTTAAAGAGCGGGTCAAGATACCAGCGGTTCATGAAACCGTCAGAGCGCCGGGCAG
>VGTO01000071.1 GCA_016874655.1 Bacillota bacterium | reverse complement strand
CGGAGGGTAACCAGGCAGACGGTTGTACTCGTGGTTACGCTCGTGGATGATCGAGGCATTTTCAGCGATCGCTTCAAGCGGGTCGATCACAAAGGGTAGTGGTTCATACTTAACCTTAATTTTTTTAGTTGCTTCCTCGGCCTGCCTTTCGCTTTCCGCAATGACGGCAGCTACACCTTCACCGGCATGCCTGACTTTATCCACGGCGAGAGGGGGTTGGTCTTTGATACAGGCGCCGAAAAGAATATCGCACCCCTGACCGGTAACCACTTTGCGCACGCCCGGCATCTTTTCAGCTTCACTGGTATCAATGGAAAGGATTTTTGCGTGGGCGTGCTCGGCCCGCAAAATCTTTGCATAGAGCATCTTTGGCAATTTGATGTCTGCTACGTAAGTTGCCTTGCCGGTAACTTTCTCGTAGGCGTCAGTACGCAGCAGAGGTTTGCCTACCTCGTTATAATTCATATAATTCACCTCGAATTAGTTGCTGTTGAGACCATACTACTGGAGGGTTAATGCTAATCCGCTGTCTACATAATACCATTAGTACCGGTAACAAATCAAGATATACTGCGCTCTGAGGCTGTGATATCATTAGTAACTAATGAAGCTTCTTTACTCAAAAACCAGAAAGAAGGCGGTAAGCGATTATAAATAATGCAAACGCAAGAACAGCGAGCATGATTCGTGGCTTAAAGTTAATCGGGTTAGTTGTTATTGGCCTTTTGATCATCCTGAGCATTATTCCGTACCTGCTGCCTTTGCAGGAGCTGCCTGGTAAGGAGTTTGAGCCTCTTTATGATAGCAGTGCGGTACTGGCTGTTGAAGGAGTTAAGCTGCACTATCGCCAGTGGGCAGAAGACGGCGCTGAAGGGGTTTTCCTGGTCCACGGTTTTTCCGGCTCTACATTTTCCTGGCGCTACACTGCTCCGGCGCTGGCGGAGGAAGGTTACCGGGTGATCGCCGTTGACCTGCCCGGTTTTGGCTTAAGCGAGCGCAATTTAAATTTTTCGCCAACAGCTGATCACAGAGCAGAGCTGCTCTGGAGTTTGCTGGAATCTCTGGATTCCGGCTCTGACTGGCACCTGGTTGGTCACTCCATGGGCGGTGGCGTGGTGGCAGCGATGGCATTGCAAAGACCGGATCAGGTGCAAAGCGTTACCCTTGCTGCCGGGGCGATACCTGCAGCAGGCCGCGGGCGCTCCAGCTGGATTTTCCACTATCCGCCCCTGGGCAGGGCAGTGCGCCACCTGGCGACTCGGGTTCTTTTAAGCGAAGAAAATGTAGAAAGAGCACTCGCGTCCGCCTACGGCAGGGCGCCGACAAAAGATGAATTTGAGGGCTACTACCGGCCCCTGCTGATCAAAGACAGCGATGCCGCCCTGGTAGAGATGCTGAAAACCAGGGAGAGGGATTTATTAAGTGATCTTGCAGATCTACAGACGCCGGTGTTGCTAATCTGGGGCGAGGAAGACGAATGGGTTAGGCTGGAAGAAGGCTATAAACTAAATAGCCTTCTAAAAAGAGCCGAGCTGGTTGTGCTGGAAGGCGAGGGCCATTGCCCGATGGAAACCGCGCCACTGGAATTCAACAGCAGTCTCTTAAGGTTTCTGGCGGAGCAGCGCTAAAATATATTGGGGTCAGGTCTTGAATTATTACTTTTTTGCGGAATATGTTTACAGATCGCAATAAGAAACTTATAATTCAAGACCTGACCCCCTTATCCAATTGACAGCTGAAACTATTTGGCAGTATAATCTATAATAATGTGATCAATCTACACATAATTATCATATTTATGTGATAAACGAGGCTCTACTATGGAACGAATCATAATGAATGACCTTCTGCGTTGGAAGCAGTCAAAGAATCGTAAGCCCCTGCTGCTTAAAGGTGTTCGCCAGGTGGGTAAGACCTGGGCGCTTAAGGAGTTCGGGCGCATGCATTATATAAATACTGCCTACTTCAACTTTGACGAGCAGCTAGAATACAAGCAATTTTTTGAAACGACGAAGGATATCGATCGCATTCTTCAAAACTTGATGATGGCCAGCAGCCAACGAATTGTGCCTGAGGACACTCTTGTGATTTTCGATGAGATCCAGGAATGCCCGGAAGCTCTGAATGCGCTGAAATACTTTGATGAAAACGCGCCTACCTATCATGTGGTTTGCGCCAGCTCACTTCTGGGCGTTACTTTATCTAAACCGGCTTCTTTCCCTGTCGGCAAGGTCGATTTTCTGGAGATCGGGCCGATGTCATTTAGCGAGTTCCTGCTCGCTGACGGGGCTGCAAACTATGCTTCTTATTTAAAGAATATCGAGCGGTTCGAGCCTATCCCTGAAGCATTTTACAATCCGATCTATGAAAAACTAAAAATGTTTTTTGTGACCGGCGGCATGCCGGAGTCGGTCCGTTCGTGGACAGAAGATCGAGATGTGGAACGTGTGCAATATATTCTATCAAATATTCTCGACGCCTATGTGCGTGATTTTGCCAAGCATCCGGACCGAAAAGATTACCCCAAGCTATCAATGCTCTGGCATTCTATCCCTTCCCAATTGGCACGAGAAAACAAAAAATTCCTCTACAAAGTTGTAAAAGAAGGGGCACGTGCGCGAGAGTACGAGGATGCCTTGCAATGGTTGTGCGATGCGGGTCTGGCCCTTAAAGTTTACCGGAGTAGCGCACCGGGCCTTCCGATGTCGGCCTACGATGATCTTTCCGCTTTTAAACTATACCTGGTCGATATCGGTTTACTTCGGCGACTGTCCCTTTTGAATCCTTCGGCAATCGCTGAGGGCAACCGGCTTTTTGTCGAATTCAAAGGCGCCCTGAGCGAAAACTACGTGCTGCAGTCGCTCAAACCGCAGTTCGAAGCCATGCCTCGCTATTGGGCTGTCGACAACCCCCGACACGAAATTGATTTTTTAGTTCAGAGAGATAATGACATTTTCCCTATAGAAGTAAAGTCGGAACGAAATGTCACGTCACGAAGCTTACAGAAGTACAAAGAAAAGTACAAAGACGACGTTAAGTTGCGCGTCCGCCTTTCCCTGCAGAATCTTCGGATGGACGGTGACCTCCTAAACATCCCGCTCTTCCTTGCAGATGAAACAGATCGACTGATCGGTCTGAGTTTAGAGATCTTATGAGAAACTTATATTTCAAGACCTGACCCCATACCCCGGCGGCAGTACCCCACTGCGGGTTACAACGCCATTTACCAGCATCTTGGTGAACACTATGCAAATATTTAGCAGAAGTAGTCATATTTCGACTATTTCCGTGAAGGAAAGATTCTTTGGAGTGTTGGTTTATCCACAAATCCCTTGGGCGCTGTTTGCGTGGCTGGGTGGGCTGGTGGGAAATTTCTTGGCAAAGAAATGATTATTGGTTCATATGTAAGTTAGGCGAAATCTTCGAAGATAACTGCATCGCTGTTCATCTTACTAATCCGGATTTTGCCTACATCGGCACTGTTTACAAATAAAAGTGTGTACGAAAGTGTGTCTGTTCTGTCGGAAGCCATTGTTCGGTTATCTCGTCTACCCTAAATCTTTCCACCAGAAATATCAAAAAACCGCTCAAAGAAATGGATCAATTTGTTCAATACGCTCTCTCGTTTTTGGGAACGCTCCCCACCGGGAGAAAAACGGGATACGTGCGGCAGTACTTTGGCCAGATCAGTGCCTGTGGTTGCAACACTGCCGTTACGAAAAGCATTGCGGATAAACTTATAGGTTTCGTCGGGATCAAGATCTTCGCACTTAATAATCTCCTCTAATTCCTCGATCATTTTCTTTCCAACATATTCACGCCAGTCTTCATCTACCACCGAGTGGATATCAAGTGCACTGATAAACTGGTTGATGAGGTCTTTTTTGTTACGCAGTTCAAGGCTCGAGTCAATGGCCTTGTTAATGTCAACCAGCAGTTCGCGGTTCTTGATGTTATCTTCGTGATATTTTTTAACCAGCTCTAAAATATAATCAATATTGATCTCGATCTGTTTGATGAGCTCCATTTCAAACACAAGATCATCGTTGATGTCTTCCTTTTCGCTTTTATCTATCTCACGGATCTCGTTGTAGAGATCAATGTAAACGCTATGATAATCCTGAACATCCCGCCTGGTTAAGATTTCGTTGCCGCTGAATTCGTCAAAAGTAGCCAGGATGTTGCTCAGCCGCAAGATCGTGCCATAGAGTCGGATGAAATCCTTTTGATTTTGTTCCCCGATAATTTGCTCGCCAAGCGGGAATTTCGCTAAAAGCTCTTCAATCAGGCTGGCATAGCCACGGACTTCCTTGTCGCCGTCCGTATAACCGTTATAGTACTCATCATACGATTTTAAGAGGACAATCCCGCTGGCTTCCTTATCGCCGAAGAGGGCAATGGATTCATTGGTCGCTTCCTCCAGATTGCGGAAGCAGACAATATTGCCGAACGTCTTAACGGTGTTTAAGATGCGGTTGGTGCGCGAAAACGCCTGCAACAGCCCATGCAGGCGCAGGTTTTTATCCACCCACAGGGTATTAAGCGTTGTAGCGTCAAAGCCGGTCAAAAACATATTAACCACCAGCAAAATATCTACTTCCCGGTTTTTCACCCGTTCGCTGACATCTTTATAATAGTTCTGAAATTTATCGGCCGTGGTGTCATAGGTTGTCCCAAACATGGCATTGTAGTCTTTGATGGCGCTCTCCAGAAAATCCCTTGAGCTTTTATCCAGGCCGCTGGTATCCTCGGAGTTCTCGTCCATCACACCATCTGTTTCTTCCTCGTTGACGCCAAAGCTGTAAATGATCGCAATTTTAAGCTTTTTATCGCTTGGCACAATGGAAAGCTGTTTTTGGAATTCATAGTAGTATTTCTTGGCCACATCAATGGAAGAGACGGCAAAGATGGAGTTAAACCCCGCCAGCCTGCGGTCTTTCAGTTTGTAAAAGCTGTTCCGTTTGGTTTTCTGATCAAAATGGTCGCGGATGTATTGAACAATATTCGCCAGGCGCTCCGGCGCGGCAAGCGCTTTTTCGCGGTCGATATCGCGCACCTTTTTATCTTCAATGTCTTCAGCTTCGCGCACGGTAGAAACATAATCCACTTTAAAGGGCAAAACATTCCTATCGGCAATGGCGTTCACAATATTGTAGGTGTGCAGCTTATCGCCAAAGGCCTGCTCGGTGGTCTTAAAATCAGGCCGACCACCGGAAGAAGCATTCACGGCAAAGATCGGCGTGCCGGTGAAGCCGAAGAGATGATAGTTTTTAAACGCTTTGGTAATGGCAGCGTGCATTTCGCCGAACTGCGAGCGGTGGCATTCATCAAAGATCAACACAATATGGCCTTCAAAAATAAGATGCCCCTTGTTGCGGCCGATGAAGCGGTCGAGCTTTTGAATCGTGGTGATAATAATACGCGCGCTTGAATCTTCCAGTTGGCGTTTTAAGATGGCCGTACTGGTGTTGCTGTTGGCTGCGCCTTTCTCAAACTTGTCGTATTCGCGCATGGTCTGGTAATCGAGATCTTTGCGGTCAACCACAAAAAGCACCTTATCAACATAGGGCAGTTTACTGGCCAGTTGGGCGGTTTTGAAGCTGGTCAGGGTTTTACCCGAGCCGGTGGTGTGCCAGATATAGCCACCCGCACTCACAGTGCCGAGTCTCTTGTAATTGGTGCTGATCTCAATTTTGCTTAAGATCTTCTCGGTCGCCACGATCTGATAAGGCCGTAGTGCCAAAAGCTGTTTATCGGTGGTAAACACACAGTAGCGGGTGAGGATATTAAGAAGCGCGTGCTTGGCAAAAAAGGTTTTAGCAAAATCCACCAGGTCGGTAATCGGTCTATTGGTCTCATCCGCCCACCAACTGGTAAACTCAAAGCTGTTGCTGGTGCGTTTACCTTTCTTGACAGCGCCTTCGCCTGATTCCCTGATATGCTCCGCGCGCGTGGTGTTGCTGTAGTATTTGGTATGCGTGCCGTTGGAGATGATAAAAATCTGCACAAACTCAAAAAGCCCGGAGCCGGACCAGAAACTCTCGCGTTGGTAGCGGTTAATTTGGTTAAATGCTTCCTCAATAGCTACCCCCCGCCGTTTAAGCTCAATATGGACCAGCGGCAGGCCGTTAACCAAAACAGTTACATCGTAGCGATTCTTACGCATTGCAAAATTCCCCTCCTCCGGAGGGGTGGCGCTGTCAGGCGACGGGTTGGTTAGAGGGGCGCCGTAAGGCGACGGGGTGGTTTCGTATTGGTTGATCACCTGCACACTGTTTTCGTGAATCTTATCTTTTCTTAGCAGGTAGATATTCTTGACGGTTCCGTCATCTCTTTTTAGATTTTTGATAAAGTCTTCCTGAATAGTGGCTGTTTTTTCGGCAATGCTCTGATTGGGGTTGGCAATCTCTCCGGTAAAGAACCGCTCCCATTCGGCATCGGAAAAGCTGAAGTCGTTAAGCTTTTCAAGCTGCACACGCAGGTTACTCACCAGATCGTCCTCAGCAGTAATAGACAGGTACTCATAGGCCTGTGACTCCAGCTGCTCTATAAAGACGCGCTCCAATTCCGCCTCGCTCTGGTACGTCTTGGCGATACGGTACTCAGCTGCGTATTCCGCCACCACCGTGCTTTGCGGATTTTCCGCGACTAAATAATAGGGCTTAGATTTGCTCATGGCCTGTTTTCATCCGTATCCCCTAAACTTTCCTGCATATAGTGATACACAGTCCTAATGATTTCTCGAACTACACCATTGGCGTTTGAAAAGATCAGATTATCAAACGCTCTATCCCCATATCGTCGAAACGCCTCTGCCACCAATGCGTGAACAAATGATTGCGTTACGCCGGTCACGTTAACAAAATCCACTTCAACTACCTTGTTCTTTGCCAATTCCAGCAAAATAATCTCTTCACGCCATTTTCTGGCAACATCTTTATTCTCGGCAAATTCACCCGCTTCCTGATATACAATAATCTTTTTCATACAAACCTTGGTTCTCTATATTTTATTTTCTTGCGTTCTCGCAAAGCAAGCGTATAACTTTCACGAATATCACCCAATAATTTTTCAAAATCCCCGGCATCACTATCAAGAGCAATATCAATCGCGACCAATGTGCCGTGAAAATTTGGAGCATTATTTCGTTCAGAGTGCCTGTCATCATTCGGATCGGGATGAAGTCTGGCATTTTTGATGCGCTTATCATGCAATAACAATTTGTAAATGGCGCTGCCGCTGTAGATCACGAAATAATTACGCGCCACTTGAGCGATGGATTTAATAAAATACAGTCCCGCACCAGCATTGTCTTCCGTGCCGCCTTCTCGGTGAGTTGTTCCGGAAATTCCCGGCATCAACGCCAGTTTAATGGCATCAATGTCATTTTTCGGATGCCAGAATTTGTTCATGCTTTGCCGAATACCGATGCCGTTATCACAAATGCCGATGCGCACTATATTGGATTTTCTATAATACTGTGCCACGACGACCGCTCCACTAGTTGAATATGAATGCTCCAGAACATTTCGCACCAGCTCACCGATCGTATATTTTATCGGATCAGTTTTCTCGGGCGGCAGATGCAAAAGAGGTATCATATCCGTGATAAATTGCGATTGACCGGCAGAGTCTTTAATGATGGTCAGCGGGATAAATCTACCGGCAGGCTCATTATGAGCGATATGATACGGAGATTTATTTTTTGTAAAATTAAAAAGCCCCATGCGATCAAGGTAATGCGCCGACGAAGCGGTAAAAGCGTCAAACTCGACATGCTCCCGTCCAACCGTAAGAGCTAGCGTTGCGGTAAAAGCGAGAACGGCAGGGTGAACATTGATCCATTTCGGATGAGAAGCAATATGTAACTTTTTGGGATCGGCAAAAGACAACTCACCAATAAAACGGTCAAAGTTTCTTAGATAATCACTGGGTGATAAATATAGTTCCATATAAGCCTATTATACCTGTCGGGCGTATTTTTGTCAATATACGTTCTACAGGATTAAATATACCTGTAGAACGTATTAATTTCATCATACGCTCTACAGAGATTCGAAGGTTAATAATTTCTCCCGGTAGTATTCGTATTGTTTGCGCCGAGCCTTGAGTTCCGCCGGTAAGCCGACGGAAATATCGTTTACTAAAGCGTCGAATTTGTCGAGAATGGCGACGATGCGTTGTTGTTCGGCGAGGGGAGGGATGGGGACTGGGAATTTTTTAATTAGTGCGCTATTTAGATCTGATCGTGCTCCTTGTCCAAAGGCTTTAAGTTTTTCATATTGACAGCTAACCCAATGAAAAACATAACGATAATTTGCAATTTGGGGGTTAATTTCTAAGTTGCAACAGTGTTGATTTGTCGTCAAGGGAATCTTATTAATAGCCGAGCGTGCAGCCGTTGCTCCAGAAATTGCAACAATAACACAATTTTCAGGGATCCATTTTGCTGATGATTTTTTAAGACCATTATTCGTTATTTTTACCTCAGTGTCATAGATATTGGCAAAGCGCACTTCCTGTGTTCTTAACCATGGGATATGACCACCATAGTAGTCAGTTTTGGTTGATAATGGCGTGCCTCCTGAACTGACATTATTACAAATCTCCCCCAGCGTCTTCCACTCCACATCATCCCCAAAGGTCAGCAGCTCATCCCGGTAATACTCATACTGCTTCTTCCGCGCCTTCAGTTCCGCCTCCAGCTCTGCTTCCAGTTCAGCCTCCAGTGTGGTAAAGGTATCAAGAATGTTCACGATCTCTTGTTGGATGGCAAGAGGAGGGATGGCTATTTTTATGCTCTCGACCGCATTAGCATCCAATGTTGGAATACCGGCATACCTGACTTTTGAACGCAGTATGTTCTCATGGCAAATCAAAGTATAATATGCGTATCGACTTATCAGTAAGTCTGAGAATCCGATGCAAAAACACCCATCAGAAGACCAAAAATCAACAGAGCTATATCCAACTGTTCCCGCAGACGCACCAACATTTATAATCATAACTGTGTTTGCAGTTCTGTTGCTCTGACTATAATTGCCTAACGGCTCTAAACCTCCGTGATAAACTGGATATTTATCTTCATCAGAAAGCTGATTTTTAGTTAATCTCTTACCTCGCAAAATTTTAACCACTTCCCCAAACTCCCTAACCACCACCCCCTCAGGACAAAGCTCGGCGATCAGTTTTTCTATCGTATTCATTTTCTCAGCCATATTACTGCCCGCCTTCAATATCAGCTACGATTTCATCAATCGCCTTGCGCAGTTCGTTCTGCCGGGCGACAATACCCGCTATCTCGGCATTGAGTTTTGCAATATCAATTATCTCGCGGGGGTCTTTTTGCGTTACATAGCTCGATACCGCGATGTTGTAATCGTTTTCACCAATGGCTTTATTATCTACCAGCCTGGCAAAATGCTCGCTGTCTGCCCGCTCGGTAAACGCTTTCAGGATCTTGGTGCGGTTTTCATCGCTCAGTTTGTTTTTGTTTCCACCGCGCACAAATTCGGCGGAAGCGTCGATAAAAAGGGTTTTGTTATCCTTTTTGCTTTTTTTAAGCACGATAATGCAGGTGGCGATGGTTGTGCCGAAGAAAAGGTCGGGCGGAAGCTGAATTACGGTATCGAGGTAGTTGTTATCGACCAGGTATTTGCGGATCTTCTGCTCGGCGCCGCCGCGATAGAGTACCCCGGGGAATTCAACAATCGCTGCCGTGCCGCTTGTGGAAAGCCAGGAGAGCATGTGCATGGTAAAGGCCAGGTCGGCCTTGCTCTTGGGCGCCAGGACTCCCGCCGGTGAAAAGCGCGGGTCGTTGATCAATAGCGGATTGCTGTCTCCTTCCCACCTGATGGAATAGGGTGGATTGGAAACTATGGCATCAAAGGGCTCATCATCCCAGTGTTTGGGGTCGATCAGCGTGTCGCCGTGGGCAACATCAAAG
>VGTO01000070.1 GCA_016874655.1 Bacillota bacterium | reverse complement strand
TGGCGCCGATTCCCACACCTGCACATACGGGGCACTTGGCGCTTTTGCAACCGGGGTTGGCAGCACCGACCTGGCTGCGGCAATGGCGATTGGTGAAACCTGGTTCAAGGTGCCGCACACAATGCGATTTGAATACAAAGGAACTCTTGCGCCATGGGTGAGTGGTAAAGACCTGATCCTCTTTACAATCGGCCAGATCGGGGTCGAAGGAGCCCGATACCGGGCGATGGAGTTTGCCGGGCCGGTAATAGACAACTTACCGATGGATGGCAGACTGACTATGACCAATATGGCGATAGAAGCTGGTGGTAAGTGCGGCTATATCCAGCCCGATCAAATTACTTTTGACTATCTCAAAGGCAGGGTTACCCGTTCCTACATTTCGGTTTACAGTGATCAGAATGCCTTCTATGAAAAAGTTTTCAGCTATGATGTCAGTAATTTAGAACCGCAGATCGCCTTCCCTCCTTCTCCGGACAACGTCTTTCCGGTTTCTGAGGCTAAAAACATAACTTTAGATCAGGTGGTTATCGGTTCGTGTACCAATGGTCGCATAGACGATTTGCGGGTAGCTGCCTCAATCCTGAAAGGTAAAAAAGTTAGTCCAAAAATCAGACTCCTGGTTATTCCTGCAACGCAGCATATCTATAGCACTGCCCTGGAAGAGGGATTGTTGAAAATATTTGTTGATGCCGAGGCGGCAGTCAGTACCCCGACATGTGGTCCCTGCCTGGGGGGGCACATGGGGATTCTGGCAAAAGGCGAAAAAGCCCTCTCCACAACCAACCGTAATTTTGTCGGACGTATGGGCCACCCGGAAAGTGAGGTCTATCTCTGCAACCCGGCAGTTGCGGCCGCTTCTGCAGTAGCCGGTAGGATTGTTCACCCGGAGGAGGTAAGCTGATGAATATAGAAGGAATAGTTTGGGTATTAGGGGACAATATTGATACTGATGCGATCATTGCTGCCCGCTACCTGAGCACAGTCGTACCGGAAGAGCTGGCTAAACACCTGATGGAAGATATCTGGCCGGAGTTTCCGCAGCTTGTAAAAAAGGGTGACTTAATCGTTGCCGGCACCAATTTTGGTTGTGGCAGTTCACGTGAACATGCACCGCTGGCGATCAAGGGGGCTGGAGTTTCCTGTGTGGTAGCTCGCAGTTTTGCCCGAATATTTTACCGTAATGCTATTAATATCGGACTGCCGATTCTTGAATGTGATGCTGATTTAAAGGCACTGGAATCTGGAAAAGATCGGCTAAAGGTGGACCTGAAGAGTGGTTTAATTTTTAACTTACAGAATAGCGATTCATACCAGTCGGCACCCTTTCCCCCATTCATGCAGGAGCTGATCGCCCGCGGCGGCCTGGTTGAATATGTGAAGTCACGCTTAGGCTAATAAGTTAAATGTTCAGTTGCATTTTTCAAGCGATAATGATAGGGTGTAAGCGGTTATTATAAGGCAACCCGGCACAGTACCGGGTCGGATGAACTGAGGAGGCAGATGCATGAAGAAGTACAGCAGCGAAAATATTCGCAACGTAGCCCTTATTTCACATGGCGGTGCCGGTAAAACATCTCTTACCGAAGCACTGCTTTTTACCTCAGGAGCGGTTAATCGTCTGGGCAAGATCGAAGCAGGCAATACCACTACCGACTTTGATCCCGATGAAATAAAGAAGCAGGTCACGATCAATGTTGGCCTTGCTCCCCTGGAGTGGGACGGTATAAAAGTCAACCTGCTTGATACCCCCGGTTACTTCGATTTTATCGGCGATGTTCTGGGGGCACTGCGGGTTGCTGATAGCGTGATCACCGTAGTTTGTGCCGTATCCGGGGTTGAGGTGGGGACTGAGAAAGTCTGGAGTTACGCCAATGACTTTAAACTGCCCCGTCTGGTGGTCATCAATAAGCTCGACCGAGAGAATGCTGATTTTGACAAAACGCTGGAACAGTTGCGAAACCATTTCGGCTTGAATGTGGCACCGCTGCAGATGCCGATCGGTAAGGAATCCAATTTTAAAGGTGTCGTCGACCTGATCAAACAAAAAGCGCTGATCTTTTCCGGTGACGGGATGAAAATGACTGAAGAGGAAATTCCGGCCGATTTAAGCGATCAGGCATCACTCTTAAGGGAAACACTGATTGAATCTGTGGCTGAGGCAGAAGACAGCCTTCTTGAAAAATACCTGGAAGGCGAAACTTTGAGTGATGAAGAGGTTAACCGTGGCCTGCGGCAGGGCGTGTTAAGCGGTAAAATAGTGCCGGTTCTTTGCGCTGCCTCCACAAAAAATTTAGGAATTCAGCCGCTGCTTAACCTGATTAAACAGTACCTTCCCACTCCTTTAGATCAACAGGATCTGAAAGGACACCTGCCTGAAAGTGAAGAAGAAGTGAGCCGTAAACCAAGCCCGGCAGAGCCTCTCTCCGCTTTCGTTTTCAAAACCTTAGCCGACCCCTATGTGGGAAGGATTAATTACTTCCGTGTCTATTCAGGGATGGTGAAACCAGACAGCCAGATCTATAATTCATCTAAGGGTACCGTCGAGCGGTTTGGCCAGGTTTTCTCGATGCGCGGCAAAAACCAGATCACCATGGATGAAGTGGTTACCGGAGATATAGCCTGTGTGGCAAAACTGCAGGAAACTGCTACCGGCGATACTCTTTGCGATCGCAGCAAACCGATCGTTTTCCCGCCCCTGGCGTTTCCCGAGCCGGTAATTTCCTTTGCTGTTGAGCCAAAGACCAAGGGCGATGAAGACAAGGTGATGAGCGGTCTCTCCCGTTTTCTGGAAGAGGATCCCACTTTCCGCCTGGAACGCAGGGCGGAGACCAAGCAAACGGTTATCTCAGGACTCGGCGAGCTGCATCTGGAGATCATCGTCAGCCGCCTGGCCCAGAAATTTGGCGTTGAAGTTGACTTTACCACCCCGAAGGTACCCTACAAAGAAACGATCAGGGGCCAGTCGCGGGTTGAGGGAAAACACAAAAAACAATCCGGCGGGCGTGGGCAATTCGGCCATGTCTTTATCGAGATGGAACCGGCCGAGACTGGCCAAGGCTTGGTCTTTGAAGATAAAATATTTGGAGGCTCGGTGCCAAGGCAGTACATCCCGGCTGTAGAAAAAGGTATTCGTGAAGCGATGGATGAAGGCATCGTTGCCGGGTACCCGGTTGTCGATGTAGTGGTCAAGTTGGTTGACGGCTCCTATCACACTGTTGATTCATCTGAAATGGCTTTTAAAATTGCTGCTGGCCAGGCTTTTAAAAAAGGAATGGAACAGGCCAACCCGGTTTTGCTGGAACCGATCTTAAATGTTGAAGTGGTCGTACCAGATTCATATATGGGCGATATCATGGGTGATTTAAACAGCAAACGAGGTCGGATTCAGGGGATGGAACCGGATGGCGGATTGCAGAAAATCAGGGCTCAGGTGCCTCTGTCAGAGATGTTCAAGTACTCGATCGATCTGCGCTCGATGACCCAGGGGCGAGGCTTCTTCAGTATGGCCTTTTCGCATTACGAAGAAGTGCCTCACCAGGCGGCTGAGCAGGTGGTTGCTGCAGCCAAGGCAGCCAAACAGGATGAAAGCTAGTATTAAGACAAGTGCAAGATGCTAATAATAACAAGGGATGGCCATCAGCCATCCCTTGTTTCATATTTTTGAAAGCCTGCAATTATAGATTGCTGCTGCCGGTAATGATCCGCCTGATCTTGGCGATGGCCTTGCTTAAGATCACCCGGGTGAAGGCAAAAAGAGGCATCAGGTCGTCAGCGGCCAGAATGGCATGTGCCTTGCGGTGGGACAGCCAGGGTTTGATCACCTGGCTTAAAGTGAGCTGCTTAGTTCTCAGGTAAGCGCTGACACTGATCAGATCTTCATAGAAATGCCAGAAGGCCCAGGGCTGGTCTTCCGTTAAGTGATAATCTGGGATTGGTTCTCCGATCAGGTCGCAATACATAGCATAAGTAAATTCAACCCCGCACTTGTCAAAGAGAATGTTTAAAGTACTGAGCCTGGCGTTAATTTCGATCAGGTAAAATTCGCCGGTCTTTGGATGTTTTTTAAATTCTATTTCACCGTAACCCCGATAGTTTAGCCTCTTAAAGTAATCAAGGCCGATTGCCGCCAGCCGGTCATCGTACAGATGGTGTGTTAAGGTTGAAGAACCAAAATTGATTGGAAACTGTCGCAGTTTTTGAGCTGTCAGGCTATGTGTAGCCCGTCCCTCCCGGTTAACGTAGAGATCATAAACATACATCTGGTCGTCAAAACCGGGGATCACTTCCTGAACCATTACTTCCAGTTTGCTTTCCAGGGCGGTACTTAAAGCTGATAAAAGCTCTTCCCGGTTGTTGGCGTAAAGGCATTTTTTTCTGAAGACCTTAACAAACATATGCGAAAGTGCCGGTTTGATGATGCAGGGGTAGGGCATGTTTGCGGCTACTTCCTCCGGATCGGTTCGCGGCCCGACAAGGTAAGTTTTTGGCGCCAGCAGTTGATGTTTTTCTGCCAGCTCATGCAAGCCCTTTTTATCGATGATCTGCTCGAGCAGGCCTTCAGGCAGGGCTGGAAAGAGATAGTATCCTGCCAGTAGGGATGCATTTCTGGAAACCATCAGCGCGTAACTGTCACTGGTGGCCATTAATACCGGTTTGACTTTAAACCCGCGGCCGAACTCAACTAAAAAATCAACCAGCCCTTTCTCATCATAATTAATGTCAGGGCAGAGCACCTTCGTTTTAACATAACGAGATGCCAAAGCGTATGCGGTGGGAAAATGATAGTCCAAGGCATAAACCTCTACTCCCCTCCGGCCGAGACTGCGGATTGCTCCAAGGGCGGTATAAAAGTTTGCTCCCAGGATGATGGCTGCCGGTCGCACTATGCTAAAACCTCGCTTTCAATGTTGATGATCACTGCACTGCTGCTGATTATACTACAAAGCTTTGCAGTCAAGTACATGAATAATTCTAAAGGGTATTCTATTTGGGGTATGCTATAATCAGTTAAAAACCGCTTGATCTGATACTGCTATGATACGGGGCTGATTTGATGAATCAAAGAAAAAGAGTTGCTGTAATTTTTGGGGGACGCTCCGGTGAGCATATTGTTTCTTTGCGCTCGGCATCTTCGATCATGGAAGCCATTGATCAGGAAAAATATGAAATAGTACCGGTCGGGATCAACAGGGACGGCTCATGGTTAACTGGTCCTGATGCCTGGTTTTCGCTCTGGGAAAACCGCAGACCTGAAAAAGCAAGTACGGCAGTGATGGTGACTGATCCAACCAGACCGGGGCTGTTGATCAAGAGTTCGGAAAAGGCAAACGGCTGGGTTTTTGAAACGATCGACCTGGTATTTCCAGTGCTGCATGGAACTTGCGGGGAAGACGGAACAATCCAGGGTCTTTTTGAAATGGCCGGGTTGCCCTATGTTGGTTCCGGGGTGCTTGCTTCCAGCACCGGCATGGATAAAGCAGTGATGAAGGTCCTCTTTAAAGAGGCAGGACTACCGGTTGTTCCCCACCTGGTGCTGTATAGAGAGCAGTGGCTCAGTCATCAGGGTATGTGGCTTGATCAAGTACAGGAAGAAATCGGTTATCCCGCTTTTGTCAAGCCTGCAAACCTCGGGTCGAGTGTTGGGATTTCAAAGGCATACGATTCGCAAGCGCTAATAGCTGCCGTGGAAGAAGCCTTGCTTTATGATCATAAGCTATTAATTGAACAGCATGTCGAAGGTCGTGAAATTGAATGTGGGGTCATTGGCAACCGTGAAGTGACAGCCTCACGGCCAGGTGAAGTTATTCCCTGTAATGATTTTTATGATTACCGGGCAAAATATTTAGATGATCGTTCGGGATTGGTAGTGCCGGTTGAACTCGGGTCTGATTTAGAAAACAAGATTAAGGAATACTCGGTAAGGGCTTTTCAGGCGATTGAGGCCGCTGGTCTTGCCCGGGTAGATTTTTTCCTCAACAGAAGTGACCAGAGCGTAATAGTAAATGAAATCAACACACTGCCCGGTTTTACAAACATCAGTATGTATCCGAAAATGTTTGCAGCAAGCGGCCTAAAATATAGCGCTTTGGTTGACCGGCTCCTGGAACTGGCGGTGGAGAGGCACCAATACCGTCAGTCGCTGCTGTCTGCTCCACCCGAGTGAGAAGCCAGCTTAACCGTTTGCTACATTGGTCGTCTGGCTGAATGAATAGTCAAATGGAGCAGGAAACTTTCTGCTTATGTTGAAATTATAGTCATAGTCTGAAAGGCAGCTGATTTGGCAGCACTTAATACACGGTTAGTACGAAGGTGATTAAGATTAAGGAGCGGCAGCAAACGATATTTGACCTGGTAAATACAGAAGCAGACCATCAAAAAAAACAGGAAAAGCAAGAGCCGGCACTGGAAATGGAGCTGGAACAGTTAAAGGTTAACTGCCTGGCCTGTCAGCTCTGCGCTTTGCGTAAAGGCTGTACCCAGGTGGTGTTCGGTGATGGGGATCCTCAAGCTCGCTTAATGCTTGTTGGTGAAGGGCCCGGTGCTGATGAGGACAGAATTGGTGTTCCCTTTGTTGGGAAAGCCGGTCAACTTCTTGACCGAATCCTGCAAGCAGCTTCTATCAAGCGCAATGAGATCTACATTGCCAATGTCGTCAAATGCCGTCCCCCGGGGAACCGCCAGCCGCAGCAGCACGAGGTGGATTCCTGCCTGCCATACTTGCGTGAACAAATTAACCTGATTAACCCGGAAATCATCGTCTGCCTCGGCAACCTGGCGTTGAGAACTCTGCTTGACAGCAAGGCGACAATTACCCACAGCAGGGGAAAATGGCATCAGATAGACGGCAGGCGCATGATTGCAACCTTTCATCCGGCTGCGCTACTGCGCGATCCGGGCAAAAAAAAAGAGGTCTGGGCAGATTTTAAGGAGATTATGAAGTATTACCTTCGGGTATAAGCGAGGAGGCAGGGCAAATGAGCAATGAGCTTGTTTTGGTGGTTGATGATGAGAAAACCCTGGTCAAGGCCCTGACTTTTAACCTCGAGAAGGAGGGTTTTCGGGTTGAGCAGGCTTATGATGGTGCAGAGGCGCTTAAAAAAGTTTTTGCCCTGAAACCGGATATTGTTGTGCTGGACTTGATGTTGCCGCAGGTGGACGGGTTTGATGTTTGCCGTCAAATTCGTAAAAAAACTGATGTGCCGATCATCATGCTTACAGCACGAGGCGAAGATATTGATAAAGTTTTAGGCCTGGAGTTGGGTGCTGATGATTATTTGACTAAACCCTTTAACTCGAGGGAATTGGTGGCAAGAATTAAGGCGATTCTCAGGCGCAGCCTGTTCCGCGAAGAAGAAACAAAAAAGGTTGCCCAGATCGGCAATCTTCAGGTCGACTTGCTGCGACACCGAGTGCGTCTCGACGGCAAGGATATCAATCTTACTTCAAAGGAGTTTGCCCTTTTAAGCTTTCTCGTGGCTAATGCAGGCAATGTTTACTCCCGGGAGCAGCTATTAGAGCAAGTCTGGGGCTATGATTATTATGGCGATGTCCGGACTGTGGATGTCCATATCAGGCACTTGAGGGAAAAGCTGGAACAGGATCCGGGCAACCCGAATCTGATTCTTACAGTCTGGGGAACGGGCTATAAAATCAGGGAGGAACATTAATGGCCCGGTTTTATAGCATCCGGTTTCGCCTGACCGCTTACTTTCTGATCATTATTCTGGCGGTTATGATCATTATCAGCATCTTCCTATATAGCACCCTTGAACGCTATCACATGAATAATTTTACCAACACCCTTGAACGCTCCGCTTACCTTGCCTCTGACTTTGTTGCCGGGCAGCTGCGTGGCCAGGTTGATTCAGTGCGACTGAGTGCCCTGGCAGAAAATATGAGCCGTCAGTCACAGGCCCGGGTTATTTTTACAGACAGCCAGGGAGTGGTTGTCGGTGATTCACTGCGTGTCGGAGGAATGCTCAACCAGATCCTTGATCAAGACGATTTGCGCAAAGCTCTGGTCGGAGAGGTGAGCTTTAGTATTGTCTATAGCGAGACGGTCGGGCATGATGTAATGCAAATGGCGGTGCCGGTTGAAGATGCTGATGGTAATTTGACCGGAACGGTTTTTCTTTCGGTCTCACTCGAAGAAGTGTATCGCACTCTCTTTGATATTCGCCGGTTTCTGTTTTTGGCCACGCTGCTGGCGATGGCTATAGTTGGTGGCGGATCGATCATCCTGGCCCGCCGGTTTACCGGGCCGCTGGAAGAGTTGACCCTGGTTGTAAAAAAGATGGCCGAAGGGAAACTGGAACAGCAAATTGTAGTATCCTCTGGAGATGAAATTGGCCGCCTGGCGGAGCAGTTTAATGTAATGGCCCGAAAGCTAAATTTTTATACCAGTAATCTGAAAAAATTTGCAGCCGATGTTGCTCATGAAGTTAGAACTCCTTTGACGACGATGAGCCTGCTGACTAAAGCTTTAAAAGAGCATGAAATGAAACCGGCACAGCGCAAAGAGTTTACTGCTGATCTTGATGGAGAGCTTGAACGTTTGATCGCCCTGGTTAACGATCTGCTTGAACTTTCAAAGCTGGAGAAAAATAATATTGAGCATCAGGAGATCAACCTAAATGAGTTTCTGCGGGAAGTGATCGGCGAAAACCAGTTCCGCTTTGCCCAGGCTGGCCTCGAATTGCTGGAAAACCTCCCGGCAGAAGATCTGATCATCTGCGGAGCCCCCATGCAGCTGCGACAGGTAATTGGTAACCTGCTTGATAATGCCCATAACTATACCCCAATGGGAGGGACAATTACTGTAGCTCTTGAGCGGATAGAAAATGAGGCAGTAACATCGGTTGTGGATACCGGTTGCGGAATACCGCATGAAGATTTAAGTTTTATTTTTGAGAGATTCTTTAGGGTCGACCGGGCAAGGTCCCGCGAAGGCGGCGGTACTGGGCTGGGGTTGGCTATCGTCAGTGAAATAATTTCCAAACATGGCGGACGAGTCTGGGTTGAAAGCGAAGAAGGCTTAGGAAGTCGTTTTATATTTGCATTGCCCGTGATAAGCGAGACAGATGTTACCGAATCTTAATTTATACTAAACAATTTCTTAATAACCATGGATTCTACTGTGTTAAAATTGTTTTGCTCTGGCCATTAGGCGGAGGTGAAGCGAGTGAAACGGGTTCAACCCTATCATTATCTAGTGGCACTGGCCGGGCTCTTTATTCTGGCCGGATTGACACTCTATTCCCTGCAGCTTCTAACTTCTGCTGAAGGAAGGAGCTTGCCGGTCGACCCTCTGACACAGAACACAGCTGGGGATCTTTATGATCTCTGGTTTACTGGTGTTAATCTCTATGATCTGAGCATCGACCACAACCTGACCGCAATTCTTTTCAGTGCGGATAATAATAAAGTCAGTCTGCTTGACCGCGAGCGCAAACTGCGCTGGGATAAGATCTTTGCCACCGCGCCGTTGCAGGCAAAACTTTCTTCCTGTGGGAATTATGCAGTTGTTGGGACTACTGGTGGTAGATTGCATTTCACCACAACCGATCAGCAGTTTTCCTGGGATGACGATGGTGATCCGCTTGAACTTTTAGCAATCTCTCCAAACGGAGAATGGATTGCCGCATACCGAACGAATGAGGAACAGGGCTATCAGTACCTGGAGCTTTATAACCAAGAGGGAGAGCTTCAGTGGACTATTGAAACCGGTCAGGTATTAAACCTCTACCTTTCCAGCGAATACTTAGAGCAGACTAACCTCTACTACACTGCGCTTGAACAGGAACAACCGCAGATTTATGCTGTAAGTCTTGATGGCCGCGAACTTTGGACAAAGAATAACCAGATGCTGACCGCCGTTTCCAGACATGGCAGTCGGATTGCGGCTATGCAGGAAAAACGCCTGATCGTTTATGATGCACTTGGTTACGAATTGTGGAGTGCCAGTTTGCCAATCGAGCCGCAAACAGTTCTGTTCAACCCTCAGAACTATAACCGGGTTTTGGTATACGGCAGCCGGGAAGAGATTGGCGAAAATTTTTTCTACTTTGACCTGGCCGAAGATCTGCTTTGGATGAAAAATATTGAGGACGGATCCCTTTTTGCTTTTACAGCAGATGGCAGACACATTGTTACCAGCTCTT
>VGTO01000069.1 GCA_016874655.1 Bacillota bacterium | reverse complement strand
ACAACCGGCAATACTAAATGATGGCAAGTTATAAAACTGGGCCAACTGCACCAGCGAAACAGCGCCGACAATACCCTGCGGGTCGCCGTAAGAGCAGACCGTGGTAATCATATTAAGCGGCGGGGTCCCACCACCATAGATGAAGGGCGCCCCCTTTGCTTTAAGTTGGTGAATAACCAGCCCGGACAGGATCTCTGCATTCGCCACCACCAGGGCCCCGGCCGTGGTTACCGGGCCGGTGGCCCCGCACATCACCGCCGGCGCGTAGATCAGGGGGATCCTCTCTTCGGCCGCCCTGAGCAGTTTCTCCAGGGCAGTTTTGGAGTGGGTAAGCGGCGAATTAGGTTCGGCATAATGCATGATATAGGGTCTTTGCACCAGGATCTCTTTACTACCGCAGACCAGGGAAGCCATCCTGATAATGTCGCTTAAACCCTCCCGGTTGTGAGCGTCAAAAATTATCGGCTTGGTGCTGTTTAAAGTCATCGCCTCGAAATGATGCCGGTCGGTCCTGATTTCGGGAACATCGGATGCCTTGGCCATCGACATGATAAAGTCGATATTCTCCAAGGCATTGGCAATCCGGGTGGCGTTGACGGTATCCTGCTTAACCGCCCGCCGCCGCTGACCACTCTCGATATCGATAATGTAGGGAGTATCGGAGCCGGTGCCGTAATAAATATTACCCTTCTCCAGGGTTAGCGCCCGCCGCCCGCTGCGGTCATAAATCACGAGCTTGCAGGGCGCCGTGCTTAGCGCCTGCTGCACCAGCCAGGTTGGTATCCTGGCCAGCTCTCCTGTTACCCGGGCGCCTGCGCTGCCGAGCAGATCGAGGGCTTCGGGTTCACAGATTTTTACACCTACATTTTCAAGGACATCAAGCGTGGCCAGGTGAAGCTGATCGATCTGCTCCGGGTTAAGGTTGAGCAGGCCCATTCTTTTTTGAAAGTATTTCAAATCTGCCAATTAGACTGCCTCCTGTGCTTCGATAATTACTTTGATTTACCTGTATCTGCCGGTATCTGCGTAGTCGATAATTTCATTTACCGTTAAACCGGCCAGCCCCATTTGCGCAAGGGTCAGCCCCTCAGAACGGTAATCATAGCCGGAGAGGACGGCGCTCAGATCGGTCATCGCCGTCGTTACCGGGGTTGAGTGGCCGGCTACCGAGGCAAGCTGTTCCATGGGAATAAAGGAATAGCAAATATCTTCTACCAGCAGCCGCTCAATTTCCTCAATATGGTTCCATTTTTGTGCATGCCTGTCTGCATGACCGCCATGCTGCTCATAGAGATTGCTGCCTTCAAGCTCGTAGATAGTGCGGCAGTCGTCCGGCCAGGTGTCCGTTTCGCAAGCAAAGGCAGCGGCAACAGCCATCCTCTCCACATCGTGAGCATCGGTAAGCTTCGAGGCACACCTGGAAACCTCACCGTAAAAGCGAAACTGGCGGGCCCGCTCAAAGAAAAATACCGCTTTGGGCAGGGCAATCTGCACGTGTACTCCGGGATTGCCCGGCCTGAAATTAAGTTCCAGGACATTCCTGCAAAGCCTGGTCTGGGGGTATACTTTTTGAACCGCGGCCAGGGCTTTTTGGTTGCCTGTCGCAGGCCAAGCAGAGAGGTAGAGCGCCCGTTTCCAGTTGCCTATTTCCACCGCGGCCGGCCCGGTTTTGCCGCTTAAGTAGGGCATCAGCACCATTTCGGCAAAAATGTAACGGTCAAAAGCCCCTGTTTCAGTTAACAGCTCCCTGAAACGAAAAGCGGCCCAGTATCCGGTTGTGACCACGATCACCTGATCCGGCTCAAAATGCGCGGCCAGTTCTGTTAAAAAGGGCCCAACCGCCATGGCCGGCACATTGACAAACACCAACTCACTGCCGGCCAGCGCTGCAGCAGGATCATCGGTGGCCAGGTTTATGCGGGCAAGGCCGGTTTTGCCATAATAAGGCAGACCGCTGAGGGTGATGCCTCCCGCTTCACGGATCGGCTCCAGGTTTGAACTTAAAGCAGGAATTTCGTAGAGATTTACCCGGCAGCCGGCCATGGCCAGGTCGGCTGCCACGGCCAGCCCACCGCTGCCACTGCCGCAGATCGTAATGTTCGGCTTTTGTGTTGTGATACTGGACATACATAGGATCCTCCTTCTCAGGCCGGCTGTAAGAATTCAGCCTGACCATAGCAGTCTTTATAGTATTTAAGCAGCCTGGTCTCGACAGGCGAGGCAAGATCCGGCTTTAGATAGTTGTCGAGCCGGCTTTGGCAGACTTCCATCGCCTTAAAAGGCACCTCAGGCGCACCGGCCGCTTCCCAGAAGCTCTGGGGCTGTCGCACATCTACCCGGGGCTGCCAGTATTCCCGGCGAAAGTAGTGCGCGGTTTCAGCGGTACTGAAAAAGTTGCCTCCCGGCCCTACCTGATCAACTAAAGCTGACAGCAGTGTTTCTTCATTTACTTTAATGCCGCGCTGCAAGCGGTAGATTGCGGCAAGCATCTCTTCATCCAGGATAAATTTCTCGTAGGAGATGCTCATGTAGGAATCGAGCATCCCAACGGCATGGGGGATATAATCAAAGCCGGCCATTGTCATCAGCATCAGGTTCATCATCGATTCAGAACCGGCCTGGACATCAACAGCCTTGGCATCGTTTAAAGCACCCCCGCCGCGAAAGGGCAAGTGGTAAAAGAGGGCAAGTTGCCGGGCGGCAAGCTGCAGCAAAATTCCTTCTGGCGCTCCTGCAGCCATGCTGATATGGCGCATATCGGTAATCGAGGATAAATTCCCGTAAACAATCGGTATGCCGGATCTGATCAGCTGCACCAGGACAATCCCGGCCAGCACTTCAGCATTGTTAACCGCGAGGGTACCGGCCAGCGTCGGCGGGGCAGTGGTCCCTACCATAGCGCATGATGTTACGCAAAGTGGTTGTCCGGCCTTGGCATAAACAAATGCCGCCGCTAAATCTTTTGTGTCATAACTTAAAGGAGTGAGCGGACAGATGGTGCCGAGGACCATGTTATCTTCCAGCCCGCCGTAGAGGATTTCGGCAAGAAGGAGACACTCCCGGCTTGCTGCTTCACTAAGTGTATAGCCCGCCAGCGGCTTGTCGGTATGGAGGGCCGAGCAGATCGTTGAAAAAGCCGGCAGGGCATCCTGGTGCAGATCTGTCGGCAGGGTGATTCCGCAGCAGTTTAAATTAATGATGGTGCTGGTCTGAACCAGCATGGTCAGTTTAACCAGGTCTTCACTCGTTCCCTTACGCCTGCGGCCGGCGCTGTCTGCAATGAATACAGCACCCCTGGCCGCTTCAAGAGCGGGTGTGCCGGCGCCGACAGTTACTGCATTTGCCGGGTTGCGTGCCTTGATGGTGAAGTGCCCCGGGCAGCTCTCCAGCGCCATTTCAACCAGCCTGGCCGGAATAAACACCCTTTTCCCGTCAATCCGGGCACCGTGAAACTGCAGGAGCAGACGGGCTTCCTCGGCATGAAAAACAATCCCGGTCTGTTCCATGATTCTTAATGAGGCAGCATGTATTTCTTCGATTTTGCGTGCTGAAAGGACTCCCACCCCGGCGATTAAGCCAGTTATAAAACCGGGAGCAGGGTAAGCGGTTTTTTCTTCATCTTTGTGCATCAAGCGGTTCCTCCCAGGGGGTTAAATCCGGAAATTATTCTTAAAAAGGGTCAGCTATTTACTGTTAATTTTACCTGCGGCCAGCAGGATGGCTGCTTCGATCTGTTTATAGCCGGTGCAGCGGCAGAGATTGCCGGAGATGGCCATTTTAATTTCTTCCGGGTCCGGATCGGGATTCTGCTTTAGCAGGGCACGGGCGCTCATGACCATGCCGGGAGTGCAAAAACCGCACTGCACCGCACCTTTTTCAACAAAAGCTTCCTGGATTGGATCGACCCCGCCGTCTTTTGATAAGGCTTCAATCGTTTCAACCGATCGCCCGTTAACTTTACCGGCGGGAATGAGGCAGGAGTTAACTGCCAAATCGTCCAGCAGGACAGTGCAAGCTCCACATTCGCCCTCACCGCAACCCTCTTTCGTCCCGGTCAGGCTAAATTTTTCCCGCAGCAGGTGCAGCAAACTTGAAGCCGGATCGTTGTAAACTTCGACCGGTTCCCCATTAAGCATAAATTTGATCAGCTCTTTTTCCATCGTTTCTCCACCTTATTACCAGCTTACTGATAACTCATTGTCATTTCAAAACCAACTAATTGCCAACTCTAAGTTAACGATCCGGACTGACTTACCGCCGCCCGCCGGGCAGCCGCGCGCAGGGCATCGGCAGTTAAAATACCGACCAGGTGCCTACGGTAAGCGGCGGAGCAGCGCAGCAGGCTGCCTCGCACCTCAACCTCTTCAGCCGCCGTTTCGGCAGCCAGCAGCCAGGTTTCCTCACCGGCAGGCTTGCCGAGGATAGCAGCTTCGGTGCCGATTAGCCTGGTCGGCGCCGGCCCAACCGGGGCGGCAACCAGGCTTAAGCTTGCAATCATGCCGTTTTCCAGCTTCAGCCGGGCCGCTGCATTAGCCAGCGGCAGGGCCAGGGCTTTGCGGGCGGCAAAGCGCCTGAAAGCTGAGCCTTCGCCCTGCCCGCAGGGTTCGATCAGAAACCTGACCAGCAGCTCTGTGCAGCCGTCCAGGGCGGAACAGTTGTAACTGCTGTAAAGGCGGGCGACCGCTTCTTCACGCCAGACGCCGCTGGAATCAACCAGCACGGCTTTTGCACCCAGGGCAACAAGGGCTACTGCGGCATCGGCGGCCGGGGCGGCATTGACCACATTACCACCCAGGGTGCCGATATTTCGCACCTGGGGCGAGCCGACCTGCAGGCAGGCTTCCACCAGGGCCGCAGCCCGGCCCTTGATCAGCTCGGAAGCAGCTGCCCTGGCGTGGGTCGCGGCAGCCCCGATTACAAGGCGATTATCTATTTCTTCAATTGCAGTAAGCTCTTCTATCGAACTTACATCGACAAGTCTGGCGGGCATTTCCTGCAAAAAGAGATCAGTAGCGCCGGCGACAATCCGGGTGGCGGGATCTTTTTCTTTCAGCGCTTCCAGGGCTGAGTCCAGGTTTTTTGCTATCCGGTAGCTCACGCTTCACACTCCCATCCGGAAAGTGCTAAAAATACTTTCTCGGCTGTTATCGGCAGGTCGGTTACCCGAACCCCGGCAGTATCGGCAATAGCGTTAGCGATCGCCCCGAGCACTGGAATCTGTACAATCTCTCCCAGGCCCTTGGCGCCGTAGGGGCCTTCCGGATCATCCTGCTCGATAAAGAGCGGCACGATCGCCGGAACGTCAAGAGAAGTGGGAATCCGGTAATCGGCCAGCGAAGCGTTGGCCACCCTGCCGCCCTCAAAGAGGTAACCTTCAAAGCAGCTCATGCCCAGACCCTGGGTCACCCCGCCGTATACCTGGCCCAGGGCGGCAAGATGGTTGATAATCCGGCCTGAGTCATGAGCGGCGACAATTCTATGAACTATAATCTCACCTGTTAGCTTATCAACTTCAACTTCTGCGGCATGGGCGGCAAAGGAATAGGTTACGGCAATATTGCCGTAACCGCTTTTATCGTAAGCGCTTTCTGCGGGCACATACTTTCCTTCCCCGACCAGGGTCAGGCCGCTGGTCAGGCTGTAATAGCGGAAAGCAATAGCGGGAAGCTCGATCACCTGCCCGGAAGCGCTTTTAACACTGCCGCCTTCGAAAATAACCGGTTCGTTAACCATATCAGCAGCGGTTTGCACTATTTTTTCACGTAATTGTTCGGCTGCCAGCCTGATAGCATTGCCGCCAATGGTTGTCTGGCGCATCCCCAGGGCGCCTATGGAGAAGGGCGAGGCCAGGGTATCGCGGGTATGGATGGTAATCAATTCCGCTGGTATACCGAGCGCACGGGCGGCGATCAGGGTAAAGGTGGCATGTGCACCCTGGCCATAGTCCTGCTCCCCGCTGAAAATTGATACACGACCGTCAAGTTCCAGGCGGGCCAGTGCTGCGGCGCCCCTAAAATTTTTATCAAAGACCACGCTGCCGCTGGAATGTATGGCGGCGCTGATCCCGTAGCCGCGGCCCTCTTTACGGTTATGCCAACCAATTTCGGCTGCTGCCGCTTTCAGGCAATCAGCCAGGGCACAGCTCTTCAACTGGAGGCCGTGCACGGTTACATCGCCTGCCCTGACACAGTTCTTGAGACGGATCTCAAGCGGGTCGAAACCCAGCTTTGCAGCGGCCATGTCCAGCAGCGACTCGGTGGCAAAATTGGCCGCCTGGTTACCGTAAGCCCGGTACTGGCCGGTGGGCACCTTGTTGGTGTAAACCAGTCGAACCTTCGTTTTGATCGCTTTGAATTGATAAACCGAATCGTTCCTTTCAGAAAGAGTCTTGGATACCCAGGGCGCCTGGGCGCTGTAAGCCCCGTTGTCGGTGATGATATCCGCCTCGCGGGCCAGGATCGTACCATCGGATCTGACGGCCATCCTTAACTTAAGCTCGGCCCCGATTAGCGGGCGGCCTACTAAAAATTCTTCCTCGCGGGTCAGCTGCATCTTTATCGGCCGGCCGGTCCTGATCGCCAGCAGGGAAGCAATGATGTATAGTTTCAGGTTGCCGTAGACCCTGCCGCCGAATCCCCCGCCCATTACCGGCCC
Source organism: Bacillota bacterium (assembly GCA_016874655.1). Classification (GTDB taxonomy): domain Bacteria; phylum Bacillota; class Dethiobacteria; order DTU022; family DTU022; genus UBA993. Next base: position 3,952 of record VGTO01000069.1, on the reverse strand, counting down.
GATAACCCGCACTTTCGAGAGCGGCAGATCGAGGACCCTGGCAACGATGGTCCGCACCTGATCTGGAGACTGGACGGCAGTGTGCAGGATCAGCCCGTTGTAGGGATCACTAACTGCCAGACAGACTGTCGGTTCCAGGTAAGTTGAATGGATAGGGGGGACGGTAAAAGTGTTTTCGACAACAATGTCGGCTTCCCGAAAAGCCTGGTCGCAGTTGCCCCTTTCCAGGTGCCTTTCCCAGGCAATGTTGCCTGGAAACTTTGCGTGCAGCTGCGGCGCCCCTTTCTTAAGAGCCTCGGCGGGATCAAAGACGGCCGGCAGCTCTTCATATTCAACCCGGATTAGCCGGGCAGCCTCGGCTGCCTGTTCATAGCTTACAGCGGCCACGGCAGCTACTTCGTCGCCGATGTAGCGAACCACCGCTTCGGCCAGGGGCAGTTCATCATCAATCACAATGCCATAAGGCTTCTGGACTATACTGGAGCCGGTCAGAACCGCCCGTACCCCGGCTAATCCTGATGCCTGTTTAATGTCGATCTTTTTGATCCGGGCGTGAGGGTGGGGGCTGCGCAGAATCCTGCCATAGAGCATCCCCGGCAGCATCAGGTCGCCGCCGTAGATCGCTTTTCCGGTCACCTTGGCCCAGACTTCCGGCGACTGAAAAGCAACCCTCGGATCTATTTTGACTGGAGATTCAACAATCCCTGTTGGCAAGGTCACAACTTCCTTTCCATTTTAATGCTGAGACAGGATATAGGCTATTTCTTCCCGCAATTTTTCCGGAGGCTCGGCCGGGCGGTGTGTCTCCATTATTTCAACTGCCTTTTCCTTAAGTTTTTGAGCCATACTCTTTTTACCTTCCCTTACCCAGTCATCGCGACGCTTGCGGTTGAAGAAGCGCGGCTGCCAGAAATCGCGGAAGTGCTTAAAGGTGTGATCGGTGGCCAGGAAGGCCCCTCCCGGGCCGACTTCGTCGATCAGGTCGAGGGCCATCGCTTCCGGATCAAAGGAGATCCCACGGGAAAAGGCTTTCATGCGGCTGATTATCTCGTCACAGAAAAGGACCATTTCCACCCCAAAGGTAAGCCCGGCCTCCATGTAGCCGATATCGTGCACCAGGTTCTGGCCGCTTAACAGCGCCGCCATCACGGAAAGGCTGGCGTCCGCCGCTGCGTGCTCGTCAAAGACGCAGCTGTCGGTACAGCCGGCGTAACCCCAGCTTGGCAGGTTGTAGTAGCGGGCCATTTCGGCTACGGCGATGCGCTCCAGATCAAACTCAGGCGCGCTGTATACACTGATCGTGGTCTGCATATCGATATGATGCTGACCGCCCCCGTAGAGGAAAGGCGCCTTCTCCCTTTTCAGCTGGTGGATAACCAGGCTGGATAAAACCTCGGCATTGCCGATCACCAGGCCTCCGGCCATGCTCATCGGGGCGGTGCCACCCATCATCGGGGAAGGCTGATGGACGACGGGAACCGCTTTCTCAGCCATGTATAAAAGTTTATCCGTCGATTCCTCGTTGTGGATCAGCGGAGTAGTCACCTGGCTGTAGCAGAGCAGGGTGGGAGCCAGTTCCAGCTCTTTTTCGCCGCCCGCGGCAGCAGCAGCCATGGCAACAATCGATTTGCAATCGGCCAGATCGTCGGCGATAAAGACAATCGGCTTGGTCGTATTCTGCAGCATCAGCGAAAACTGGTAGGCATAGGGCTTTATCGCGTCTACATCGGAAGGGATACCCATAGACATGCAAAAATCGATCTCCCGGCAGGCATCAACCAGGCGGATACAGTCAAGGACATCAGCCGCTTTAAAGAGGCGGTAATCCCCGGTCCGGGGGTCAATATAGTTGCGACAGTCTGAACCGGTGCCAAAAGCGACTTTCATTGATTCAAGGTTAAAGGCGGCCCTCCGGCTGTCCCTTTCACAGAGAGCAATGGTGGAAGGGGCTTGTTTAATAGCCCATTCAACCAGGGAAGGCGGGTATCTGACCAGGGTATGATCACTGATCAGGCAACCGGCATCTTTCAAAAGTTCACGGGCCTCGGGGTGATAAACCCGGGTTCCTGTGCGTCTTAAAATATCAAGCGTGGCATGGTGCACCGCTTCGCACTGCTCAGTGCTGAACAGTCTGAATCCCGGCACCGCCTGAACCGAAAAGGACATCGAAACTTACCTCCGTAACCAGGTTAATTTCACATACCCGTGATGAAGACACAGGGTGCTTGTTACTCTTATTTTTTACTTTGCCAGCAAGGTTGTCAGTTCTCGGACATCTTCCAGTTGATCAAAATTCCAGACCATCTCTACAAGTTGATCGATGGTCTGCGGATCGATAACGTAAGCGCCCAGCCGGCGGAATTTCTTTTCAAGATCAGCCTCGCTGTATCGGTCAGCCTCCCTTTCAACAATTCCGGAATCATAACTGCGGCCGTCTTTCGTGAAAATCTCCACTGCACTGTGCATGCGCAGATCCATCTCTTTAGCCTCACCGTAGAGCCGATTTACTTTGGGATCAACGATCAGCTCGATCCGGTCAAAAAGATTCCGGACCTCCGGGTCGGAAAATCTTTTTTCCAGGACCTGCTCCGGTCCCAATTCCCGGTCGAGTATCAGACAGGCCAGCGGCCATTTAACGCTGAACTGAGCTTCTTCAGTTGTTGTAGGGTAATCCTGGCAGAGCCGTACCGCTTCTTCGAAAGTTCTGACCCTGATCCTGTCAATTTGTTCCGGTTTGATCTGGCGCTGATCAAGCAGTTGAAGAACCGCCACCCCGGCAGCATGGCCCCAGGCACAGGAAGCCCACTCCTTGTAGAAAACCCACTCGGTCATCCAAAAGCGATCCCCAAGATCGGCTACCCAATCGCGATACTGCTCCATCAGCAGGATCGAGGGCATACCGGTAAACCCAAGCTCGGCCAGCTCCGCCGAAGTCACCCCGTTCATCGCCCCCCAGCCGATGGCATGTTTGACCATCGTTGGGTTGTAGATGTCGCGCATCATCGGGGCATTCGGGGCGTGGTATTCCGCAATGCCCAGTGCATTTTCGATCTCCGGTGGATCCAGCCGGTGAAGGTGGGCAGCAACTGCAGCGCAGCCTACAGATCCCCAGGAACCACAGGAATGATAGATTTCATGCCGGTCGTGCCAGCACCGCCCGGCACGGATTGATATTTCGTAACCGATTACCAGCGCTTCCAGCAGTTCTCTGCCGCCGGAACCGCACTTTTCTGCTGACGCCAGCGCTGCAGGAAAAAGCTGGGCGCCCGGATGGCCCCTGGTAAAGATCGCGTCATCATCAAGATCAAGGGCATTTGCGGCGCAGGCATTGGCAAAGGCCGCACCCGGAGCGGTGGTCTTCTTTCCATTTAGCAAGATGGTCGAACAACCCTGCCCCCAGTTCTCCACTGCATAACCGGCGGCAATCCAGCTGATCGGGGCAAGGGTCCCGATAAGAGTTACCCCCAGGTTGTCAAGCAGGCACATTTTAGCCCTTCTTTTTAACGCCTGATCACACTGATCCCACTTAAAATCTTTGATGAACCAGGTGATGCGATCCCTTAAATTCAATAATCCTGCCTCGTTTCCCAAAAACTTATCGATATATACATTCCTCATATACTTTATATACGTTCCCTGGGCACGATAATCAACTGCCGACCCTGATGCGGGGGTTGAGCAGGCTGTAAATGATATCCGCGGCCAGGTTGGAAATGCTGTAAATGGCCACGATCACCATGCTGCAGGCCTGGAGCAGGGGCAAATCCTGCCGCTGGATGCTGTAGACGATCAGTCGCCCCAATCCGGGGTAACCGTAGACCGCTTCAGTAACTATTAGTCCTCCCAATAACCAGCCAATACCCATCGCCACAATAGTTACCGTCGGTAAAAGCGAATTGCGCAGTACGTGCTTAAAGAGAACCTGACCGGCAGGCAACCCTTTCAGATCGGC
>VGTO01000068.1 GCA_016874655.1 Bacillota bacterium | reverse complement strand
TGCAGAGCGAACTGTTCCACGCCGCCCTGGTCGAAGAGGTAGGAGTTGAACTGGCGGCAGAGCTGTTTCCTGACTATCCTGAATACGGTCCGATCATCGCTCCCACATTAAATAACGCCCTACCGCTTGATGAAGATGATGTTTCCAAGCTACTTGATCTGTCGCGCATCGCCGAGCTAAATGGCAAAACCAGATTTGTACCCGGACTGGGTTCCAACAACTGGGTGATCAGCGGGGAACTAACGGAAGGACGTGGAGCAATCCTGGCCAATGATATGCATTTAGGTATGGGCCTGCCCTCAATCTGGCACAACATTCACCTGATTCTGAAGGATGAAATTAACATCACCGGCGTGATGTTTCCCGGCATCCCGGGGATCATCGTCGGTTTCAACGAGCATATCGCCTGGGGTGTTACCAACACCGGCCCGGATGTACAGGATCTTTTCCTGCTCGAATTAAACCCGGAGAACCCCCGCCAGTACCGTTATATGGATGAATGGGTTGACGCTGATGTTTTCTCAGCAGAAATTAGAATCAAGGGCGAAGAGGAACCGCTGGTCATTGAAGTTGCTGAAACCCGCTTTGGTCCGGTAGTCAGCGGTGTGGTTGGTTTGGATATTCCAATGAGCCTGCGCTGGACGGCTCTTGACGGCACCCGCGAACTCGATGCTATCTTTGGCTTGATGAGAGCTACCAACTGGGAAGAGTTCACCACCAATCTGGAAAACTTCATGGCTCCCACTCAAAACTTTGTTTATGCTGACCGCGAAGGCAATATTGGCTATCGGGCCAACGGCCTGATCCCGATCCGTCGCAGCGGTGAGGGGCTAATGCCTGCGGACGGTCGCAGTGATATCAACGAATGGATCGACTATATACCCTTCGACGAACTACCAACGGTTTATAATCCACCTGAAGGAATCATCGTAACCGCCAACCACCGCGTGGTCGATGAGAATTATCCTTACTTTATCTCCTACCAGTGGGCTCCACCGTACCGGGCGATGAGTATCTGGACCGAACTGGAGAAGAGTGACACCTACAGCCTGGATGACATGATGCGGGGGCAAACCAGCTTTTTAAACACTCAAGCCCTAACTCTGCAGGAAGTGCTGCGCGATGCCCTGCTGGAATCCGATCTGGAGCAACATGAAGCCGCAGCCCTGGATATCTTTGTGGCCTGGTTGGGTGATTTTTACGAAGAAGCAGATGCCCCCGGACCCGCTATATATCATGTGCTCTACTATAAAATGATGGAGCTGACCTTCTTAGACGAGATGGGCGGTGAGATGTATGAACGCTTTCTGCACAACCGCGGCAACGCCAACGCCTTTGACCGGATGCTCATCAATAACGAGTCGGGTTGGTTCAACAATGTTGCTACAGAAACCATAGAAGAGCGGGATGATATCATCGTACTGGCTTTCAAAGAGACGGTTGCCTTTTTAACCGAACAGTTGGGGGATGATCCCGATCAGTGGCACTGGGGAAAACTGCACACCATAACTTTAAAGCACAACCTTGGATCTGTTGATGCACTGGCTCTTATCTACAACCGCGGCCCTTACCCGGTAGGTGGCTCATTCCACACCCCGGCCGCCATGAGCTACCAACTGACCGATCCTTACGTGGTATCCCACTCAGCGCCCTGGCGTTATATGGTCAACATGGATAACTACGAAGCGCTTGATGTTCTGGCCGGCGGCATTTCCGGACACCCGCTCAGCAAGCATTATAACGACCAGACAGAGATGTGGCTCGCCGGGGAATACAAGCCGATGATCTTCAGCATTGACAACGTGAAAACCCTTCCGGCCAAGTTAGTCTTAGAGCCGCGTTAGTATATAATTAACAGGGGGTGAATAGTAATGCCAATCTATGAGTACATCTGTAAAGATTGTGGAAAGGTGATGGAGATAAAGGAGACCCTCGCTGAAAAAGAAAAGGGTAAAAAACACACCTGCCCAAGCTGTGGCAGCAAAAACATGACCCAATATTTTGGTAACATGCAGGTAATCGCCTCTACCCACCTGCATTAATGGATTTTGAAATTCTCTGCTCGCAGCTTGGAGGAAAAGAACATAGTTGAATGATGGAAGAGATTTACCGATGTATGAAAGTAAAGCAGTATCTTGCTGCAGCAGCTCGCCGGAACAGGAAGAAGAAATCAGCTACGTTAACTGTGAGGGCTTCCTGGCTGGGACCATTGAAACGGCGATTGACCAGGTGGCAAGGGTAAAAGCCGAATTAACGGCTTCTGATAAAATTGGCTCCTTTAAAGCCCGCTGGGGAGTAGGGCGAATGAGTTATGCCGTTGCCCCTGGGCTTTACGCTGTAGGAAACCCGACCCCGGAGTCCCCGGTTCTGGTCTCTGCCAATTACAAGTTAAGTTTTGACAGCTTACGTAAAGAGCTCGGGGGTCTGGATCTCTGGATCCTGGTGATCAACACTAAGGGCATTAATGTCTGGTGCGCTGCCGGTAAAGGCACCTTCGGCACGGCTGAAATTTTGCGGATGGTGGCTGAAACGAAACTGCCTGCACTGGTGAGCCACCGAAAACTAATTCTGCCGCAGCTCGGGGCGCCGGGAGTGGCCGCCCACCGGGTAAAGGCAGAAAGCGGTTTCCGGGTAATCTACGGTCCAGTCCGGGCCGGCGACCTGCCTGCCTTTTTAAAAAACGATTGCAAAGCTGAACCGGAAATGCGTCGCACCACTTTTACCTTTTTAAACCGCCTGGTGTTGACCCCGGTTGAGATTGTAGGCTTGCTAAAACCGCTGGCCGGCTTAACACTGGCCATCTTTCTGCTCAGCTCTACTGCCCTACTGGTTGGAGGTGACCAATACAGACTCCTTGCCGTGATAGCCCAGACAGCGCAAATTCTAGTCCCTTTTATCTTAGCAGCCCTGACCGGTGCAGTGCTGGCACCAGCTCTGCTGCCTTACATCCCCGGGCGCGCCCTGGCCTGGAAAGGTTGGGTGCTCGGCATGGTGCTTGCTGTAATCCTGCTGGTTGGCGCTTACAGCAATACATCGTGGCTGCTAAAGAGTGCCTATCTGCTTGCCTTACCGGCAATTGCATCATTTTTAAGCCTCAACTTCACCGGCTCGACAACTTACACCTCGCTGTCCGGGGTAGTTAAAGAGATGGGCGTGGCGCTGCCGGTGATGATCATCTCTGCCTCTCTGGGAGCAGTGGCCCTGATTGTTTCTTTTTTCATTTAAAAATGATTGAAAACGGAGGAACCAACCGATGAAGTACAGATACTTAAAAGATGTTGTCACTTTAAATCTGGATCAAAGCAAATGTAACGGCTGCGGACTCTGCCTTGAAGTATGCCCCCAGCAGGTTTTTACTATAAAAGAAGGGCTTAGCTCAATTACTGATCGCGACGCCTGCATGGAATGTGGAGCCTGCGCCCGCAACTGCGCCCCGGGAGCAATATATGTGCGGCCGGGAGTCGGCTGTGCTTATGCAGTATTAATGGATAAGCTGGGCATCAAGGGCAAATGCTGCGGCGATACCTGCGGTTGCACCCTGGAAGGCACATCTGATTATTGACCGGGAATACCTTTTTCCATCAAATATTTCCTGCGTTCCTGCCAGTCGGGCATCAGCCCGTTTAGGCAATCATAAAAGGCTTTGCTGTGATTTTGGTGCACAAAATGGACCAGTTCATGTAAGACTACGTAGTCGACTGACGACGGGGGCATTTTTATTAATTCCAGGTTAAGAGTTATCCTCTGCTTACGAATCGAACAGGAACCCCACCTGGTTTTCATCTGCCGGATCTTTAGCTCAGGTTTGGTAACACTTAGCCCGTCCAGCAGGGGATAGATTTTCTCCAGCGATTGATTAAAAATTAATCCGGCTTTTCCCCGGTACCATGATTCGATCAGCTTTTCACGATGTCCTCTGCTGCATCCACTTCGAACAAACAGGTAGATATTTTCACTGTCAAACAGCACTTCTTCCTGCTGCAGCGCCGGCTGTACTGTTAAGTTATAAGTCTGCCCTAAATATTTTAGCTTTTCTCCACCCTGATTAGTGAGGTCATGAGTGCTTTTCTGGCGGCGGGCATAACGATCGAAGTGCTTTAAGATCCATGCACCCTTTTTTCTCACCAGCTCCTCAATCAGCTTAAGCGGCACTCCTCTCGCAGCAGATATGGCCACGGTGAGGTCACTTTTAATCCTCAGATTAATATTTTTAACTTGCTTCCTGGTCAGGAGAACAGGAATATCTTTTCCCTTATACACAACTGTTAAGCGTTCTCTTTGATCAAGACTGTTCATTCATCGCTCCTCAAAGCTACCAGATAGCCCTTTTTACTGCTTTTTTAAAGTCCGTTGCCGTAACTACTCCATCCAGAGTGCGTCATAGCTGTTGACCCCGGTGGCAATTTCTCTTAAGCTTCCGCCCACCTGATCAGTCCAGAGAATCATCCCTTCAAAGTAATTGCCGGAAAGAGCAACGTAGTCTGTACTACTAACCCATTTAACCTCAAACCAGTCAGAGTTTTCAACTGCGGGTAGTACCACTGAAACTGCAGAGGAATCAACTCCTTCCAGCATTACCTCTCCGGCCTGCCGATAAATCCAGAAGCGGTCATCGGTAGACCAGCCAAGAAAGTGATCACCATTGTCATAAACATACAGGCTTTCTCCATCCAAGGTTGCAATATGCAAACTAAGCAGATCGTCGATATAGGAAAGAGCAGTGCGCGTTGAATTCCAAAGCCGGTCGTACATGGTGTTAAAGAGATTTATGCCTGGCAGAGTACTAAGAACTACTGCTTCTCCTGAAAGAGGCAACCTCCATACTGTGATATAAGGGTCGGCAAAAAAGGGCTCTTCAGAGGCAATGGCCACCAGGCCATAACTGCCGTCAGGAGCCCACACCGGCTGTGGGTTATAAGCGTATTCACTGGCTGTATTGACAAAGGGGTAGCTGACCAACAGACGGCGGTCGCTCCCATCAGCATTGACCATTGACACTGAATTAGGATTTGAAACAAGTATTTTGGTAGAGTCAGGCGAATAAGCAAAGCTTCCACCGTCGCCATCTTCCAGCAGGCGGGTAACTGCTCCTGTTTCCGTATCAGCAATCCAGAGATCGTAAAAGCTGATCACGCCGTAACCAGATTCGAGCAAAGTGTTAAAAGCAATCCCACTGCTGTCCTCCAGCCAGTCTACCTGCTGGGGGAGACGATCTAGCATTGTTTCTTCCTCTGCGCCCATGGCAAAGCCCATCTGGCCCGGCAAATCGGCAGCAGAAACCAGGAGCCTTTCATCGCTGCCATCAGTATTAATGACCCATAATTCATAACGGTAAAGCTCTGCCATGCCGGATTCTACTTCTCTTTGATAAAGCACTTTTGTGCCATCGGGTGAAAGTATCGGGTAGCGATCAAAGTGGCCGGAGGTAATCTGGCGCGGGGCATTGAAACCTATAGCCACCCAAAGTTCGCCGGTTTCGGAATAAACCACGGTGAGGAAACCTGGCAAATCGTCAGCTTCGCCTTCTACCGGCGCTTCGTCATCAGACGAATTTTCAGGCAGCAAGGTCTCCTCCTCCGTCTCTGTGTCCAACTCCGGTTGATCAGTTTCACTGGAACAGCCTGCCAAGAATAGTGCAATTGCGATAAAAAGCACTGAACAAAACCTTACTTTCAAATCACTCACCCCCGCAGGTTGTCTTCTGCCTGATCATATTATTTATTTCACCAGAGCCATTAAGAGTATAAACCATAAATAAACGGTTAGGAAAAGGGCGGGATCAACCCCGCCCTCCCGATTTTTTTTGCCTACTCTGCCTGCCAGACAACTTCGCCTTTAAAAATAGTAAAGAGCACCTCTGTTTTGTCGATATCAAGTGGATCGATCTCAAAGAGGTTCTGCGAAATAATGACGAAATCGGCGCTTTTACCAACTTCGATGCTGCCGGTTGTAGCTTCCCGGAAGTTCTGGAAAGCTGAGTTGATCGTAAAGGAACGGATCATGTCAACCAGGGAGACCCTTTCCTCTGGGGCCAGTAACCAGGTTGGATCATCGATATCATTAATCGGGTCAACTTCGTAAAACTCAGCGTTGTTCAGGTTACGGGTCATACCCACCTCAATGGCCCAGAAGGGAATCGGGTATGGGGTGACTCCGTGATCGGACGAACTTACCAACAGCGCGCCGGCATCAATGAAAGACTGCATCGGATATTCCCTTTCAGCCCTTTCATCACCGAGCAGTGGCTGATCAACAACTTCCCACCAGTAGGGTTCTTTAAAAGCCCAGTACGGCTGCAGGTTGGCAATGACGCCCAGCTCAGCAAAGCGGGGGATATCTGTCGGGTCAACCAGCTGCAGGTGAGTGATCAAGTTGCGGTAATCGCCTTCGCCGTTCTGGGCAAGGGCATATTCAAAGGCATCAAGAACCTGCCTGGTTGAGGCGTCGCCGATCGAATGAACATGGATCTGAAAACCTTCGGCGTTAGCCCTGGCAAAAGCTTCGCTTAATTTCTCGGGGGTCCAGAGCGGTGCAGAAACAAAGTCATCACCGGCTTCGGCCGCTTCAGTATAGGGCTCAAGCAAATAGCCGGTGACTCCTTCAATCACCCCGTCGGCAAAGAACTTAGTACTGCCAAAATAATAAAGTTCGGACTGGTAGCGCTCGCGATTGGCAATCGCTTTTTCAATTTGCGGTTCAAGTTCTGAGTTCGGATCCATAACCGTGTTTTTCATAACATAGAGCTTCAGTTCGCCGCTTTTATCCATATCCATAAATGGATCATACGCTTTAGAAGCAAGGATTCCCGAACCCATATCGGTGATCCCAACATAACCGAGACTGTGCATGTATTCCTGAAAAGCAACAAAGGCATCATGCAGCTGATCATCGGTAAACTCCTGTGAGGGGGTCAGTTCAATAGCTAGCTCTTTAAGGGTCCCCCAGAGTTCTCCGTCTGCAGTTTTTTCAATTACGCCACCCTCAGGCGACACTGTATCCTTAGTAATGCCAAAATATTCAAATGCAGCGCTATTTAACCAACGGGTATGCCCATCGTAGGAGCTAATCATAATCGGCTTATCGCTGATTGCATCAAGCCTCTCTTTACGTGGCCCCTTCGCCACCTCTTCCCCGGAGAAAGCGCCGACTGAAAAACCATCACCATAATAGATCTCCAGATCCGGATGCTCAGCAACAAATTCTTCGATCGTTGCCATGGTAGCTTCCTCGGTCAGAATACCATTTAAATCAATTTGGTAGAGCTGCGAGAGAATGGACCCCGGAGCGTGAATATGGGAGTCAGTCATCCCTGGAAGCATCATCCGTCCTTGCAAGTCGATTACCTCGGTTTGATCTCCGATGTAGTTTAAAGAATCTTCAGCACTACCGACAAAGATAATCAGTCCCTCTCTAACGGCAACGGCTTCGGCAAAAGTCTCCTGATCGTCAGCGGTGAAAATGACCCCATTAGTCCATACCTGATCCGCTGCATCCATTTCGGGCATTACCTCCTCTGTCTCACAGCCGGTAAGCAACAGGCCGGTAAAAAGAAAGCCAACCAGTAATAAAACTAGAATCTTTCGCACAAGCAACACCCCTCATTCTAAATATTTTTCGTGGAACTCTTTAGTTGAATTTTTATTCAACCTGGAGTGATAAATTCCTTCAGGGTTCGTAGCATTTATTTTGTTTTGTGAAAGCCCTTTAACTGCTTACCGCTAACTACCACTGCTGATCCGTACTTATGCTGAAGGCTGTCTTTAACCGCCAACAGTTGCTTTTCTTTCTCGTCTTCCACCGATGGGGCTAATAACGTTAGCTGCTCCTCGGTATCAAAACCGGATGCTTTTACCCCTACCAGGCGCCAGGGTGCCTTGCCGCAATGTCGGTTAAAAAGGGCAAGCGCAACTTTATCAATAACCCGCTCACTGTCTGTAGCATCAGGAAGCGTCTTACTGCGTGTAATGGTAGTAAAATCGCTGAAACGCAGCTTAAGGGTTATTGTTCTGGCCTTAATTCCGGCAGAACGCAGGCGGAAACCGACACCGGATGAAAGGTCCCTGATCACAGCGGGCAAGTAATCCTGCCGGTCATAAATATCTTCGGGAAAAGTTGTCTCCTCCGAGATTGACTTCAGATCGTGTTCTTGTTCCAGTTCCCGGTCGTCGATCCCACGAGCAAAGAAGTAGATATAATCGCTATTGCGACCAAAAATCTTACTCAGAGTGGCCTGAGAACATTGGGCCAAGTCTTTTACTGTTTTTATCCCTAAACCTTTCAGCTTTTCAGCCGCTTTAGGACCAATGCCGGGGATTGCTCTGACCGGCAACGGCCAAAAAAGCTGTGGCACGTCTTCTACCCATAACGCTTTTACATTATCGGGTTTCGCCAGTTCACAAGCCACCTTGGCCAATAGCTTATTGGAAGAAACACCGACGCTGATCGGTAGGCCTGTTTCCTGCTTAACCGCCATGTGGATTGCAGCCGCTGTCTGCAGTCCTTTACCCTTTTTAAGGGCAAGATAGGCTTCGTCAATGGAGACAACTTCAATATCAGGGGTAAAGCGCTCGAAAATCGCTCTTACCTGTCTCGATACCTCGACATAGCGGGCCATGTTACCTTTGACCACTATGGCCAGCGGGCATAGTTCGAGGGCCTTTTTCAGCGGCATGGCCGATCTTACCCCAAACTTTCGGGCTTCATAGGAACAGGTCGAAGCCACCCCGCGCCCGGCCGGATCACCACCAACGATTACCGGTTTACCGCGCAGTTCTGGCTGATCCAGCTGTTCAACTGAGGCAAAAAAAGCATCCAGATCACAGAGAAGGATGTCGAGTTCTTTTTTCATCAAGATTTCTCCTCAACTTTTATTCTGCTGTGTTTTTGCCTCTCAATAACAGGATACTGGGCGATGCGGATATTGGTCGATCCATAGGGCACCAGGGTTATGGTGCGCGGCTCAGAAATACGCGGTTGATCAGGGTATGGTCCGGCGCTGTTCTGTTTTAGTTTCCAGTTTAATACCTCCACACCCCGGATTTCAATTTCCAGCGGGGGTGCGAAAAGATCAAATGGTTGTTCCGGGAGGGGGTTTTGCCTGACCTCGACAATTTCCACCTGATTATCCGCAAGCAGGGGAGCAAGGTTCCAGGATGAGCGGGGCAGAAACTGGCGGTAATTGAACGGTTCTTTCCCTTTCAAAATTTTTAACTCTTCGTCAATTTTTAAGGCCAGCAGCAGGGATCCTTTCCTGATGCTGATACTCCGATCCGGGTTAATAACGGTCCGTAGCGGCGACTCAAGCGCCAGTTCAATCTGATCACCCCGGTTGAATTTTCTTTGCAGTTCTATCAGACCGGGGCCGCTGCTGCAAAGCGGTTTACCATTGTAAATAAGCTTTCCGGTAGTTAGTTCAGGCACCCGGAACAAAAGTTGGAGGTCAATATCTTCAGCCTCCACTACCTCAAATAAAAGCTGATCCACAAAAGGGTATTCAGAAAGCTGCCTGATGGTAAAAGATTTGCCACCTGGCATCTCCACTGACACCTGGCCGGGCAGGTAAACCATGAAGGCCAGCCCTGCTTCAGTCCTCATACAACTGCTCAGCGTCAGTTTCGGAAAACCCTGGTGCAGGTTGGCCGTGCAGCAGCCGTAATTGGGTTCAAGCCCGTAAATATTAGATTCGCTATTGGCATCATAGTATTTCCGGCGACGCTTGTCGGCCGCCACCTGGTTCACCTGTTGCAGGTACTGGTGGCAGCAGATGTCGGAGGTAAAGGTTGCCGGCAGAGCATTGAAGGCGATCAGTTCAAGCAAATCAGCGTAACGTGGATCTCCGGTTATTGACAAGAGTTCTGCCAGCGTATAGAGCATCTCCACTACCACACAAAGCTCAATACCAGCTGTGGGATCGTTGCCGTTTAAGTGTTCGTCCGCGCTGAAAAGGCCGGTGGCTGTTCCATGACAGGCCATCAGCTGCTCATAAGCTTTCAGGGGCAAATCAAAATCCTTATCCTGCCCACTGAGCAACCCAAAGGTCACAGGATATTTTATAGCCATGGCAATATTCACGCCATGGGTAAAGCTGTAGGTTTTTACGAGCTTGCTGCGATTAAAAGCGAGGATTTTTTCCGCAGGGTCAGGTTCCTTAATTTTACGATTCTTTTTGGCCAGTTTATCCAGTGGTGACAGGAATACCTTTGCCAAATTAAAGAGGGTTCGATTCAGGTAAGCGCCTGTCGGCTTGCAGTACGGCCATTCTTCAAAAAGGCCGGGCCAATCAAACATATAGCTGTTAAGTTTCTCAGCTAACCGGGCCACCTGGGGATCGCCTGTTTCATGAAAAACCAGCTCCATCGCTTCAGCCGCTTCAAGAGCCCGGGCTGCCGCCCAAAAATGAGGGGGTTGCCGGTCTATTTGTGCCAATTGAAAATGTAAGTATTTTTGCATGAAGGGAATAATCCGGGGATCGCCAGTAGCCCGGAAATAGATTACAAAAGCTTTTAACACAACTGCCCGCGGCCACCAATCGGTATTCCAGGGCGGCCCGAAAAAGCCTGATTCCTGCTGGCTTGCAATAATGGCATCTATCCAATTAATGACCCTCCTGATCAGGGCCTGATCCTCTAACAGGTAGGCCAGGGGGATGAGCCCGTCTAAATAGTAGGGCCCGCGCTCCCAGGATTCTCCCCGGCCACCGAGCCAACCGGAGTCATCGGACAGATCCGGCCAGATTTCAGTTATCTTTCCGGTAAGGCCTGCAGCCTGTAACTCCAGCACCCTTCGGATAAACCCCTCAGG
>VGTO01000067.1 GCA_016874655.1 Bacillota bacterium | reverse complement strand
ACCCTTGAGGCGGCCTCATCAATTAAGTCGATCGCCTTATCGGGCATAAAACGGTCCGCTATATAACGGTCGCCCAGCCTGACCGCTGCCTCGAGTGCCTCATCGGTTATTTTAACCTTGTGGTGCGCTTCGTAACGGTCGCGCAGTCCTTTAAGGATTTCCATGCTCTCTTCTACGGTTGGCTCCCCGACTGTTATCGGCTGAAAACGGCGCTCCAGGGCTGGGTCTTTTTCGATATGTTTGCGATATTCATCCATCGTGGTTGCACCGATGCACTGAAGCTCACCGCGGGCCAGGGCGGGCTTCAGGATGTTGGATGCATCAATGGCCCCTTCGGCGGCGCCGGCCCCAATCAGGGTGTGCAGCTCGTCGATAAAAACCATCACGTTACCGGCCTGGCGCAGTTCGGTCATCAGCTTGCGCAGCCGCTCCTCAAATTCGCCGCGGTATTTGGTGCCGGCGACCACAGCAGCTAACTCAATAGTAACCAGGCGCTTATCGCGCAAAATCTCAGGCACCTGGCCGTCGACAATGCGTTGGGCTAACCCTTCGGCAATCGCTGTCTTGCCCACGCCTGGTTCGCCGATCAGGCAAGGGTTGTTTTTCGTGCGACGGCTTAAGATCTGGATGACCCTCTCGATCTCTAAGTCGCGGCCGATTACCGGATCTAACTTGCCTTCTTTAGCCAACCTGGTAAGATCACGTCCAAAAGCATCTACCGTTGGGGTTTGCGGGCCGGCTTTTTCGCCTTCGGCTGTCCTGGCCGCTCCCTCTTCGCCGCCAAGCAGGTGAATAACCTCCTTGCGAGCACGCTTCAGGTCGATACCCATGTTCAATAAAACCTGGGCAGCAATTCCTTCACCTTCGCGAACTAAACCAAGCATCA
This sequence comes from Bacillota bacterium, assembly GCA_016874655.1. GTDB lineage: Bacteria > Bacillota > Dethiobacteria > DTU022 > DTU022 > UBA993. The sequence continues at coordinate 10,026 of VGTO01000067.1, read as the reverse complement.
GGTGTTCGGTGCCAACATAGTTGTGGCCTAAGTTCTGGCTCTCTTCAATAGCCAGCTCCACTACCCGCTTGGCGCGGGGGGTATAGCTGATTCCCTGCTGTATTATTTTTTCACCCTTGGGTGTAATCCGCTCTACCTCGGCCCGAACCCTACTTAAATCAACCGCCATCCCCTGCAGAGCCCGTGAAGCGATCCCTGACCCTTCACGCACTAAACCCAACAGCAGATGTTCGGTCCCGATAAAATTATGATTGAGACGCTTTGCTTCTTCCTGGGCCAGAACCAGAACCTGCTGCGCTCTTTCTGTAAATCTGCCAAACATAAACATAATTATTCACCCCATTCTCGTTGTAATCAGTTTAGTTAGTCTAAATCGTCATGTCTTTCCAGCGCTTTTTTGATCTGAACCGGTCGTTCAATGTCGCGCTCGCTTTCGCTCAGTTCCCGCCCGGCCAGTAGTTGTAAACAGGCAGGCCTGATTAAAACCAGCAGTTCATTCAGCAGCTGATGGTTAATCCCTTTGATCAGGCCAAGATCATAACCCAGCCTCAAATCGGAGAGAAGCTGAATGGCCTCCTGCGAGCTAATCAACTGGGCATTCTTTAATAGGCCCAGGGCTCGCCAGGCTTTATCAGCCAGGCCGGCACGCTGTTTGTCGAGCAGCATCTGCCTGGCGCTTTGTTCCTGTTCGATAACCTGGCGGATAATACCGAAAAGATTGCTGATGATTTCCTCTTCACTATGGCCTAAGGTAACCTGGTTTGAAACCTGGACCAGGTTGCCGATTATCTCGGTGCCTTCGCCGTAAAGGCCACGCACCGCCAAACCTACCTGTGAAAGAGCTCCCAGCAGGCGGTTAATCTGCCTGGTCATAATCAACGCCGGCAGGTGAAGCATTACTGAAGCCCTGAGGCCCGTTCCGATATTTGTCGGGCAGGCTGTCAGGTAACCACAGTGATCGTCAAAGGCAAAGTCAAGTTCATTTTCAAGCAGGTCGTCATAGCAACTTGCTTCACTCCAGGCTTCCTCGAGCTGTAAACCCGGCAGGATAGCCTGGATTCGTAAATGGTCCTCTTCATTGATCATGATACTGAGCGCTTCGTCACTGCGTAAAAGTAGTGCCCCGTGCTTCGATTCAGATGCCAGGAGTGGGCTGATCAGGTGTTTCTCAACCAGGGCATTTTTCTCCAGCTCAGTCAGGGTATCTATTGGCCAATAATTGAAGTGGGAAAACTCTTTAATGCCGGCCGCAACAGAACTAACCTTGCTGATGACTGCTTCTGTTTCATGATCAGCTGCCAGGCAGGGAAAAGTAAAACCCTTCATATTACGGGCTGCTCGCACCCTGGTACTGATTGCTATTTCACTCTCCGGACCGCTGTCCTGCATCCAGCGGCTCATGGTAAACTGAACCTGTTTCAATTCTTTTCTCCCCCGTCTGCTTCTACCTGTTGGATGTCTTCTTCCAGAGCCCTGATCCGGTCCCGCAGGACTGCTGCTTTTTCAAATTCTTCGGTGTTAATCTTGACCTGAATCTCTTCTTTAAGTTGGTCAATTTCACGCACTGCTTTCACACGGCCCCGGATCTTCAGGGGCACTTTACCGGTGTGGGCGCAGCCGGCATGGATCCGCCGCAGCAGCGGTTTTAACTGCTCTTCAAAAGCTTTGAAACAGTCGCTACAACCAAGCCTGCCGATCTGGCTGAACTGGCTGAAAGTAAGACCACAAGAAGGACACTGGGTATCGACGGCCTGCTGAGCCCGGCGGCTGTCATGCAGGCTCTGGTTGAGCATGCTGGCAAAAAGCTTATGTAAAGAGAACTGGGGCTCGAATGAGACTTCCAGCTCCTCTTTTTTCCGGGCACACTGTTCGCACAAATTCATTTCAGTCTGTTTGCCATCCATCTGCTTCACGATATGAATTGTTGCTTCTTTTTGGCGACATTCCTCACAGAACACACATTTTCACCTCTGACCTTCTATGACCATCAACTATAAGCAGTCTGTAACTAATACTCAATTTTCAGCAGTTCCTGCAGAGCGTTGACAAAAAGCTCACGCAGCAGCAGACGCAGCTCTTCAGAGTTTAAACTTGTTAGCAGATACAAATCCTCCCGCAGCAACTGATCAAGAATTGCCGCTTCACGCCTGGATATAATTTTATCCTCAACCATCCGCTTCACTAGCTGCCTGGCCCGTCCCAGGTCAAAACTTAAACGGTCAAGACTATCAATCAAATCACGCCATGAGCCATTGCGCAATGTTTCAATACGGTAGATCCTGATACACCCTCCACCGCCACGACGACTCTGAACAAGATAACCGCGCTCCAGGGGAAAACGGCGCTCCAGCACATAATTGATCTGTGAAGGCACACAGGAGAACTTGCCGGCCAGCTCCCGGCGTTTAATTTCAATATATTGACTCGAACTTAGTGCGAGTAGCTTTTTTAAGTAATCCTCTATATAATCGGTGAGGTTAGGCATCTGTTCTCCCCGTAATCCATTATTTGACCTTCTCTGACCTTTGACACTAATATCTCATATTTTAGTGAAATTGGCAAGAAAAAATTAAGCCGGGGCTATGCCCCCTCCTTGGATCAAGATAGGGTAGGGAAACTGACTTTATAGCTGTCCGACTCGTTGTCTCTTAAAATATTGATTTCGCAGATATAAGCAAAGGAGGGTGGCCAAAGAATAAAGATACTAGTAAGTATAAAGGTATTGAGAGGCAGCTGTTGCAGCGATTGCCCCGTCTGCAGCCGCCGTGATTACCTGGCGTAAAAATTTCTGGCGCACATCACCGGCAGCGAAAACGCCCTTAATCGAGGTCTCCATTTTTTCATTAGCCAGGATGTAGCCTCGCTCATTGCGCTCCAGCTCAATCCCTTCTAAAAATGGAGCGTTTGGCTGTCGTCCGGTGTAGATAAAAATGCCGTCAACTGCTAGCGTGCGCTCTTTGCCATCCTGAACAATCTGCAGAGAAACGACTTTATTGTCGCCGACAATCCGGCTGACCGTAGTATTCCAGAGGACCTCGACCATTGGCAGCTTTTGCACTTTGTCCTGCAGCCAACTGCAGCCGCGGAATTTATCGCGACGGTGTATCAGGAAGATTTTTTCAGCGAAACGGGATAAAAAAACGGTTTCCTCCAGGGCTGCGTCGCCTCCGCCGACTACCACAATCTTTTTACCGCGAAAAAAAGCAGCATCGCAGGTTGCACAGTATGATACACCCCGGCCACGCAGCTCAAGTTCACCATCTACACCCAGCAGGTTGGGCAAGGTTCCAGTAGCAATCAGCACCGTTTTACCTTCAAATTCACCGTTTGAGCAGAATACCTTCTTCTGTTCGCCCTGCAATTCAACCTTTTCGATGTCGCCGTAATGCACCGGCACCTCTAAATTGGCCAGCTGTTTTTCGAGCAGGGCGCCAAATTCCGGGCCGCCAACCCCATCTGGAAAACCGGGGTAATTGTCAAACCAGGCGGTGGAGGTAATTTCGCCGCCAAGCATCATTCTTTCGATGACTAACACTGAGAGTCCGGCCCTTGCCCCGTAAAGAGCCGCGGCCGCACCAGCGGGGCCCCCGCCAATAATCAGCATGTCGTAAACTTTTTGATCTGCCATATAAACAGCCTCCCGAGTGATTTAAAGGTATTTGTTTTGAACTACATAAATGCTGCAGACACTTTGCCCATCATCATACAAACCGGTTCATGGCCATTATCAGCGATTAATGAACCCCTGTCAACAAATAGAGCCAACCATTCAATCTAATATGCTATAATGCTGGTAGGAAAGATTATTTTGAGCATAGAATGACAAAAGGAGGCGTAATAGAGATGAAAGAACAGGTTGAAAAGGCTTTGGACAAAATCCGCCCGGCCCTGCAAAGGGATGGAGGCGATGTTGAACTGGTTGAAGTTGGCGATGACGGCATCGTTAAGGTTAAGCTAACAGGTGCCTGCGGTGGCTGCCCCATGTCTCAGATAACCCTAAAACAGGGTATTGAAAGAGTCCTGAAGCAGGAAGTCGCTGCAGTAAAGGAAGTTGTCTCAGTCTAATTTTGAACAGGTCGAAAAGCCCGGGGCAACCCGGGTCTTTTCATTTATAGCAGGATTGTAACTTATATGTGATTATGGATATTATTCACCCCCACCCCGACCCTCCCCCCTCAAGGGGGAGGGAGTATTTGGTGCTCCCATCCAGGTGGGCTTGCTAGTGCTTCTCCCAGGGGAGATAGGGTTACAGTCGTTTATTGGAGGGCCAGCTTGTGAAGGAAATATATCTTGATAACAGCGCAACAACGCCTCTTTACTCCGAAGTCATTGACTTAATGAACCGGGTGCAGGAGCAAGTTTTTGGCAACCCTTCGGCGATGCACGAAAAAGGAATCGCTGCTGAAAAGGTAATTGACACAGCAAGGCGTCAGGTTGCACGCGTTTTAGCGGTAAGCGATCAGGAAATCGTGTTTACCTCCGGTGGAACTGAAGCCAACAACCTGGCCATCTGCGGCTCCGCACGACGCAACCGAAAACGCGGCAGTCATTTGATTACTACTGTCTTTGAGCACCCTTCGGTCTTGAATTGTTTCCGCTACCTGGAGCGAGAAGGCTTTACAGTCTCCTATCTTCCCGTCAATCAAGATGGCCTGATCGACTTAGAAATGCTGCAATGTGAAATCACTTCAGCAACAACACTGGTCAGCATCATGCACGTTAATAATGAGATCGGCTCAGTACTGCCGCTGGCTGCCATAGGCCCGCTAATCAAAATAAAAAATCCGCGCACCCTTTTTCATCTAGACGCAGTTCAATCCTTTACCAAGCTACCGGTAGATCCTTTAGGGTGGCAGGCTGATTTGATCAGCTGCAGCAGCCACAAGATTCATGGTCCGAAGGGAGCCGGCTGCCTCTGGATCAGGAAAGGGACACTGATGGATCCACTGTTTCATGGCGGTGGACAGGAGTTGGGTATGCGCTCTGGCACCGAAAATACCGCAGCCATCGCCGGCTTTGGCCTAGCCGCACAGCTTTCAGAAAACGACCAGCGCGATAAAACTGCGAAGATGATGTCTTTGAAGACAGCTTTTCTCAGGGAAATCGAAAAGCAAGGCATCACCTTTGTAATTAATGGACCTAATCCTGATAACGCTGCCCCACATATCCTCAACCTTGCTTTTCCAGGGTTTAAAGCCGAATTACTGCTGCATAGCCTGGAAGAGAAAAAAATCTATGTTTCCGCCGGTTCAGCCTGCCACTCCCGTCATCCTAAGCCGAGCCACGTTCTTAATGCTATTGGCCTGCAAGATGATTTGCCGGCCAGCTCGCTGCGCTTTAGTTTTTCTGCATTAAACAGTTTAGCAGAAGTGACTTTAGCTGCACATGAAACAGCTGACACCATCAGACATTTAAAATCGCTCATTAACCAATAATTAAGAGGAAGAAGGTTAGCTGATGTCCACTATTCTGGTTCGCTACGGGGAGATTGCTCTAAAAGGCAGGAACCGCGGCCAGTTTGAGCAACAACTGCAACGCAACCTGAAGGGGGCATTGCAGAATCTGGACGCAACCATCATCAGGCATCGTGGCCGCTTTAGCGTGCACTGCCCAGACGCAGCACTGCAGAAGGTAACAATGCGCCTTGGCCGGATTTTTGGCCTGGTGTCCTTCAGCCCGGTTTATGAAACAGTGCATGATATTGAAGCGATTAAAGCGGCTGCCGCCGCTATCGTGAAAGAGCTACCATCTGGTAATAAAACATTTAAAATCATGGCCCGCCGGTCCAATAAAGATTATCCCTACAACTCACCGGAGCTGAACCAGATTCTGGGCGCCCACCTGTTGCAATGCTACCCGGATCTCACCGTTCAGCTTGACGACCCTTCATCTATTCTCGAAGTTGAGATCGGCTATCAGAATACTTATCTTTACTTAGAACGAATTCCCGGTCCAGGCGGACTGCCGGTTGGCAGCAGCGGACGCGCTTTGTTACTTCTTTCCGGGGGCATTGACAGTCCGGTTGCCGGCTGGCTGGCCATGAAAAGGGGTTTGAGCTTTGAGGCTGTTCATTTCCATAGCTTTCCTCTTACCAGCAAGCGCTCACAGGAGAAAGTGGTCGACCTCTGCCGTAAACTGATGCTTTACGGCCACAATATACCTTTGCACGAAGTTAGTGTAACAAAAATCCAGGAGGCCTTGCGGAAGAACTGCCCCGCAGATTTAAGTGTTATCCTGCTCCGACGGATGATGCTGCGCCTGGCTGAAAAGCTATGTGAACTGCGCAAGCTAAAGGTTTTAGTGACCGGTGAAAACTTAGGCCAGGTGGCGAGCCAGACTCTGGATAGTATCGATGTAATCAGTAAGGCAACAAGGATGTTGATCTTAAGACCCCTGATCAGCTTTGATAAACTGGAAATTACCGCTATTGCTGAAAAAATTGATACCTATGAAACATCTATTCTACCGTATGAGGATTGCTGCACCATCTTTGTGCCGGCCAGTCCAGTTACCAAGCCTAAACTGGCGGTAATAGAAAGGTTTGAACAAAATTTAGATCTGGATTTATTACTGGAAGAAGCGCTGGAAACACTGGAGACTCAAATTATTAAATAATCACTAGCTGTGGTGAGGTTTATAATCCCGAGCATGCCGTTTGACAGATTCCTCCAGCACTTCAAGACCGGAAAAGCGCGCCTTGTCTTTGGTAGCAGGAGAAAAATAAAGAGCATTAGTCGGGCACCAATTCAGACAACGCAGACAGTACATACAGTGGTAGAGACGGATTGGGTAGCCGTCATCGTCTAACTCGATCAAACCCTGCGGGCACTGGTTGACACAGGTCATGCAGAGAATACAATTATCTTTATTGATACCGTAGCCAAAAAGGAAGTGGTTCAGGATCAGATCGATGCCATAAGAATAAACCAGACGGTAAGGCAGACCGACCAGCTTGCTTAATGGACCCGGTCCGGGATAAATGTAGCTACGATCTGAATCAAGCGATTCGAGATAATCTAAGAATAAATTTATTTTTTCAGCTGCCTGCCGGCTTTTCTTCTGCAGCAGGCGACCTGCACTTAGATGGTTGAAGGTGCTACGCATAACTACTGAAGCTGAATAAATAAATGACTGATCCAAATGGCCAACAAAGTTGAAGCCTTTGCTACCGAGGATCTCCTTCATAAAAACCTCGTAATCACCCTGGGCTCCATCATGAGTGGCAAACGAGAAGGAGCGGATCGGACGATTAAAAACCGGCAGATCAAGTAAAAAACGGATCATTACCGGGGCAGGGCGAAAAGCATAGACAGGCGAGCCGAAACCGATCAGGTCATACTTGTCCCAGTCCCTGCTGAAACCGCTGAAAAGGGGATTTGCCCATGCTGAGCGCAGCGCCCGCTTTAAGTCATGGTACGGCCAGGGATAATTACTTAAAGGACGTTTCACTTCTGCATTAATTGTATAGTTTAACGCAACCGGCTTTTTTTGCCAGAGTGTTGGCAGATCAGCCAGTTCTTCGAGATCACGCAGGTCGCATTTATAGCCACGCTTCTCAAAACCGGCACAGATTAGCGAAGCGTAATGGCTGGTGATCCCGGTCCCTGAAAAGTACAACAGCAGAATATTTTTCATCACGACCTCCTCCTATATTATAGCGTATGCCGGAATATTAACAAAGGGCGGCAAAAAAGCAACGGCACCTGGCCTAGCCCAAAAAATCTAGTCAGTATTATGGGGTGAGCAGATCATGGCCCAAGTTAAAGCAAAAATTTGGATCGAGCAGGGGGGCATTAAAATTTTTGGGGACGGACCCTGGGATATTTTAACCAGGGTAGAGCGAACGGGCTCTCTGAGGCAGGCCGTCGCAGAAATTAAGATGTCTTACAGTCAAGCCTGGCGCCTGCTCAGGATCATCGAAAAGAAGTTGGGTTTCCCCCTGCTGGAAAAGCAAACCGGCGGAGCCGGTGGCGGCTATTCTATGCTGACTGCCCGGGCTAAAGCTTTAATCTGCGCTTACAGTCAGTTTCGCATAGAGGCGGAGCAGACCCTTAACAATTTGCACCAAGCCTATCTGGCCGACCTTTAGGGTCGCGTTGTTTTATTTTCAATCCCTATCGACTGAGCTTGCTTTTTAGGTGGAAAAGGATTATAGATTGATGTAGAAACTGCATTTATTTGACCCAGAAGGGAGATGAATAATGATGGCCAAGAACTGGAGCATAAAAAACCTTTATTTTTACCTGGTTTGCCTGGTCACTCTTTTCCTCTTTGTCGGTGGAACGATTGCCGCCATCAATAGTGGCATGCAGCTAGCCCTGCCTGACAAACCAAATGTGCCGCTGATTTACGTCTACTATCCGGAATACAAAGGGGAGCCGGCCCAACCGGTCTTTGAACCGCCTTCTCTGGAGGAGCTGGAAAAGAGAAGGGCCGAACAGGAGAAAACTGATCTTTACTTTCAGGGCTATACTAAACGCAGCCTGCTCAATTCAATTGCCCTGATGATTATCGCCATACCTTTTTACATTTATCACTGGAAACAGGTTAAACCGGAAAGTAGAAAGCGAGGCGTTAATAATGAGAATTAACTGGGATTTAGAGCACGTTTATTTCTACCTGGTCAGCTTTGTTTCCCTGATCTTGATCATTATCGGAGCGGTAACAATAACCCAGACCGCTATTGCTTATGTTACTCCGATAAACGAAGAATACAACCCTTATACCGTGATGGACCCGAACCCCGACCTGATTCAGTGGGAAGAGAAGTTTGGCCCTGAATTTGTGGAACAGGAAAGGGAAAGGTTTGAAACGATTAGTAATGAGAACATAAGTCGCAGGCTACTCCGCGATCTGGTACGCGGCATCGCCTTTATCGCAGTAGCCTTGCCGGTTTATCTATACCATTGGCGTAAAATCCCGAAGCTGGACCTGCCTGAGTAGGCAGACAGATTTTTTAAAAGGTTCATCTAATAAGCTTAATAACATCAGGCGCCCTCTGATTAGAGGGCGCCTGATTATTAAGCCTGGATTAACTGAAAAACATGATTATGGCTCTACCACGAATTCGATACTTCCCCTGCCGGTATGGGTGGTTGTGACTTCATCCGAGCTTCGATGAGTGGCCACAATTAAGGAATAGGTTTCACCGGGCTTAAGCTGCTCCAGGTTGTAGCCCTGACCGGCGGAAAAAGTTAGCGGATAAGAGAACTCCATCACGGTTTTTCCGCCAGAACGGCTCATAAAGAAATCAATTACTGCCGGAACGGCCACTTCGTCGTGTGTGCGCGCCTTGCCCAAATCATTCCTAAAAGCCGGGGTTGTTCCGTCCAGATAGCCAAAGATCATGTTAGCTCCGTTCATTACTCCCTGGTTGTTCAAACCCACAGCAAGATATCCTTCAACTTCAGCTTCCATATATACATATAAGTTGTTCCCGTCATGGGCCAGATAGATCGTTGCTCCGGCGACCTCAAGGGCTTCAGCAGGATAACCGCTATTCGTTCCATCCACACTAAGGGCGGCATCAACTTTTCCCATCAGGGGGCCGGAAGGACTCTCTACCACCGGCGTTTCTTCCGGGCTGCCTGCTTCTTCCGGAGCCTCTTCCGGGGTTTCAGGCAAAACAGTCTCGCCGCCACAACCGGCGGCAACAAGCATCATTGCTATCATGACGATTAGAAACAGATGTTTCATTTAATTCACCTCTCATTTTATTAACAGCTAAATAACTAAACAAGTTAAACATGGGAAGATTATATCATGTTTCCTATAGTTTTAATAGTCTTTGTTCGAGTCCCTATTCCTGGATAAACAACAAAAAAACAAGTCACCAGTTTCAGTACAGGTCGTGTACAGCACAAGGCCTCCCATATCTTAGGGAGGCCTTGATTTATAAAATATTTCCTGGCGGGGACCTACTCTCCCGGGGGCTCGCGCCCCGAGTACCATCGGCGCTGGAGGGCTTAACTTCCGTGTTCGAGAAGGGAACGGGTGGGGCCCCTCCGCGATACCCACCAGAAACTT
>VGTO01000066.1 GCA_016874655.1 Bacillota bacterium | reverse complement strand
TTGGCATCGGTGGAAATAAATTTTTCTTCATGCTGAAAACCGTCCCGAACGGTAATATCGCCAATCCTAACTTTCTTGGGGAAATTCATAGAAAATTTGTCCATCTATTCAACCTCCTTGGGTTTAAAGTAGCAATAGCTGCTCTGCTCTGGTCCCGGGTTGCCGGGCTGAATTAATCCTCTTTCTCTAAAATTTAAAATTGCCGAAATTGGATTCTGGGATCGGTTTTTTCAGCGAAAGCTCAAATGCTCTGGCCAGCTTATCGCGGGATTCAGCCCAGGTAATGATTCCGTCATGGTAAAGTAGGGAACCGGTAAAGTAGGGATGCCCTTCCCGTTCATAACGGTTGATGATTTCCTCTCTAAATTCATGCATCTTATCCTCGTCGATCTTTTCACCCATTTTTTCTTTATTTTTTCTCTCCAGCGATTCCAGAATAAAGGCCGCGGTTTTACCGGACATTACGGTGGTCCGCGCCCGCATGGTATGGAATATAAAACGTGGGCGGTAAGCCCGGCCGCACATCCCGTAGTTGGCTGCGCCGTGGTCTGGCCCAATGACCCACTGGATCTTCGGTACTTCGACACAGGCGCAGGCCCGTACCATGTCGGCCCCATACTTCCCGATGCCGCTTCGCTCCTCTTCTTTCCCTACCATATAGCCAGGTGAATTCTGGATATAAAGGAGAGGAGTTTTATCATAACCACAGCGGACCACCCATTCTGAGGCTTTGCGTGCGGCTTCGTGATAGATTATTCCGCTTTTATTGGCAGCAATGATACCGATTGGCATTCCTTTTAGCCATATTTTGCCACAAATTAAAGTGTCTCCACGGCCGGGAGCATAGCTGGCCTTATATTCCTGGAAGTAGCTATCGTCAGCGATGCATTTCAGCACATCGTGGATATTGATGTGTCGGTATGGGTCCTCCGGCATGCAACTCATTAGTTCATCGGCGTCAGAGCGAGGTTCCAGCCAGCTTTCACAGCGGTGATGATGAAAACTCTGCGGGGGGTCGAAGGCGATCATTTCTTTTAAACGATCAATCCCCTCTTCCTGGGTTTCTACAAAATGGTCACAGCCGCCGGAATACTGGGTGTGAACATAAGCCCCGCCTAAGTCTTCGGCGCTTACATCCTCGCTGATTGCCGCTTTAACCATCGGCGGACCGGCCAGGAAAGCGAAAGCCAGCTTATCAATCATGATCGACTGGCAGGCCAGGTAAACAATATAGGCGCCTCCTGCAGTGTTGCCTCCGGTGCTCAAAGTGTATTGTTTAATACCCTTTGCCGACATGCGGGTCATGTTGTAGAACATGGAGCCAAACATGCCCTCATCGGCGAAAGTGTGAAGCTGGAGAGGTAAAAAAATACCGCCGGAATCGGCAATGTAGATGCAGGTTAGGTTGCACTCTTCGGCAATGCGTTGGGCACGTATATGCTTTTTGAGGGTGATCGGAAAATAAGTGCCGGCTGACATTCTGCTTTCATTGCCAAAAATCATACAGTCTTTGCCCTGTACCTGGCCGACACCAGTTACCAGACCTCCTCCCGGGATGTGAGGCTGTTCAGGGTAGCCGATATTATAACCGGCATCCAGCCCCAGCTCAAATAACTCCGAACCCGGATCGATCAGGCGATTAATCAATTGTCTGACCGTCATCTTGCCCTGTGCGGCCAGGCGATCGATCTGTTTCTGCCCACCTACCATGTAGGCTTCTTCCCGGTGCGCCAACAGTTCTGTGTCGCGAGCTGCCCAGAACTCTAAATATTGCTGCCGTTTTTCTTCAACAGAGCTCATCAGATTATTATCCTCCCGAGGCATATAAACAGAGTTAGTCTTATTAATTCTTTATTTTGAGCATATTTCCTGCCAAAGTTTAAGGGTTGGATAAATTGTTTATGTTCTTTGAATAATTGGTTTTTAATTCACAACGTTTGCCGGCGAGCAGTTTCAAATTTAATGGCGTGCAGATCCAGATGAAAAGCTTCTGTTTTGGCAGAAATCCAGGTAGTTAATAGATCTTAAGCGACGCTGTTACTGCTGCCAGTATTGGTTCTTTAAAAAATGGGCGGCGAACAACTCTGGTCCATTAACAAGATCCAAATTAGCGGTAGTTTAGCTTAAGAATCGTTGCATAAATAAAGCCATTACCAGATAAAACGCACTATTAGCAGCAGGCTCATCATGATCATTGGAATCACCAGGCCGAGGTTTTCTTTCCCGCCCCGTTCCTTGGCAAACAGCCTATGCTGTGCAAAGTAAGCAATATCAATAATGGTGAGAAAGAGGACCATCCCACCGCAAACTAAAGCCAGTTTTTCGCCCAGCGGGTTGCCCATTAGAAGAAGAACGGCTGATGTGATCATTAGCGCTGACATTACGACATCGGGGTAGACAAAGACTCGCTCGTGCTCCACATAACCAGCGGGCAACCAGGGTTCATGGTGTTCTTTTCTGAACCAGGTGATCCAAAAGTGAATAGTGCCCGCAGCCATGATCAGCTGGGCGGCGGCGACAATGCGCAGATCAATAAAATTAAGCAACAGCTTCGCCTCCCGTGGTCTTGATCATCATTATACTGACAGGGGGTTCCCCTTTAGCCTTTCAGGAATAATATCCCTGGCGAAGACCTCAGCGATTGTTTCTGATCGCCTGATGATCTCGGCTTCATTGCCGTTGACCAGAACGGTCGCCGGTCTTGGCAGAGCGTTAAAATTACTGGCCGATACCTCCTGGTAGGCGCCCATATCGAGCAGGGCTAAGAGATCACCTTCTTTGACCTCAGGGACCAGCACCTGGGGCAGCATCCGGTCCCCGTAACAGGAATGGCCGACAATATCAGCAAAAACGGTCGGCGGATCATCGGTGCGGTTGGCGAAAATAAAGTGATTAAACTGGTATTCGTATACTCCGCCGGCCATAAAAAAATAAGATGAATCGGTTAAAACCCAACTCCAGGGCATCGGTTCGGTCTGACGCTTAAACTTCTTTACCCTGGTCAGGTGGATTCCGGTGTTGCCGTAGAGACAACGGCCTGGTTCAATCTGCAGGGTGATACCGCTCGTGTCAAAACCAAGGCGGTTCAGCTCGCGGTGCAGGGTTCCGGCTGCCGCCTCGGCGTATTGTTCAATAGAGGGAGCCATCTTTCTGTTTGGCTCCTTGGTAAAGGAGTGAAAGATTTTACCGAGCAACTTATAGCGGGGGGTTGGTTTCAGGAGGCGCAGTAGTTGCAAAAGAGGCCAGCTTAGCCAGGTCTCGATCACATCTTTACGCAAACCCAGCTTATTGTGAGGGTCGCGATAGATAGCGTAACCGCCGCCAATATCTATTTCTTTTGGGCGCCAGTTGCCCCAGGCTTTGGCCAGATCAGCGATCAAAGCGGCGTAGGATTTCATTAAACCCTGCCAGTACCATAAACTGGCATGATGGCGTCCGGCGTGGAAGTGGAGCCCGGTCAGTTCGATATTAGGCATGGCCATAACTTCTTTTCCGAGCTCGGCCAGGTACTGAGCCGGGATCCCCGACTTATAGACCTGTATCCCAACATCTATTGATACTTTTTCCGGGGCAAAATCAGTCGGTTTGTAAAGATCGGGAAAGTTTGGCTTTACCCGAAAACGAATCTTAGCCTTCTTGCCCAATCTACCGGCAACCCGGTTAATCAGCGCCGGTTCTTCGAGGTCTTCAACGGTGATGCGCACTCCTTCGTTAATACATTTTTCGATTAGGTCTTCCTCTTTGCCGCCACCGTTTACCGAGATCATTTCGCGGTCCACATCCGATTCCAGAGCGGCATGCAGTTCTCCGGGAGAATAAATATCTGCCCCGGCCCCTTCCTGGCTTAAGATCTTCCTGATTGCTAAAATCCAATTTGCCTTGATCGCCGGCAGGACTTCGACTTGGCCGTCCGGCCAGTGTTGTGAGAATGCCGCTTTGAATTCACGAACATTTTGGCGGAGCTGTTTTTCGGAAAAGACAAAAAGCGGAGTGCCAAACTTCTTAACCAGCTCTACAGTGTCACATTCCTCAATGTAAAGGTGACCGTTCCTGGTTCTCAGACAACTGTCAATTTCCTGATACTCGCTCATCTTTGATCGTCGCTCCTTTTTTAAAGATCGGTTCACTGTATCTTTTTATTAAAGGGTAGGCGTTTGTGCGCTCCTATTTCTTCAAAGTGTTTAAAAATAGTGGTCAGATTCGAAGGAAATCGCCTAGATCGGTATCGATAAGGTAATAATAATGCTCTGAGCTAATCTCTCGAAGTAAATAATAGAGGCCGCTGTTACTGATATTCATCAGCATAACCCAGAAGCCCTACCAGGCAAGTATTAGTACAATTACTCGGCTGGTTCGCCTACCGGTTCTGGTAACCAGGGTACAGGCTTTCCTTACGAGAAGCTGCTTGTCATCAGCTTAACCTTTCATTTGAGTATATTTTGCCTGTGCTGATCATAACATAAATCAGACTAAGGTGAGAATATTCATTTAATATTTGTTCCCTTCATAAATGATCACTGCAAGGCACTATGTTAATAAATGCCCAAAAGGATTATCTGGTGCTGAAGCAGAATGCAAACAGCATGAAAAGATATTCAAGTCAGAGTAAAAAAAACTGTAAAGAGCAAGCCTTGGTTAGTGCCGGTAAAATTATCAGGCTCTATTCCGATCCGGCGGTAAAAGTGCTGCGGGAATATATTTTGAGTGATTTTTATGATGGTGAAGTTGATGACCTGTTTGGTATTTACGAAGGTTTTGTGGTGCTGATTGAAAAAGATGGTTATTCGGCTCACGAGGTTATTGATAACACATCTCTTCTGGTCCGAAACGTTGATCCTTGCATTAATTTCACCTGGACAGATCTGGCGGCTGATAGCATGACCGAGCTTGACCAGATTCTGCTGGGCCGCATTTATAATTTACTTGGACAATTTGAGGATAACCCGCTTCTAATTTGTGTATTTGATCATATAATAGCTTACCTGCGATTGGTGGCGGAAGGCAAAGCTCCTAATCATAAAAGAGTTTTTGAAGAATTTAAGAGTTTGAATTGTATATTTATCGTATCTGAAGAGGATCTGCCCCTCTTCTCTGAAATGTTGGATCGGGATAATTTTGCGATAAAAATATGGCTTTGCCGGCAGCCCGATCTGCTGGATATTGTCCATCTTGATCAGGCTTCGCCCGATTCCTGGGGCTATCGGGCAGCAGTTAATGAAGCAATTTATACTGAGGATGCCAAACTGCTAATTAAAAAGGCACGGCAAATATCCGAGCTGTGGGGCGATATGGCCATCGATGCTCATTCGCTGCTACTTGCTGCTGCGGAGGGTTCTGAAACAGGTCTTGCCGTAACCCAATGCCTGAATCTATCACTTGAAACTTTGCGTCACTTGCGGGCTGACCGGGAGTGGAAATTAATCAGGGCAGGGGAGATTAGCAGCTATCCTTTTGATACAAAAGGGATTGAGATTATTGAGACAGCAATACGGCTGGCTTCGGTTGAAGGCTATCCCGATCGAACCTGTCCCGGATTGGTAACCAGTTATCATCTGGTTTGTGCCATCGCCATGAGCCAAAAGGTTCGGACCGATCTGGAAATCACTCGGAAGTTTACTTTTAATAATGCACTAGATAAGCTGGCTGAATGGTACCACAATAAATATGTATCTCCCTCTATTGACAGAAAAAGTACAACTTACAGTTTTATCTTTCCTTACCAGGGATTACAACGGGAGTTAATGGGGTATATATTTGGACAGAATGAGGCCCTGGAAAAAACATTTGAGTATATTTGTAATGATGAAATTATGGCCTTAAACCGTAGTAATAATAATCTGCCGCCTCTTTCGCTGCTACTTAACGGACCCCATGGTGTTGGTAAAGCCCACCTGGGAAGCCTACTGGCTAAACACTTAGACCGCCCAGTTTTGCACCTTGACCTGGCTGTTTTTGAATCAGTTGTTCCCCGACCGCTAAATAAATTTGTGCAAAAGAATTGGAGAGCCGTTCTCATTTTAGAAAACATTGATCAGGCTGAACCAAAAGTTCTAAAACTGATCTGTCAAATTATTGACCAAGGTGCAGTCTATGATCAGAAAATGGCCAGAGATATAGATTATAGTGAAACGATTTTGATTATGACTACTTCCTTAAACAAAGATCTGCTTGACTTTTTACCGGGTGAGATCGCTACCAGAATGAATAGCGCACAGATGATCTCTTTTTCTGATTTAAATCCTGCAGATCTGATTAACATCTGTAAGCGAAAATTTACAGAATATGCAAATGTAGTTGAGAAAGCATGCGAGAAAACCTTGACCTACGATCCGCTTGTTCCTTACTGTCTCTTATTTGGTGAGGGGGGCGAGCCCGCACCGCATGAGCTTACCGGGGCTGTGGAAAAACTGGTCGGAGTGCAGGTTCAGAAGTTTACAAATTGTTTTACACCACATAGCGGAGAACACCTGCTTACTGATTTTAGCAAAATTCACTTTACTACAGAGGGCATGAAAGATGCAAGCGTTGATGTAAAAGAACTGTTCATTCCAGCTCGCAACCCACAGGTTTTGTTGCTGGCAGAAGATAGTGTTGCCGCTTACTTGAATAGTGCGGTAGATAATGTGCGGTGGAAAGCGGTTCAATCCTTAGCTGAACTAAGTGCAGCTGCTAAAAATGGTTATTATGACTTTGCCCTGATTGATCTCTGGTTCAATGTTGCAGAGCCTGCGGAGAAGATTAATCTTATCAACAATTTTACTACGAATCGCAGCATCAATGTTACCAGGTTGCCAATGCCGGCATTGTTGCGACAGATCTTCGGAGATCTTTGCTTGCAGGAGACCCGGCGGTTAAAAGAAAAAATGCCGGTATTTATGTTAAATGTTATCGATCAGCTCTGGTTGAAATATGCTCATGAAGAGGCTGAGACGCCGGTAAGTATCTACTTAGATCTGGCCGACGAACTGCGAAAAATGCGTGATGCAGGAATCGCTTTTTCGCCGCTGGAATATGGTAATTTCTGGGCCGACTATTTCTTTCATCTGCTCTGTACTGCCGGAGCACGTGGTTTAGTGCAACTTTCCCCTGGTGCGGATCTAACCATCAGAAGCCCTGAAGAGGGAAATCCTTTAGTTGAAAGCTTTGATCATCTGTGGAACAAACTGTACTGTGAAAAGATGGCCGGCGTACTGGCCGGCCACCATCAAAAGCTTGCCTATAACCCGGTCTGGAAGCTTGATCACGAGGAGAAAATGGTTGTGATCAAGTTAGCAGATCTGCGTTTAATCGAAGCATAATCAGTCATCTTTTTTTAGTTTTTCACTTAACTCCTTGGCTTTCGCTTCGGCCTGCTCCTTAGCATTCAGGGCCGCTTTCTTGGCTTCATCAAATTTAACTTCAGCCTTGTCTATTAATTCGTCGGCCATTTCTTTTACATCCTCTAAAGCATCTTCTGCCTTATCCAGATATTCTTCCGATTTTGTTTTCGCTTCAGCGAAAGCATCTCCCGCTTTGGCTTTTAGCTCTTCAGCCTTATCTTTAGCTGCGTCAAGAGAATCTTCTGCTTTATCCATCAGTTCGTCAGCTTCTTCCTTGACTTTCTTAAACATCTTATCTAATTTTCCTTTTAATTCTTCCATCGCTCAGTGCGCCTCCTTGAAATATAATAGATAATTGCCTGCACTGAAATTATAACACTGGGTCGTTTAAGTTAATAGAGAAATATTTAAAGGGAATAGATTAGGGCTATTATGTTTTTATGGTCGCTAGCAACGGTGTGATAGAATAAAGATTAATTTCGATAGAGGAAGGGATAGTTGGATGCGGATCGGCGTGGACATTACCAGGGTCAGACAGCTAAATGCTAAGGCCGAAGGAAAGGGGCCGGTTGTTTACTGGATGAGCCGGGATCAGAGGGTATCAGATAACTGGGCGTTGCTCTATACGCAGGCGAAGGCTTTAGATAAAAAGCAGCCCTTGATCGTCACCTTCTGTCTCGTGCCCCGGTTTCTGGATGCTACCCTGCGTCACTATCGCTTTATGCTGGAAGGATTAAAGGAAGTGGAGGGCCGGTTGCAGGATTTAAATATTTCTTTCAGGTTGCTGTGCGGCCAGCCGGAAGAGCAGATCCCTTTTTTCGTCAAAGCAGTAGAGGCGGGCGCTCTGATTACCGATTTTTCACCGCTAAAAATCAACCGAAGATGGAAAGAGGAGGTCGCCAACTTAATTGGTGTTGCCGCCTTTGAGGTTGATACCCATAACATAGTGCCCTGTTGGGAAACTTCTCCCAAGCAGGAGTATGCTGCTTATACCATACGCCCCAAAATTAACCGATTACTTCCGGAATACTTAGTTGATTTACCTCGCCCCCTAAAGCATCCTTACAAAGCACCGCTACCGGATAAGCCTACGGATTGGCTTGAAGCAGTAAACAACCTGAAAATAGATACTATTGTTGCTCCGGTAGACGCTTTTGTCCCCGGTGAAGCAGCTGCCGGGGAAGCGATGGCGGATTTTGTTGATCAGCGTTTGCCCTACTACTCAAACCTGCGCAATGATCCAACTGCTGACGGGCAATCGGACCTGTCGCCATACCTGCACTTTGGGCAGTTGAGCGCTCAACGGCTGGCTTATGAAATAAAAAAGAAAGCGGGAAACTCGCCTCCCGGTGCCGACTTCCTCGAAGAGTTGATTGTTCGCCGCGAGCTTTCTGATAACTTTTGCTACTATAACAACCACTATGATTCACCGGAAGCTTTCCCGAACTGGGCGAAAGAAACATTGGCTGCTCACCTGGCAGATCGCCGGGATTACTTATATACATTGGAACAGTTCGAAAAAGCGCAGACGCACGATGATTTATGGAACGCCGCTCAGATTGAAATGGTAAGAAAGGGTAAGATGCACGGCTACCTGCGCATGTACTGGGCTAAGAAGATCCTGGAATGGAGCAACTCGCCGACAGAAGCGATGAAAACGGCTATTTACTTAAACGACCGCTATTCGCTGGATGGCCGCGATCCAAACGGCTACGCCGGCATAGCCTGGAGCATTGGCGGGGTTCATGACCGGGCCTGGCCCGAGCGGCCAATCTTTGGTAAGATCCGCTATATGAGCTACAACGGTAGCAAATCGAAGTTTAAGATCCCGAAATACATTGAAAAGGTTAACAACCTTTAACCATGGTATTGTTGCGAACCCTTTACCAGCGGGCGTAATGTTCCTCAGCCCAGCCGATCAGGTCTTCCACTGGATAGCTATCGCCATTGTGATCCTGCACGGTACCGGAAAAGCGGCCGATCATCTGGTGCACTTCAGAGCGTAAAATAAGGGCGTTGGTCTTGGCAACCCGCTCGAAGAAGGGGGTAAAGGTCAGGTTAACCATCTTCGAAGCAGGGGTGCGAATACTCCAGGGCTGCATAAAAGCTGAAGAGCTATAATCAAAAATCAGGTCCTCGCTAATTTTACTTAAAACGCCGTCTATTACAATACCGTTTTCGTTCATACCTGTGCCGTCAGTCCAGCCGGCGCCAAGGTTAAGGCCGATCGTATAGCTGCTGCTTTTACCCGATCCGCCGGCCCAGTTCCAGAAGCTGGAGAAAGGCCAGATGCCTCTGCCAAAATCGAGACAGGCATAACCTTCGGTAGTGCTGTATGATTTTTTACCAATCTTGACCGTGCCTTCAACGGGCAAGCAGTGCTGCTTGGAGGTGAACTGAAAGCGGTTTTCGCTCCAGGGGATTACCACATTTAGCGTTTCATGATCTACCGGGGTTTTTATTATGAGATCTGCGCTTAACTGATCGCCCTGAAAATCAGGGCAATCTACATCGATGGTTGTGCCGGGTCCATCTGTAAGCATACTGATTGCCAGCTGTGGGTCCTCAAAAACAGCGTTGTCGGCAACCAGGTTTCCCAGGTCAAAGCCTTTGCCAAAGAACCGGATTACAGTTTTTTCGTGAAAGAAGCTGGACTTAAAGTCAAGGAAGTAGATAAAGGCCAGTCCCATGTAATCAATATTGGATAAGGTCACGGAGAAGAGAAAGTGGTCGGTGGTAATACACCAGTAGTTCCAGCGTTTTTTGCGTAGCGGACTGCCCGTCAGGTTACAATTATGCAGCGGCCGGCGGGACCAGCCAACTGCGTCATGGTTCAGTCTGCCACTGGCCAGGCATAAATCAACAGCTTTTTTAAGTTCAGGTTCCTTGTATACTTTCAGTTCACTCACCATATAACCTCCAGTTCAGTTAGAAAAGTTCAAGCTGGCAACCATCAGAAAGCGATAGATCTAGCGCCTATTATTAAGTGACCCATGGAGCAGGTTGGCCGGAAACTGCCGTTTATTATACAAAATAATAATAGCCAGAACTGCCCCGGCCAGGCCAATTAAGAAAAAGAAAACATGAGCAAAGACGATGGATTTAAGCATCAGGCACTGGACCGCAATCCAGATCATCAGAGCCCAGGAAGAGGCAGAACTGTAGTAGCCCTGATAATCTGATTTTGACCAGGCCGC
The DNA here is from genome assembly GCA_016874655.1 of Bacillota bacterium. Classification (GTDB taxonomy): domain Bacteria; phylum Bacillota; class Dethiobacteria; order DTU022; family DTU022; genus UBA993. The sequence goes on along the minus strand of VGTO01000066.1, from coordinate 523 downwards.
TATACCACTGATTAAACTGCCGATACCGATAATTACAAATAAAATTAATCCCGGAATGAGGAAGTTATCAAATGGAGAATACTTCAGGGTATCTAGCGGAACACCGAGGGGATTAATAGGGTCAAGAATAGCTGCACTGCCACCGACTACTGCCCCGATGCCAACAAAAAAATGGATCACTACCAGTATAAGATATTTTACTTTCATAATGGATCACCCATATTAATTATAGATGGCCCAGATGTGGTTGGCAATTATTATAATCCCGGCTGAAGGCAATTTGAGGGTTTTGAAGAATTGTTAACCATCTAGATCTAGTGTTTTAAAGATAGGGTGTGTTGGCAATCGAAGACGGTTTGACTTCTGTTCCAAGCTATCTTACAAACTATTCTCTCCAAACTGAAGGTGGACGCCAAACAGCGTTAGATTACCGAGAGATTAGTAGCGGTCGGATTCCTTTTTATATCAATGAATTCTGGACGGCCAGGCAGCGCCAGGCTTCTTCAATCCACGAAATTTCTTA
>VGTO01000065.1 GCA_016874655.1 Bacillota bacterium | reverse complement strand
CCTGGCCAGTTTGCTGGCAGGCAAACCGCTGGCTGCCTGGGCCAGCCATCTAACCCGCGGATGGCCTTTAGACTGGTTCTGGCGCAGCGATATAAAGCCCGCCTATGTGGAAGTGACCTGGTTCTGGGCCCTGATTTTGCTGGGCAGGCTTGCTATCCAGGTTCTGCTCTACCTGGCCGGAGATGCGGCACGCCTGGCCTGGGCCAACGTTCTTCTCGGCTGGCCAGTTACCATCCCAATTTTAATTCTAACTTATATCTACGGTCTCTGGCGCCTGCGCCGCTTAGGCGGCCCCGGGGTACCACCCTGGCTGGGTCAAACCCGCGGTTTTTAACCGCTTGTCAGGGTACGGGGTTATTGAATACTTTTCCATTTCACCAGATAAGGTTCGTCGGAAAGAAAATTTATGCTGTTAAAATATCAATGAGATTTTATACAAAAACACCACTGGATGTTGTCAACGACTTCGTCCCCCTGACATTTTAAAAGGAGCTAATGTAGCCCAAGGTGTGGCGCATGATCAAGGTAACATCGCGGACATCAATGATTCCGTCGCTGTTAACATCAGCAGCTGCAGTTTGCTCATCGCTTAAAGCTATTACGCCAATCACCTTCTGCATCACCAGGCTGATATCCCTGATATCTATCAAACCGTTACCCGTAACATCACCCAGCATGACCACCGGAGTGGATTCTTTTTCAGGATCAGGATTGAAGTTGGGGTTGGGCGCAGGAGCAGGAGCAGGTTCGATATCCGGTAATTGATCCACATAACCGGCAAACTCCAAGTATGTTTGAGCCAGCCAGCCATGTTTGAGCTCACCTTCGACTTCTACCTCAGCATACCACCAGTGATGATAAGCGGTAATGCTGCCCGGTTGTGAAGCATATAAGCCATTACTGGGATGCGCTCTGATAATAGCCATTGTCCCTTTTAACAGCTGCACCACGGGCTGGTTAACACCATCCAGACGAAAATTAAGCCCGTTAGCGCTAACCAGGGCCAGCTGACCAGGCATAAACTGGCTTGACCTGGCCTGTGCAAGAGGCACCGTTATAAAGGCAGTCGGCCATATGTCTTTGCCGGGCAAAATCGGATAAACCCTGTAAGCACTGGTGCTGCTGCTTGAATCCGAAACAATGATCGATCCGTCTTCCCTTACCGCCTCCACTACCCCTACATGACCCAGCATACTGCCAAAAAAAGCCCCGCTTTCCCAGAACGCAATCGAACCGGCAACAGGGGTATCAGTTACAAGTGCTCCCCTATCGGCATGTCCTGCCCAGGTGTAAGCATTAAACCGCATGCTGTCAAGGGCATACTTGCAATAGCCTAGCTGCATCATCCGGCCGTGGGCATACCAGGTGCAATTTCTGCCTTTACTTGGAAAGGGGTTAAATATTGTATATTCGGGGTAAGCGAGCCAAAGATCAAACTCCTCCCGGGTCATAACCTGGCGTACCGCACCGACAGGCCCGGCAGTTGTGATTATTAATAATAGAACCAGAAACGATAAAACAAGCCTTGTTATCGCTCTCATTGGCTTCTACTCGAACCGGTTTGCCGGCGCAAGAAAGCAAACCGCTTTTCTCCCTGTCTATTTACTGGATCAATTGATACCATTATACATAATTAGGTAAATATTGCAACTTTATTACTTGGCTGACGTTGATCAGTAGTCCCAGATGAGAAAGAGCTCACTTAGATACAGCAAAGATTCAATTTCGGTGGCGGTCAGCCTGGTCGAGGTTGTGCAGCCGAATAAAGCGTAATTCTCTTCTGTAATTTCAACTTAGTTTCCATTTCTGATAACTGGAATCTAAGGAGGCGGATTCCCGCCCCCCGGTTTAAGATACCATCGCTTCAATTTTTTTCATGATACTGGAGATATCCTTGCCATACTCCGGAGAACCGTCAACAACCAGGTAACCAAGTTTCATTGCTTCAACATTATCAATCTGTCCGGTCAAGACCATAAAGGCTCCTTCAGTTCCGGAAAAAATCATGTGAACGAAAGGTTTTCGTCTCGTATAATAGCCTTTACCAGCTTTAGTTCTTCCTTTTTTAACTCTGAGGTAAACAGCAGGGCCATTCGGAGAAACGGACCATTGGAAAATACGATCGGGCATATCCCGTGTAAATTTTTTCATATCATCATCTTCGGCGCGATTTAATTGTGAGAGGGCGACAGAAATAAAGTAAAGCAGCATCTTTACTTTAAGAGCTTTTCCCTGTTGATCTTTTGGTATTTTTGTTGGCAGGAGCAAAGTCAGGCCCAGCATAAGCGGTAGAAAACCGATCAGCACCGATAAATTCTTTAGAGCACCGCTAATTCTGGGCAGGGCAATTTTGCCCGTCATCAGGGCGTTAAAAGCTGCGGCATCCTTAAATTGAAAGTCAAGATCAGGGCGTTCATACCTGCCTCTGAAATAGGCAAGTTTACCATCGGTAAACTTGAGATGACAGGCCAGTTCAGGGTCATCTTTGACCTGGAACTGGACCGTACGGTTCCATCCCCTGTATTTTGAGGCAAGCTGAGGTTTTTCTTCGACCAGAATTTTAGCCAGGGGGAGAGCTGCGTTCATTAAGAGCGCTGCAATCATTCTTTGCTTTTCAGGCATCTAGTGCCAACCTCCTCCTATACTTCGTCTTCCCAGTCATCGTCTTCCTCAACTTCCTTGCCAAGCATCTCACCTATGGCCTCAATGATTCCTTCGGCATCAATCTTGTAGAGATTGTAAAGATCATCTGTTTGTCCAACAATGGCAAATATATCGGGGATACCAAGACGCTTAAGCCGGCAGGATTTACCCTCTTCGGTGATAACTTCTGCTACTGCACTACCGAGACCGCCTATGATGCTGTGATTTTCAACGGTGATAATCTTTCGGGTATCGTTGACTGCTTCAATTATCGCTTCCCGGTCGAGGGGTTTGATGGTATGCATATTAATTACCCTTACTTCTATTCCCTGGCTTTCTTTTATGGTTCTGGCTGCTTCTACGGCTTGAAGAACGCAAGGCCCACAGGCTATGACTGTGATATCGCTTCCTTCGTGCATTTTCACCGCTTTTCCGATTTGGAAACCGTAATTTTCATTTTCATATACTGTCTGTTCAAAACCGCGCCCTATACGCATGTATACAGGCCCGGGATGATCGACGCAGGCACGGACTGCATTAGCTGTTTCGAACCCATCGGCCGGTACAATAACGGTCATATTGGCAAAAGAGCGCATTACCGCAAGATCTTCGGTGCAATGATGCGTAGTACCAGCGGTACCAAATGAGAGTCCGGAATGGGTAGCGATAATTTTGCAATTAAGATTTTGATAACAAATATCAGTCCTTACCTGTTCTCCGGCACGCAGCGCGGCAAAGACAGCAAATGTGGAAACGAAAGGGATAAAACCGGCCAGAGCCAGACCCGATGCTATACCCATCAAATTTTGCTCGGCAATACCTACATTAAAAAATCTTTCAGGATGCTTATCACCGAATTTGCCTATTTTGGTTGATTTGGCCAGGTCGGCTGTCAATGCGACAATCTCTTTCCTCTCTTCTCCGAGCTTGGCCAGAACGTGACCGTATATTTCGGTGGGGGTCATATGGTCGGTATCATAAACACTGTAGGTCAATCCTGATTCTTCACTCATTGAAATCCTCCTCTCTGTGATTTCTATGCTTTACCATAAAGGCGATCAACTGAAAGTAAAGCCTCTTCGGCCATTTTTGTATCAAGCCCGCCATAATGCCATTCCGGCTTTCCTTCCATGTAGTCGACTCCTTTGCCCTTTACTGTGTGACAGATTACTACTGTTGGCTTATCTAAGCTTAAATGCGCTTTTTCAATAGCTTCTGCCAGCTGCAGAAAATCATGGCCATCAACCTCAAGTACTGTCCAGCCGAAACTGGCCCACTTGTCGCTGATCGGTTCAAGAGCCATTACCTCTTCTGTGCAGCCGTCGATGCAGTGCCTGTTGCGATCAATAAAGCCTATCAGGTTACCAAGCTTAAAATGACTGGCTGCCATAGCGCCTTCCCAAATGCTACCCTCAGCTAGTTCTCCATCACCCATAATGCAATAGGTCCGCCAGGGTCTCTTCTGCAGTTTTGCTCCCATTGCCAGCCCCACTGCGATTGGCAGTCCATGGCCGAGAGAGCCCGTCGAAGCGTCAAGCCCTTTAACTTTAAGGCGATCCAAGTGCATTCCGAAAGGCGATCCGGTGTGATTAAATTCTTTTAAGAGCTCCCCTGAAAAATAACCTTTTTCTGCGAGGACAGGAGCGTAACCGACACCGCCGTGACCTTTACTGAGGACCAGCCTGTCTCTCTCTTCCCAACCGGGGTTTTTCGGATCGATATTCATAAAGTGGAAGTAGAGAATTACCAGAATATCAGTCTGGCTGAGGCCACCTCCTATATGGCCTCCACCGGCCCAGTATGTTGTCTGGACGATGCTGCGCCTGATCTTCCAGGCAGTTTCAGTTAAATATTTCAGTTCTTTATCCGTCAAAACCATAGTTCTATACCTCCTTCTGTGGACCTATATTAACCCAGTGAAGCTTTCAAAGTTTTCAGTGCCGCCTCGGCATGGCTTAATGTTTCATCGATATCCTTTTCTTCGTGGGCCGTGGAAATAAACCAGTTATGGTGCGGGTGAAAAAAAGAACCCCGCCGCGTCACTTCAGCGCAGAAAGACTGCTGCAGGAATAGATCTGGGTCGCCCTTGAAATGGATGAAGGGTAGCCCCGGTGCGCCCGATGTTTCGATTTCAAGGCCGTAGCGTGCACCCAGTTCCTCCAAGCCTTTCATCAGTAGCGTTCCGATACGCGATATCTTTTCAACCCCATCTGTATCTTGCAGGGCTTTTAGTGTAGCCAGACTTGCGGCCATGGGCTCAGCCGACATCCAAAAAGAACCGGTGTAAAGAACCTTAGAAGCGGCATTCATTAGCTCCTTGCGTCCCACGCAAACCGAAATGGGGTGACCGTTGGCGATAGCCTTACAAAAGCAGATTAGGTCGGGTTTGTAGCCGAAATATTCATTGGATCCGCCGATATGCAGCCGGAAACCGGTACGCACATCGTCCGAAATGAGGATGATCCCCTCGTTCCGGCAGACTTTTTCAATGCCCTGCCAGTACCCCGGTGCCGGCATCTCCTGCTTTCCGTAGGTAACATGGTGATAAGGCTGGGCAATGAAAGCAGCAATCTCACCGGGGTGATTTTTAACCAACGCTTCAAAGCCTTCCAGGTCGTTCCATTCCACTTGGAGCATGTTCAGGTGGTCTTCCGGGGTAATGCCGCCGTGCCCCAGCGCAGTACACCAGGGGGCAACACCATGGTAATGCTTAGCGACCATGATCACTTTCTTGCGCCGGGTATGGGCCCGGGCTACCAGCAGGGCATAGTTGGTTGCATCGCCACCGTTCTTTGCGAAAAGAACCCAGTCGGCCACCGGGATCAAACCAACCAGATATTCCGCCAGATCAACCATCACAGGGGCAGGGTGGTTGGTACAGTTGGCGGCGGCCCGCTGCAGGGCAGCCGCTTCTTCCACTGGTCCGTAATTGTGGCCAAGGATCATCGGTCCGTAAGCACACATGTAGTCGATAAATTCGTTACCGTCAATGTCGGTGTAGCGACACCCTTTCGCTTCAGCCGTGTAATAGGGATATGACCCGGGGACCTGTAGTGTGGGGGTCATGTGGCCGTAGATGCCCCATGGGATTACCCGCGTGGCGCGGGTGAAAAGTTCTTTTGATTTATTGAAGTTATAGTATTTCTCATCTGATTTACCCATTCAAGGTTTGCCTCCTCCGCGTATCGCAAGAGTGGAATGCTGATCAGGAAAAGTACAGCGACAGCTGGTCCAACAGAGGCGTAATCCCGTCCAGCAGTGGAATGTTGCCCCGGATTCTAAGTTTTTCACCACCGACCGCCGCATAAAGATCCAGGTTGCCCTGAAGCAGTGCCCAGGCCGTTTCGAGGCCGTCGAAATCCATGATCGCATTGGCCTTTTCCGCAGGGCCCCTCCCGGGAATAAACCGACCCTGTCTGACTGCAATATGGGCGGATGGCCCCTCGGCGATTCGGATTTCCAGCACTCCGTCCGGCAGGTGGGAAACAACCGGCTTCATTTCGGGGTCATGTTCGCCCAGGACCTGGATACCAAAAGCAAGAGCGTAGAGGTTCAGACGCACACAAAAAGCAAATGTTTCGGGTATCTGCAGCAGATCGGCAGAAGGCCGCAGGTAATACTCGAGTTTCCCCAGCACCGGGTCTAGCCCCATCAGCTTTTTCAAGTGAAACAGGCCCCGCAGATTCGGCCGTGGGCTCTTCTTGATGCGCCCCTGGAAAACATCATTCAGCAGGCGGGCGTTCGGAAAAGTCAGCGTCACCTTCGGGCCTTTGACTCCCCCGCGGTGCGTCTTCAACCCAGCCGGTCCAAAGCACAGTGCCGTTGCCGGATCCCCGCCCGGAAGCTGAAACTGCAGAGTCAAGTTCCAATTCTTCGTTGCTTCGCGGACCCCGTCATCAAATTGGGCAACATCTTCCAGCAGGGGTAGCATAGCGCCCAGGTGAAGTCGGGCCAGTACATCCTGGTTGGCGTTTTCCATCCTTTCACCTCGTCTTTCCAGATTGGCAAAGAGAAAATACACTGGAAATATTCGTTAAATATGCGGTTATTCCTTCCTGACTGAAAAATATTAAGTGCCATCATTTTGCACCTTCGCCCACCAAAAAGGTTGGTAGAGTTCAATGTCTGGCAGTAAACAAGGGGGCTAATGAAGATCTCCCAGGAATAGTCGGTTTACATCTCAGCTTCTGAAGCATTAGACAGCCTGGCCATCTGTACTGATTTTGTGATGAACAAATAGTTTAGAGCAAAATGTACAATACTCAGCTCAGCAGTGCTGAAAGGTGTCATCATAATAGCCGGCTCCAGCTTATTTTTAACTAAAAAGAAGCTACCTAAAAAAACATACATTTCAGCTGATCTAAATTTTTTCAGGCTAGATCGGCTTGAAAGAAAGCCTTTAATTTGAACGGGTATCGGGGGGTTACAGCTTTCGGATCTGTGGTTTTATGTTTTCTTTTTCAATGATTGAGCTGATCTCGCTAAAAGTTAAGGTGCGCCCCAGACCGGCAGCAGCAGTTAAGGCAGCCTCAAAGGCATTAGTCCCGAATGATCTGCCGGCAAAAACCGGCGTAGTAGTAACAAGATAAGCAATGCCACGGGAACGCATAAACTCTACATCATCTTCTGTCGTAGTGTTTGTCACAATAATTTTACCTTCCATATCTTCAGGCAGATGTTTTTTTATATAGAGCCAGTCGCCGGCTATCACGGAAGCCTCATGATAGTATTTTATATATTTAGGAACGACCACATCCTGGCTTTCTCCCGTGGAGTAAAGCATGCTGATCGGCATTTGAGTAACGAACGGTAAAAGCAGTTTAGCGGCCCGGTTAACTCCCTTACGGGACCTGATCGCAATAGGAATGCCCAGGGCAAACATCAAGTCGCCGAAGACGCAATCAAAACCGGTATCAAAAAATGAGTTGATCATTCCATAACGGGATAGGCCTTCAACAAGGAAGGCTTTTTTCACGGGGATTTGCCCTTCAAGGTTTGAGAGCACATACTGCATAACCCTGCTTTCAAGAACGGTCTGGATGCCTGTGCCGTCAGTATATGGCGTATATTTAACATCCTTAACCAGTTTAATACCCGCTCTTAAAGGATATGATTTCCAGGGCAAGTTAATATGTAAAGCGATCCCGCCTACCCCCAGGGCATCGACTTTGCCGTCAAGAGTGACAAAGAGGCGGGCTGCTTCTTTTTCATCGCCGTTTGTGCCGATCCGTTCAAGCCTGACTTGCTGGCCAAGTAGTGTAATATCAACGGCCTTATCCCGTTTATGGGATCCAAGACTGACGCTAATTGCCTTTTTTGTATCCATGTTTCCTCCCTGTTGTATTATTAAGTAACACCTCCGACCTGATTGATGAAAGTTTTTAGCTGCGGTTTATTATACACCGGAATCCAGGATTTCGGTTACGCCTGAAAGGCGCTCCACTGGCCGCAGTACTCCCTCTTCCAGGACAGCAGCTGAGCCGACGACAACCACCGAACGCCTGGCCCTGGTTACCGCAGTGTAGAGCAGTTCGCGCGACAGTGGCCTGATAGAGGTACCGGGCAGAATGATGGCAACATCATCATATTCTGACCCCTGAGCCTTATGCACCGTGATCGCCCAGGCCGGTTCAAACCTGCCGCTAAGAGCCTGCAGTGGGTAGGCGCTGAAGCTATCCCCCCGCTGGAAAACAGCCATCGGTTCGGGCAGGCTTTTTGTGGTTCCGCTCACCGAAGAGACGGGCAGCACAATCCCAGAATCGCCGTTGTACAGCCGCAGACGGTAGTCGTTGCGGTTGACAATCAGCGGTTCACCGACGGCCATCTCCCCGGCACTCTCCGGCAACCCATGGTCACGAAGCCAGGCGAGCCAACGCTGGTGAAACCAGCGGTTTAAGAAATCTGAACCGGCACCGGCGGCTGTGACCCTGGTGACGCAGAGCAGCTTAAAGCTCTCGTAATGCTCAAAAAGTAGCTTTAAATCTTGTTGATCCTGATCTTCAAACCCTGTCGACCCTTGATGATAGCTGTAGCTGTGCAGAAGAGCAGGTAGCTCCGCCGAGCTAAGATGCCTGTTGAGCCAGCATTCCATAAAGTCCCGCTTCTGTAGCTCTTCGCTTGGCATAAAAATCTCCACCCCGGCAAAGGTCAGTGCCGCCGGTTCGGCACATACCTCTGGAGCGCCCGGCGCACCCTTCATGTGCGGATATTCTCCGCTGTTGAGGGCTGTCGCGAAAGCAAGGATTTTGGCGCCGGCCGAATCTTCTTCCCTTGCCCGATAACTGTTTTTAAGCATTATTAATCTCCCTTGCGTCTCTGCCTGTTTTGAACGGCAGAGATCGCGCAGCACTGCCCCCGCATCAACTGGCGGAAGTTGATCCGCATCGCCGAGCAGCAGCAGCTTGGCATCCGGCTGCAGAGCCCGCAGCAGACTATCGGTTAGAGCCAGGTCGAGCATCGAGGTCTCATCGACAATAACCAGCTTTTCGGCCAGGGGGTTACGATCTGAGTGACGGAAGCGCTCTTCGGCCGGAGAGTAGCCGAGCAGGCGGTGCAGGGTCTGGGCGTGGGGGCAGTTTTCAAGCAGCCTCCGGTCGACTTCTGAAGGATTGGCGATTGCTGCCAGGTGGCGGATGATCGAAGCACGAATACGGTCGGCAGCCTTGCCGGTGGGGGCTGCCAGGACTATCGCTTCAAGCGGCAGATGCTGGAGGCGAGCAACAACCCGTAACAGATCGGAGACAATGGCTGTCTTTCCACTGCCGGGTCGTCCGCTAACCACGGTTAACCTTCCTTCCAGGGCCCGTTTTACGGCCAGCTGCTGCTCATCATCAAGTCTGATCGTTTTGCCCGCCACCAGCGGTGAGTTTTGCAGCACATCCTGCAGCGCTTCGTCAATCTGACCAGGCTTTAATTCTGCAGCATGATCACCATCATCAGGGGGCAACCAATTAATGCGCTCGCGCAGTGCAGCGCTTACCCTACCCTCGAGCAAATGATATTTTTGTAAGTAGAGGCTGTCACGATCATAGATTAGCGGCCGGTAAGCGCCGGCAGGGCCAAAAACAGCGGCTAAGCCCACCGCCTCACGTTGTTCAGAACATAACGGCAGCGCGGTTAGCAATTGAAATAGAGCCTCGCGATCGCCTTCGTTAACCGCCAGCTGCTCCAGAACCGAACCGGAAGTCAGCTGATCCTGTAACGGCAATCTGGTATGCCCCTCGGTGGCAGCGAGTAGGCAGGCCAGCGCCAGAATACTAACTGTCCGGCGTAAATTTGGTTCTTTTTCACCAACTAACGCTGACAGATCCCAGGCCATAAAAAGACTTTCCAATCCTAAATCAAGCTCTTTAACCTTTTCAACCAGGTCGGTCGGAAAGGGAAAGTAAGGGCTTACTAACAGCTTACCCTTCATGCCTGTTTGCCTCCTTTTCCCCTTCGCCCCGGTTTCCCCGTAGCTGGGCAATAACCGCTCCACCCCACTGGTTGCGCTGTAAGAGCTCGCGTTCAAGTTTTAGCAGTTCCAGCCAACCAGGGCGGGAAAACCAGGTTCCTTCTCCTGCCTGCAAACTGCGCATGAAGAAGTAGAGGATACCGCCGAAACGGGCCTCATAGTCTGCTTCGCAGCCGAGGCCGAGGAGGCGAACCACCGCCAGACTGTAAATGCCGGCCTGCAGGCTATAATTTTTTTGCACGTGTTGCTCTATGGTTTCCGGTCCAAAATCGGTCAGCCGGTCGCTTTTCCAGTCCAACAGGTAGACCCGTCCTTCGTGCTCGAATAGATAGTCAATCAAACCCTGTAGGTAGCCGCGCCCAACCTCATAGGGTAGCGCCTGCTCCGGGCTTTTACCTGGCCGGGAGCTGCCGAGCAGCGGGTGATCTGCTTCGGGGATCGGATAAGCAAAAGCCATCTCTTTTCTGACTCTCTCAGCAGCAGCCAAACCGGCAGGCAACTTTAGCGAAGCTGTCTTTTCACGACTCACGAGATCGAGAGGTGCAGTAAGAGCCCTAAAAACCAGTTTCAGGGCAGCAGGCAGGTACTCCGGGCTAAAACCATACCTGGCGGCCAGCTTTTCGGCCCTGGTGATCACGGTGTCCCGTATCACCCAATCTTTATAAGTAGTGCCAGGCAATTCAGTTGCGGGGATATTTTCGATCAGGGCATGCAGAAAAATCCCGGTTTCCCGTCCGCCCGGCAACTCCTGCTGATCAGGTTCTTTAATAAAAAGAGCTGCCGCAGGATCTATTACTTCGCTAAATAACAGTGATGCGACTCCTTCTCCCTCTACCGGTAGTGCAGTTTCGGCAGCACTCTTGATCCTGGTATAGCTGGTCAGTAAAACTCCCCGGTGTTCTGATGCCAGTCTTGCTGCCTCCTCTGCGCTTGAAACAGGCGGTTCAAGTAGTTTATCCGTCTGCCAGATCGGCAGTGTGCCCAGATCTTGACCCTGTCGGCGGTTATCTTGGCTGCAACAAAGCGGCCGAACCCGAAAATGATCCCGGCTGTCTTCAAACTGTCCCTGATCAGCTAGCAGGTCCAGCTGGCGCTGCAATTTTGCGTACTTGTTACCCAGGCTCGAAAACTTATAATCTCTCTCAACCTTGGTCTTCTCCCGATCGCCTGAGGCGCCAAAGAAAGGCAGGTAGAGTCTCGACCGGGCCCGGGTCAGGGCCACGTAAAGAAGCCGCTCATTCTCCTGCCGGGTTTCTTCTTTAATCAGTGAAGCCAGGGCGCCAATTGCTTTACCGACATGCAAGCGCCGTTCGTTGCCGAGATGGTAAATTGCCGTATCGTTACTGCTACTGCGGTTATCAGTAAAGCCACCGCCGATGAAAACGACCTCGGCCTCCAACCCCTTGGCTTTGTGCATGGTCAGAATCTGCACCGCTTCCTGATCAGATTCCAACCGCTGGATATTCC
>VGTO01000064.1 GCA_016874655.1 Bacillota bacterium | reverse complement strand
CCGGGCTGCCCGATCACCCGCACCATGCACTGGCAGCGCGGCAGATGAAAGGTTTTGGCGGCATGTTGACTTTTCAGCTGCGGGAAGGGTTAAGCGCAGCGCTTAAAATGGCAGAGAGAGTAAAAGTTTTTAGCTACGCCACTTCCCTTGGCCATCCCCACAGCCTGATCTTTTATTACCCAACCGATCTCTATATCGATCAGGCCGCTTATTTGAGCGAAGCGCAAAAGAAAGCGATTCGCGAGCAGTGGATGGGTGAAGGCATTGTCAGGGTCAGTGCCGGGTTGGAAAATGAAGCAGACCTGCTGGCAGATCTTGATTCAGCCTTAAAGGATTAAGTGAGCAGAGTTAGGATTAAATAGTATTCTGATCATCCAGTTTGCTGGAGCTGTGTTTTAGGCTGCAGCGGGATTTTTAGTCATCATTTTTTACGGAGGTTGTCTGGGGTAATGATTTTGCTAACCGGAGCGGCCGGCAAAACCGGCAGAGCAGTCCTGCAGGCGCTTGCCAAAAGAGAAGCAGTGGTTAGAGTGTTCGTTCGGCACCGGGATCAGGCTTCCGACCTGCTTGAAGTTGGCGCAACAGAGGCTCTGCTCGGTGATTTTGCCATGCCAGATGCGCTTCACACAGCTATGAAGGATGTTTCATCAATTTATCACATTTGCCCCAATATGCATCCTTCTGAAGTTGAGATTGGCCGCTCAATCATAAAGATCGCCGCAGAGGCCGGCGTAAAGCATTTTGTTTACCACTCCGTGCTGCACCCCCAGACCGAAAAGATGCCCCACCACTGGAACAAAATGCGGGTTGAAGAACTGCTGTTTGAATCGGGTCTTGAGTTTACAATTCTGCAGCCGGCACCCTACATGCAAAATATCCTTGCTTTCAGAGAAGCGATTCTCAAAGAAGGCATTTACCGCGCACCTTACCCGGCTGTTACGGCTTTAAGCCTGATCGACCTGCAGGATCTAAGCGAAGCGGCGGCAATTGTTTTAACTGGTGAAGGTCACGCCAACGCGGTTTACGAACTGGTCGGCACTGAAGCGCTAAGCCAGGAGGCGCTCGTATCTATACTTACTGTTGCAAAAGGATCTCTAGTCAGGTACGCAGAAATAGCTATCGATGAGTGGCGTTTGAATGCTGCTGAATCAGGGCTAGGTGATTACGCTATGGAGACTCTGATTCAAATGTTTGATTATTACGCTGCCTACGGGCTGAGGGGCAGCACGAATCAGCTTCGCTGGCTGCTGGGGTGCGAACCAACAAGTTTTCTTGAATTCACAAAACGGGTACTTATTGAAGATCTAGAATAATATTAAATTAATAGCGATCCTATTCCTAATTAATAAGTATTGAAGGGAGCGGGTAGAAGATGATTGTCGGAGTTCCAAAGGAGATTAAGGCGGATGAAAACCGGGTGGCGATTACTCCCGGCGGGGTAGAGGTCCTGGTAGAGGGTAGGCACCAGGTAATCGTTGAGAAGAAAGCCGGGGAAGGCAGTGGTTTTTCAGACCAGCAATACTTAGATGCAGGGGCAGAAATGGTTAGCACACCTGCTGAGATCTTCGAACGTGCGGAGATGGTTCTGAAAGTCAAGGAACCTCAGACCTCGGAGTATGTTTTCTTCAGGGAGAACCTAATCATGTTTACTTTTTTACACCTGGGAGCAGCCTCAAAACTGGCGGAAGCTCTGTTAGATAAGAAAGTGACTGGCATTTCATATGACACCGTGCAGAAAGCTGACGGTTCGCTGCCCTTGCTGGCGCCGATGAGTGAGGTGGCCGGTAAGATGGCCGTACAGGTCGGAGCCCATTATCTCGAAAAACCCTGCAGCGGATCAGGGGTTTTGCTGGGAGGGGTGCCTGGAGTACCCCCGGGACATGTTGTGATTATCGGGGGAGGTATGGTTGGTATAAACGCTGCCAAGGTCGCTATCGGTATGGGAGCCCGGGTTAGCCTATTAGATATCGATGCCGGAAAACTGCGCTATATTGATGACATATTCGGCGGTCGCATTAATACAGTGATTTCCAACCGCTACTGGGTTGGAACTTTAGTAGCCGATGCCGATCTACTGGTTGGCGCTGTATTAATTCCCGGGGCAAAGGCTCCGCATATCGTTACCGAGGATATGACTAAAAAGATGCGGCCCGGTTCGGTGATAGTTGATGTTGCCATTGACCAGGGAGGGTGTATTGAAACCTGTGAAATGCCGACAACACACAGTGATCCAATCGTGATCAAGCACGGGGTAATCCACTACAGCGTGGCTAATATTCCCGGCGCAGTACCGCGGACTTCAACCCTGGCATTAACTAATGCTACCCTGCCATATGTGCAAAAAATCGCCAAACTGGGGCTGGAGCAGGCCATCCGCAAAGACGCTGCTCTGGCTAAAGGTCTAAATACCTATGGTGGAAGGTTGGTTCATGAAACGGTAGCCGGATCGCTGAACCTTGAATATACTCCGCTTACTGAAGTACTGAAGTAGTTTATTTGATGCCAAACACGCAAACATGGTTTGAGAGGAGATTTGGTTATGTATTTGACTGATTTACAGAAAACTGAAGAAATAGACCTGACCCCGCCTGAGTTAAAAGAAAAGGGTCAGCTTACCGTGCGCTGGTTGCTTGGTGAACCGGAGGGAGCCCCTAACTTTGAGATGCGCTATTTTTCCTTAAGCGGTGAAATCAGCACCGACTGGCACAGCCACGAATGGGAGCACCAGGTTTTTGTCGTCGCCGGCAAGGGCAAATTTAAGAATAATGACGGAGAAGTTGAACTGCAGCCGGGGCAGGCACTTTTCGTCGCTCCGGGTGAGCAGCATCATTTTATCTGTTCCGGCGGTCAGTTCGACTTCATCTGTGTGGTTCCAAAGGGAACCAGGGCTTGTATGGTTAATGATCGGTAAAAGATCCATCTGATTTACTTGCCTGTAATAGGCGAGATAGTTAGCTGCTACTTCTTCTGACCTTTCGGATTTAGTATATATAGTTCGTGCCAGGTTCTACTTATTTGTTGTTTGTCAATTTCATTTAGCTCGCCGAGTATTCTTATTACTGAAATCTTTTCAAGAGTATTAATTTTACCAAGCCTTGCCCATGATGGTTTCAGTAGATTGGAGTATTCCCATTTACTTAGATAACAGTCACCCCTATGGCTTTTTGATTGAGATGTTATCGGAGCCAAAACCAGATCGTCATCGTTTGAGTCGAGAATAACCAATGCCGGTCTTTTTTTATCTTGATTGGATGAAACATAGTTGAATGATATAAGTACAACGTCACCAAATTTATAGTTTGTCATAAATGCTGTCTTCATCCCCGTAAGCAGATTCCATCTTTTTTTTCGCGTCAGTATACCAAACACTTTCATCAGGGGCTTTTAGTTTTTTCTTTCTCAGCTCAAACTCTTTGAGTAGGGCTTCTCCGCTATAATTTTCAGCTACTATTTCTCTCAGTATTAGGCTTGCTTGCTCGGAGATATAATCATCACGGAGAGGCTCGATTACCAGCTTGTCTCCGTCTGTGTAACATTTGGCCTGCTTACCTATTTTTAAGGCGTCAAAAAACAGCTTCGGTATCGTAAATTGCCTCTTACGGGTTATGCTGACCAATCTGGGTTTTGTTTGGTGTAGCTCCGTCATTAGTTCACCTCAAATCCTTGTTCCTTTTTCCTTGTTCGATTTTAGCATGATCACCGTCGATCAGCAAGTTTAGTCATGAGGCTAAAAACTTGAGCTAACCTGATTCAATGTTGCTTTGCCGTATTATTATTCTAAGTGGTTCATTCAGTCGTCAAAATTACCAGCAGGGCCCTTGTCAGAATCGAGGGCCTTTGCTTTTTGCATAATATTTTCAGTGGTCCACTCGGCCGGGTCATCTAAGCGCTCAACTTTAGGGCCGGCATCGTAAGAACCTTTTTCCAGGATCGCTTCAATAGCCAGCGGGGCGGTATCAGCGGCGTTAAAAACTTTAGTGAGCAGGTCGTAGACAAAATCCTCCACCCCTTTGGCCATTCGATCGCGGATTTCCCTTGCCTGCCCCAGGATCCGGTTTTCGAAAGGTAAGTTCAGCTTTTTATAGTCGCCTTTCTTCAGTTGTTTGGCGTCGGCGTAAGCCACCATCTCGGTCCATAGCTCTTCAGTAACCCCGGCATCTTCAATTTTAAGAAAGTTACCGTTGCTGTCTAAAAGGGCATTACCGTAGTCATTGACCTGTACCCCCCAGGAGATCATCTGCAGGGCGGTGGCCACATTGGCCTTGGTGGTGTTGGTTTTCGAGGTAATTTCGCGCAGTCGCTCCGAGCTGTTGCCCGAAGTACCGTGCTGGGCCCCGGAAACCTTGTATTTTTCGATCGCCCGGTGAACGGCAGCGGTTAGCTCCACCTGGATGCCGGCATCGCTTTCTTCGATGCCGTGGGTGGTGCCGTTGTTTAGGGCGATCCAATCCGGGAAGATGTCATTGGCATTAAGTCCCTGGATTAAAAACCTGGCCTCATCCGGGGTTGATAAGCCCTGGGAGCCCTTAATCTCACCTACCTCGGTCTCCAGACCGGACCAGGAGGGCACAAAACGGTTCATCCTGATGTTGGTGAGCAAGTTCTGGTCATCGGGCAGGTGTGAGGCATCGATAGCAATGGAAGTGATGCCGGCGTCAAAGAGACTCGGGATCTCCACTTCGCCTCTGAGCAGATCCTTTTCGTTCTTGATCCCGTAATGGTCAGCGTGTACGGCTACCGGCACGGTGATGCCCAGCTCGTTGCACATTTTGTCTACGTAACCGGCAATATTCCAGAGATTAACGGCACAGTAGGCATCGGCTCCGCCTTCACTCTTGGCAATCTCGATGATCACGGCGGCGTTGGCTCGCTGGGCAGCCAGCAGGGTACCGCGGATTACCATGGTGCTGCGGCCATTGGCGGCAATGGTCACCGCTTTGCCCTTGGCTATCATCGCCCGGTCAACATATTTGCCGCTGACTATCAGCGCTTTTGAATTGGGGAAAAGCCTGGTGATGTTAGGTGGGCGACCTACGGTAAGCGCTTTTTCAAAATCGGGGGAGTAGCTTTTCATATTAGACCTCCTAGATGATTTTATACTTGGTGGGTATTGAACTTTAGTTATTTGTTTAATTTATTGGACAAGGCTTCCTCTGCTATGAAGTATAGCATTTAAAATGTCGGTGCACCAATACTAATAAGCCCCACTGAAATGAATTTGAGATTTGAGTATGGTAGAGAAAGAGTAGCAATTAATTTTTTATTAAGAAGGAATTTTAGCAGGAACAGCGAAGTAAAAGCGGGAATAAGGATTAGTAACGCGAATGAACCCCGTGGGAGAGTTCCGAATCTCGGACGCCGAAGGAGAAAGCCTGCGCCTGGCGGATGCAGGGGAAACTCTCAGGCTTCAGTACCATCGGGTGACGCACCTCTGGAGAGCAGCCGCTAAAGCGGTGCACCGACGGGGAAAGCCTCTTCTAAAGTAAGGGAGCAATCTCTCAGGTATCAGGGACAGAGTTTAAGCCAATTGGCTTTCTCTGTCCTTTTCTATTTAAATCTTTGAGGAAGGAGGAAAGATGAAGATGAGCAAAGCACGGAAAACACCATTTTACGAAAAGCATTTAGCCCTGGATGGAAAAATTGTCGATTACCACGAATGGCTGCTGCCAGTGCAGTATCCAAAGGGTCTGGTGGAAGAGGTTCGCGATACCCGAAAACGGGCCACCCTTTTCGACGTCTCGCACATGGGCGAAATCATGGTTGAAGGTAAAGACGCCGAGCTATACATGCAAAAGTTGGTAACCAATGATATTACAGGAATGAAAGACGGCGCGGTGATCTATAGCCCCGTCTGCTACCCCGACGGCGGTGTGGTGGACGACATCCTGATTTACCGCATTAACAGCGAAAGTTACTTTTTAGTAGTCAATGCCGCCAATACCGATAAGGATTATGCCTGGTTTAAGGATAACTTAAGCGGCGCTGTTAAGCTTAATAACCGCTCACCCGATTATGCCCAGCTGGCCTTACAGGGCCCAAACAGCGAGGCGATCCTACAGCCGCTGACTGCTGAACCACTGTCAAAAATGAATTATTATCAATTTAGCAAGGATGTTGCTGTCGCCGGGGTTAACTGTCTGGTTTCGAGGACCGGCTACACCGGTGAAGATGGTTTTGAAATCTACTGCTTCAATAACGATGCTCCGAATCTTTTTGATGGGCTGTGGGAATCAGGTAAAAAGCATGATCTGAACCCGGCCGGCCTGGGCGCCCGTGATGTCTTGCGCCTGGAGGCGGCGATGCCCCTTTACGGACACGAGCTGAGCAATGAGATCACCCCGCTTAATGCCGGACTCGATCGCTTTGTAGCGCTGGGAAAGGATGTGCCCTTTAACGGGCAGGAAGCGCTCAAACAGCAGAAACAAAATGGTTTGAAACACAGATTGTACGGCCTCGAGATGCTTGAACGCGGTATGCCGCGAGAAGGCTACCCCGTGCAGGCTGCCGGCAGCGAGATTGGCTGGGTCAGCAGCGGCTCTTTTTCGCCGACGTTGGATAAGTTCATTGCCATGGCCCTGCTCGACCCGCAGGTAGCTGACAGCATCAAGGAAGTAGAAATTATGATTCGCAACCGCCCGTACCGGGCGCAGTTTACCAAACTACCATTTTACAGGAGGAAAAAGTAATGAAATATAAGGTGATTGAAGGGTTAAGGTATACCAAAAAGCACGAGTGGGCCCGCCAGGAGGGCGGTGTGGCTATTGTGGGTCTCTGTGACTATGCCCAGGATAAGCTCGGCGAGATTGTCTTTGTCGAACTACCCGATGTCGGTGCTGTTGTTGAAGCCGGCAAGAGTGTAGCGGTGGTAGAGTCGGTTAAAGCGGTGGCCGATCTTTATTCACCCCTTTCTGGAACAGTGACCGAAATCAACGAAGTTCTGCTTGATCAACCGGAAACCATCAACCAGGATCCCTACGGTGAAGGATGGGTCTATAAAGTTGAAATGGCCGACGAAGCCGAGCTTGGCAATTTGATGGACAAGGCGGCTTACGAAGAATTTATCATAAAGGAGGAGGAGGAATAATTAATGGGTGGTCAGCATTATTTGCCTCTTACCGGGGATGATCGGCAGGCGATGCTAAAAGAGATCGGTACCGCCTCGGTGGAGGATTTATTTAAGGATATTCCGCCCGCAGTGAGATTGAAGGGAGAACTCAACATGCCCCCGGCACTTTCAGAAATGGAGGCGCTTAAGCATCTGACCGATCTGGCTCAGCAGAACAGACATTTCCAAAATGCTACCTCATTTATGGGCGCGGGTATCTATGATCACTTCATTCCTTCGGTGATCAAGCATATCACCGGGCGCAGCGAATTCTACACCTCCTACACGCCATACCAGCCGGAAGTCAGCCAGGGCGTGCTGCAGGCGATTTTTGAATATCAGACGATGGTCTGCCAGCTGACCGGGATGGACGTTGCCAATGCCTCGATGTATGACGGCGGCACGGCTGTCGCCGAAGGTGCAGTGATGGGCTGCGGGGCTACCCGTCGCTCCAAGGTGTTGGTGTCACGCTCGGTTAGTCCCTTTTACCGGGCAGTGCTGAAGAACTACTTCCACAGCCGTGGCCTGGAGCTAGAAGAGATTCCACTGCGCGATGGTTGCACGGATCGCCATCAGCTGGCTGCAATGCTGGGCGATGATATCGCTACCGTTGTGCTGCAGCAGCCTAACTTTTTTGGCCTGGTAGAAAATATGAGCGGCCTGGCCGATCTGATCCATGAGCACAAAGCTGTATTTTTAGTTGCCGCTGACCCCATTTCGCTTGGGCTTCTGCAAACCCCAGCCGAATATGGAGCCGATATTGTAGTTGGCGAAGGCCAGTGCTTAGGGGTGCCTGCTTCATTCGGTGGCCCGGTTCTGGGGATTATGGCGTCCCGCGAAAAGTTTATTCGCCAGATGCCTGGCCGCATTGCGGGGGAGACGGTTGACAGCGAAGGAAACCGCGGGTTTGTCCTCACCCTGCAGACCAGGGAACAGCATATCAGGCGTGAAAAAGCAGCTTCTAACATCTGCTCTAACGAAGCGCTGGTTGCCCTGGCGGCCTCCGTTTACCTGGCCACTATGGGATCGCAGGGGATACGCGAAGTGGCCGAGCAGTGCCTGCGGAAAACGAACTATGCCCGGGAACAGATTAGAACGCTTAAAGGTTTTAACTTAACTTTCCCCGGGATCAATTTCAAGGAATTTGCTTTAACGGTACCCGGCGATCCTACCGTTCTGAACCGCAAACTTTTGGAGCATAATATCTTAGGCGGGGTCGACATTAGCCCCTTCTACCCGGAACTTGAAAATACGATGCTGTTCGCTTTTACGGAGAAGCGAAACAAAGCAGAAATTGATACCCTGGTACGGGAACTGGAGGGATGGAAATGAGAAAACCGAAGGCCTTAATCTTTGAAATCAGTCGCCCCGGCCGGCAGGGCTACTCCTTACCAACCTGCGATGTTCCCGCAAAGCCACTTGAACAGCTATTGCCGGAACCACTCCGGCGTAGCGCAGTGCCCGGATTGCCTGAACTCTCCGAAACAGAAGTAATCAGGCACTTTACCGAACTTTCAACCCGCAACTTTGGGGTCGATACCGGGTTTTACCCCCTCGGCTCATGCACTATGAAATATAACCCCAAGGTCAACGAGGAGACTGCAGCCTTGCCCGGGTTTGCCTTCCTGCATCCCTGCCAGCCCGAAGAGACGGCCCAGGGTGCCCTGGAATTACTCTACAACATGGAGCAGGGGCTAAAAGAGTTGACCGGTATGGAGCGCTTTACCCTGCAGCCGGCTGCCGGCGCTCATGGTGAGCTAACCGGACTAATGGTTATCCAGGCTTATCATCGCAGCCGTGGTGACTTAAAGCGCAACAAGGTGTTGATTCCCCTTTCGGCGCACGGCACCAATCCGGCTACAGTGAGTATGGCCGGTTATGAAGTGGTGCAGATTCCTTGTGACGAGCGGGGGCTGGTCGATCTTGAAGCGCTTAAGGCTGCTGTTGATGATACAACTTCGGCCCTGATGCTGACCAACCCCAGCACCCTCGGCCTTTTTGAAGAAGAGATTGTCGAGATGGCCAAAGCAGTGCACGAAGCGGGCGGATTGCTCTATTATGATGGTGCCAATATGAATGCTATTATGGGCTATACCCGCCCGGGCGACATGGGCTTTGATGTTGTTCATATAAATATTCATAAGACCTTCTCCACTCCGCATGGCGGAGGGGGACCGGGTGGCGGCCCGGTAGGGGTCAAAGAACGATTGGTACCCTTCTTGCCGGTCCCCCTGGTTGATAAGCGGGGCGAGGGGTTCACTTTTAACTACGACTTGCCCGAGAGCATCGGCAAGATGCACGCCTTCTACGGCAACTTTGGTGTGGTGGTCAAAGCCTATACCTACCTGCGGATGTTAGGCGCAGATGGCTTAAAGCAGGCTTCCAGCGATGCAGTGCTTAACGCTAATTACCTGATGAGCCTGCTGAAAAAAACCTACCATTTGCCCTACGACCGCACTTGCAAGCACGAGTTTGTGTTATCGGCCCGGCCGGAGAAGAAAAAAGGTGCTGGGGCTGGCGATATCGCCAAGGCCCTGCTCGATCGCGGGTTTCACCCGCCGACGGTTTACTTTCCCCTGATCGTTGAAGAAGCTTTAATGGTAGAGCCGACCGAAACAGAAAGCAAGGAGACCCTTGATGCTTTCGCCCGGACTATGGAAGATATTGCCCGGGAAATAGATGAAGATGCGGAAAAGATCGTTCACGGACCTTATCACACCGTGGTCGGTCGCCTCGACGAGGTGCGCGCCGCGCGCAGCCCTGTTTTGCGCTGGCCTAGTAGCTGAGCCAAGCATTTAATAAACTGACCCGGCTGCTCAACCCGATCTGGAATGCCTTGTTTGCGGGTTAAGCAGCTTGGATGTATTATCTTAGCTTTTCAGGACATTTTAGTGACGGAGAGAATAAATGACTGTTTTACAGACTGAACCACAAACAGAGCCACTAGAACAGCTTTTAGCTAAAAGTTGGCAGGTGCGTCGTGCTTTTTTCCCCGACCACATTGAATTTGCCATCCCGAACCAAACCCTGGTGGTAAGCGTAACCGGAAGCAGCTGCGAGCTTGAATGCGGTCATTGTGGCGGAAAATATTTAAAGAAGATGGCCACGCTGCAAGAAGCCCTGGCGGCCGGTGAAAGTGAGCAGTCAAGCTATCTTGTTTCCGGTGGCTGTACTACCGAGGGCCGGGTGCCGCTGGTAGAAAATTTGGCTGCTCTTAAAGAACTGGCCAGCCGCGGGCCGATAAACCTGCACACCGGGCTGGTTGGGAGCGAAGAAGCTGAACTTTTAGGAAGGCTGGCTACGGTTGTTTCTTTTGATTTAGCGGGTAATGACGCAACCATTGCTGACGTTTACGGATTACCCTTCACAGCCGTTCAGTATTTAGATGCCTACCGGAATCTTTTAACCTATACCAGGGTTGTACCCCATATCTGTATCGGTCTGAACAGGGGTTTAATCGGCAGCGAGTATCAGCTGTTAAAAACTCTGCAGAGCGAGGCTGTCGAGGCAATCAGCTTTATTGTTTTTCGCCCCACGGCCGGGACTGCTTTTGAAACCGCAGCAGCGCCGCCGCTCAAAGATACAGCCCGCTTGCTGGCTACAGCCCGCCTGATGTTCCCGCGGGTACCGCTCTACTTAGGCTGCATGCGGCCAGGTGGACGTTACCGCGAAGAACTGGATCTGCTGGCCCTCCGGGCCGGCGTGAACAAGATTGTTTTGCCGGCCCCTACTGCCCGCCAGCAGGCAGCTGCGCTGGGCTTGGAAATTATAATAACTGAGGAGTGCTGCTCGCTGTGATTCGCCTTTCAGCCGGCACCGCTGCCTGTTTGGGGCTTAGTGCCAACCGGATGGATGCCTACCCGACAACGGCTTACCTTTTATCCGGTAACCGCTGCCAGATGAGCTGTGCTTTTTGCCCTCAGGGGCTGGGCAAAAGCGAAGTGCTTAGCCGCCTGGGGCGGATCACCTGGCCAGAGTACACCTGGCCGGAAGTCGAAGAAGCAGTGGCAGAGGCTCAAACAAAAGGCATTGAGCGGATCTGCCTGCAGTCGGTCCGTCATTCTGCCGGGCTGAGCCCGCTGCTTGAACAAATCGAAAAACTTAAGGAATTTAGTCACTTGCCGCTTTCGCTGTCCGCCTGGATCAACAGTGAGGAAGAAGCGAAGGCAGTAACAGAAGCCGGGGTAGAAAGGCTGGCGATCTCAATCGATGTGGTCAATCCGAAGCTATATCGCCGCATAAAAGGCGGCTCTTTTGAACGTAAACTGGCGCTGCTGCTCGGCTGCGCTGCTACCTTGCCGGGTCGGATCAGCACCCATTTAATCTGTGGTCTCGGCGAGAGTGAAGAGGAGCTGCTGACCCTGGCAGCGAAGCTTTTAAGGGCGCAGGTGACCCTGGCCCTCTTTGCTTTTGTGCCGTTGAAAGGAACCCGGCTTGAGCAGGCTGAGCCCCCTGCCCTTGATTACTACCGGCGCATGCAGGCAACACTATATCTGCTTAAGGAGAAGATCATTTCTTTTGAAATGCTGAACTTTAAACAGGGCAAATTAACAAGTTTAAATCTTACGGCAAATGATCTTATAAAAAGCCTGGCTGGTGGCGAGGCATTCAGAACCAGCGGTTGCCCCGACTGCAACCGGCCGTATTATAACGAGCGGCCGGGTAAAACAGTTTATAACTATCATCGACC
>VGTO01000063.1 GCA_016874655.1 Bacillota bacterium | reverse complement strand
ATGCGCTCTTCCATCTGCTGCTCCTCTCTTACTCACGAACCATATTTTTAAGGGCCAGCTTAAGTAGTTCTTCCCGCGAAGCATCTTTGTTTTCTTCTGCTACCCTGCTTACGGCTACTGTTGCTTCACCAAGTGAGTAGCCTAAAGCACAGAGAGCTTCGGTAATATCGTCAATCATAGAGCTGCCGCTGCTGACCAGACGCCCGCCTGCCAACTCCTCGGCGGAAATAACCTTGGGCAATTTTTCTTTTAATTCCAAGATCAGTCGTTGCGCCGCTTTTTTGCCAACACCAGGCGCACGGCACAGCTGGGCCACATTTTCTTCCAGAACCGCGATATAGAGCTGCGATACAGTCAAGATACTGAGTAGTGATAGGGCCAGCCGGGGTCCAAAACCGCTGACGCTCAATACCAGATTAAACAGTTTGCGCTCTTCAGCAGCCCGAAAGCCATAGATGATCATCTCGTCTTCTTTGACCAACAGCCGGGTGTAAAACATCACCTCTTCACCAATCCGGTTAGAGAGGTGATCCGCGGCAGATGGCATTTCGAGAGCCAGCCCGACACCACCCACATCAAGCACCGCTTTTCCGGGCAGAGCTGAAACAAGGGTACCTTTTATATAGTCGATCACTTAAGCTTTCCTCCCCTGACTGCCTCCTGAAAGCGGCGGTTCTGCAGGTGACAGAGCGCAACGGCCATAGCATCAGCTTCATCATCCACTGCCGGCTGCCGCTGCAGTTTAAGCAGCAGCTGGACCATCTTCTGGACCTGGGCTTTCTCAGCTCTACCGTAACCGGCTACAGCTTGTTTGACCTGCAGCGGTGTATACTCAAATAACAAAATACCGGCCCGTGCTGCTGCCAGCAGCACCACCCCCCGGGCCTCTCCGACCTGAAGGGCAGTACGGACATTTTTACTGAAAAATATTTTTTCCACAGCCAGAGCCTGCGGACTATATTCTGTAACCAGCTCGGTTATCCGATCGTAAATGGTCAGAAGACGCAGCTCCGGCTCACTATCTTTTGTCGTCCGGATACAACCTGAAGCAATGCAACAATAGTCGGCGCCGTTTTCTTCAATGATGCTGTAACCGGTAATGGCGACACCCGGATCAATGCCTAAGATACGCATCAGTTCACCTTTATCTCTCCTGCTGAAGAAAACTTCGTCAGCTCAGTAGTTCTTCCGGGATTTCGAAATTGGCGTAAACATTTTGGACATCTTCGTGATCGTCCAGCGTTTCCAGCAGGCGGATAATTTTTGAAGCATCTTCCTGGTCGGAAATAGCAACCGTAGTGCTGGGCAGCATCGTCACTTCGTCTGAAACAATCTCAAGCCCCTGATCAAGTAAAGCCTGCTTTACTGACTCAAAACTATCGACCCCGGTGGTCAGTGTATAGCTATGATCACCTTCAGCGGTCACATCTTCTGCTCCGGCCTCAAGAGCGAGCAGTATCAGGTCATCTTCATCCATGTTCTGCCCTTTAACGCAGACGGAAATCGTTCCTTTACGATTAAAGATCCAAGAAACACAACCTAATTCGCCAAGGCTGCCACCATGCCGTGAAAAAATGTGCCTGATTTCTGCTGCAGTCCGGTTGCGGTTATCAGTCAGGATCTCAAGCAGTACTGCCACGCCGCTAACTGCATATCCTTCGTAATTAGCTTGCTCGAAGTTACTACCATCCTGACCGCCGACTCCTTTTTGGATGGCCCGCTGGATATTTTCACCAGGCATGTTGTTTTCGCGGGCTTTCTGAACAGCCAGCCGCAAACGGAAATTAGCGTTTAGATCTTCGCCGCCTTCGCGGGCTGCAACGGTTAGCTCCCTGGCGATCTTGGTAAAGATTTTGCCTTTTTGTGCGTCAACCCTGGCCTTGCGGTGTTTGGTGTTCGCCCACTTTGAATGTCCGGCCACAGGCATCCCTCCCCGGTATCTTCTTTTAAACCTTTACTAAATATCAGCTCAAATTACTTAAATAGATGTCGTTGTTTTTCCAGGATCAGCAGTAGTGGCAATCCAAGACCATAACAGGCCAGCAGCTGTCCCAGACCGACCCAGGCTGCAGCCAGGAAAAATGGCAGACCCAAGACTAAATGTAAAACCATCCCTACTACTAAGGCATTGATCACCACCGGGGGCAGGGGAACAAGGTAACGGTTTTTAATTTTTGTAACCAGAAAAGCCGCTGCCAAAGTTGCCAGGCTGCCAAAAACAATATCCGGCAGGCCGTAGCCGCCATAAATATTGGCAACCAAACAGCCAACAAATAGTCCCGGCACTGCTGCTGCAGTAAAAAATGGCAGAACCATCAGCATCTCGGCAACCCGGATCTGAATCATACCGTAACTGATCGGGGCCAGCAAGATAGTTAAACCGGCGTACAGGGCGGCGATCATCGCTGCCCTGGTCCAGTAATTTAAACCACCTTGGTGATTATGCACTTAATCAATTGCCATCCCTGTTTTTTATTAAGCAGGGTGTCTGCGACCTGCTCTATCTATTATAAAACGAAGTTACCGATATTAACAGTTGATTAAATATTTACTGTTGCGCATCACTGCAAGCAGCAGCAAATGCAATAAATTCTTCCGCCGCCCCAGTCAAAACCCGGCGGTGATGGTAAACCAGGTATAGTGATCGTTTGAGGTCAACATCTTTAATCGTAAACTGATCCAGTTCGCCAAGCCCCACCAGGTCAGCAATGGAAAGTTTTGAAACCACAGCCGCTCCCAAACCAGCTTTAACCGCGTGCTTAATTCCTTCAAGACTGTTGATGTAGGTAATGCCTTTAAACTGATCCATACTGAATCCATTTTTTACCAATACCTTTTCCAACAACTGTCTGGTGGCAGAACCTTTTTCCCGTAAAATCAAATGATGCGCAAACAGCTGCTCAAGCGGAAAACCATCTATAAAGCGATCCTGTTCAAGCAGACCTCCGGCCGTGCAAAAAACCAACTCATCTTCCATCAGCGCTAAATAATTCAGGCGATCGTCTTGTTTGATGAGACCGACCAATCCTAAATCAAAACTGTAATCGAGAACCCCTTCTAAAACTGCGGCAGTATCGAGAATACTGATATTAAATTCAACAGCGGGATGCTTTTTCCGAAAACCGGCCAGCAGTGGCGGCAGCAGGTAGATGCCGGGTACAGTGCTGGCCCCGGTATAAAGCAGACCGGTTGACTTTTCTCGCTTGCCTGACAGTTTTTCGCGACATTCATCATTAAGTTTCATAATCGACTGGGCGTAATCTAAGAAGATCCGGCCTGCATCAGTTAAAGATGGTTCGCGGGCCTTGGAGCGATCGAGAAGAATAACCCCCAGCTCTTCTTCCAGGGCTTTGACCCGCACGCTTACCGAAGGCTGGCTGATAAAAAGCTTCTCGCCTGCTTCAGAAAAACTGCGTAGTTCTGCTACTTTGATGAAAGCCCTGATCTGATCAAAATCCATCACCCACAACCTTTCAGGAGACAACTGCAAAGGATTACCCCGCTTAATTATACTGATTATGATCTAAACCGTCTATTAGCGACCTGGTATTTCGAAACATTTTGGAGGAGATCTTAGCAGAACCTTTAATTTAGTAATAGCTCTCTGCCTGCTCATTAACAATTCGTATATGAGTAATGCTGTCTAGCCAATATAATTAGAAATGCCGAACTTTCTTTATTTAACTGTAGGAATAAAAGCTGGATTATATGATATAAATAAAAAGTATCCGTTAATGGATTCCACAGCTACAAGAGATCAAAGGCAGGAGCAGTCATGGCCACTAATTGTTACGTTACTTTTCCAACCATTTTCTATGCAATCCGCGCTGAAAGTCTGCTGAAACAAAAAGATTTTACCTTTAAAATGGTTCCGGTGCCGCGCTCGATCAGCTCGAGCTGTGGCACTGCCCTGCGCTGCGCCTGCCCCGATTTATCGAAAATCAGGCAATATCTTGCTGATCATCAGACAGAGATGGAAGGCTTATATCAGCTTGAGGAAGATGGTTTTAAAATGCCGATTGTCAAGGAGCTTCAGTCCGATGAACTGCAATAAAGATAGTGTAAACCACGAGTTAAATCTCTACTTTGACAACTCCGCCACCTCCTGGCCGAAACCGGAAGCGGTTTACAGAGCAGCAGAGTTACAGATGCGCCAGATGTGCGGCAATCCCGGCAGGTCAGGTCATACCAGAATGCTCGAAGCCGATCGGCTAATCTACAGGACCAGGGAAGCGCTGGCTGCTCTTTTTAAGGTGGATGATCCATCCCGCATCATCTTTGCCCTCAATGCCACTGATGCTCTAAACATTGCCCTCAAAGGGTTTCTTAAAACCGGAGATCATGTAATCTTTACTGCCCTTGAACATAACTCGGTGCTCAGACCGCTGGGTACTATGCGCCGCAATGGATTGATCACAACAACGATGCTCCCCTGCAGCCTGGAAGGGTACCCAGATCTTGAGTTCCTTGAAAATGCTTACCAGCCTCAGACCAGCCTACTGGTCATTAATCACGCTTCAAATGTAATCGGAACCGTGGCCCCTTTGCGTAAAATGATCGAATCGGCCCACAAAAAGGGCGTAAAAGTACTGGTCGATGCCGCACAAACAGCTGGAACCATAGACATTGACATTGCGGATTTAGATATCGATCTGCTAGCCTTTACCGGCCACAAAAGTCTGCTCGGACCAACGGGTACCGGCGGTCTTTATGTAAAAGTAGGCATCGATCTTAAACCGCTGCGGGAAGGTGGCACCGGCAGCCATTCGGAAATTGACCTGCACCCTGAAAGCATGCCGGAGCGTCTTGAAGCAGGCACTTTGAACAGTGCCGGGTTAGCCGGACTGTTGGAAGGTATTAATTTTATCAGGGAAACAGGGCTGGATCAGATCCGTGAGCATGAAACGGCTCTACGCCGATCACTGCGGGAGCAGCTGATGGAAATGCGGCAGATTACCGTCTATGGACCAGAAGAAGCAGCAGAGTGCGCCGGGAGCCTCTCATTTACGATCAGGGATACCGATTGTGGCGAAATCGGCTATATTCTGGAAAATAACTTTGGTATCCTCTGCCGTACCGGTTTGCACTGCGCACCTCTTGCCCACCAGGCCTTCGGGACCTTTCCCGGTGGCACCATTCGCCTGAGCCCCGGTTTTTTTACAAAAGCTGGTGACATTCAATTCCTCATAAACGCCATCCGGGAAATAGTTGCCCTGACCGAAAAAGGGTAAGGTTATACTTTTTAAATTTGGTGCATATTTTATGATACAATTCTTGGCAGTTAGCTTTAAATCCTGACCGGGAGGAATCCGACCATCAGCAAACCTGCTGCCGCTAATCCTATCCATCCTAACCGGGCCCTGCTTTATATTGCTTTTGCTGCCCTGCTCTGGAGCACCAGTGGCCTCCTAATCAAGCTGATCGATCTTAATCCCTTTGCCATTGCCGGACTGCGCAGCATAATTGCCTCAGCCCTGATGATTGCCTGGCTGAGGGGCAGACTACATTTTAACTTCTCCTACCCTCAGCTGGCAGGAGCTTTAGCTTACGCCATCACAATGATTCTATTTGTCAGCGCAACCAAGATGACCACCGCTGCCAACGCAATTCTTTTACAATACACCGCCCCGGTTTTCACCGCCCTTCTTGGAGGCTGGATTTTAAAAGAAAAAGTAACCCGTTTCGATTGGCTGATCATTGCTACCGTAATTGGCGGCATGTTCCTCTTTTTTATCGATCGGCTCTCACTCGCCGGCTTCTGGGGCAACATCATGGCTGTCGGCAGTGGCGTATCAATGTCCTACTTCATTCTCTGCATGCGGATGCAGAAGGATGCTTCTACCCTGGAAACCATCTTGCTGGGAAATATCCTTACCGCCCTGATCTGCACTCCTTTTTATTTTCAGCAAACACCTACCCTTGTTAACTGGCTGGCTCTTTTCTATATGGGAACCTTACAAATTGGTCTGTCTTTTATTATCTATTCAACCGCCATCAGGTGTGTCAAGGCCATCGATGCCGTTTTGATGCAGGTTGTCGATCCCCTGCTTAACCCGGTCTGGGTTTTTCTGATCATCGGGGAAGCTCCGGGAACCTGGGCCATCGCCGGCGGGCTGATTGTGCTCATCGCCGTAACCTACCGCAACATCCGGGTAAACCGCAATAATAAAAAGGCGCCCCTAGAGGCGCCTGTAAGTTACTAATTCTTAATCTACATTTTCTTCTATTTGCTTACTGCCTGCCTGTCTGCCAGGACCTTTTTAATCCGTTTACTGGGCAACATCGGCGCTATTTTTTCAGGAACCAGGCCGTGCGGCATGAACAGAATAACAATGATGATTACCGCTCCTAACAGGGTGTATTCAAGCCAAAGTGGATCGATCCCCACCTGCAACAGAAAACCGAACCAGGTAGAGCGGAAAATGATAATCATCGTTCTTAAAATAGTCAGCAGGAAAACACCCAGAAATACACCGATGTTACTGCCGATTCCACCGAGCATCATGTAAGCCCAGGGCCAGAAAGTAAAGGTAAGCCTGGTTAGACCAATGGCTGCCACGGAGCCGGTGTAAATAACGTATAGTCCACCACCGATCGCCGCAATAGCAGCGCCGATGACCAGAGCCTGGGTGCGGACTTTAACGATATTAAGACCGGCGGCGTTGGCCGACAGGTCATTATCGCGCAGCATTCTTAAATTTCTACCGAACGGTGACTGGGTCAGCTTGTTCAGGTAGATAAAGATCAGTATCGCAATGACGAAAAACACGGGTACGATAACGGTAAAACGATCCGTCCCGAACACACGGAAGGGGTCGGGAACGTTAACCGGCGTACTGCCGCCAACGATAATATTCCAGTTATGACCAACCCACATAAAGAAGTCACCGATGGCCAACATTGAAATACCCAGATAACCTTCCTTCAGCCGGATCGCCGGCCTGGAAATGAGCCACCCGATTAATGCCCCTGATAAGGCGGCGAGAACCAGGCACATGATCAGAAAGCCCAGTGAAACCAGCCAGCTACTGGCTAATAAAGCATTAATTTCCGGGACAAGCTTAAAGTTAACAGTATCTGAGGCATATTCAGCTCCGGCAGGCAGTCCCATAAAGGCAGCCATAATCCTACCCGGGATAGCTCCAACAGCAAAGGCACCAGCGATAACCGCAGCCACTCGCCCGAACTGAGGGATACCTGCATAACCGCTTTCCAGGTTTAGACTCATGGTGATGATCGAGAAGATTGTAACCTGAATTAAAATGGTCAGAATAATAGAGATGCCGCGGCTAAAATATAGAAAAGCAAGAAAGGCCAGAATTACCGCCAAGACAAAAACTATTCTATTCGAAAACAAGCCTTTTATTTTTCCCCCAGGACTTTCATTCGTGATCATGCACTAGCACCTCTCTTCTGTCCGAAAAGATTTTTGATGATCTTACCGAGCGGTATACCGGATAAACCCCGTGGAAAGACCAACAAAGTCGCTGCCATGATAAACAGGGGAATCCCCATCCGGTAGCCCAGGATCCATGGTCCAAATTGCTTTGCAAGAAAGTAAACTCCGGCATATTCAGTTAAACCAATGACCATTCCACCTAAGATACCGCCATAGATATTACCTAAACCACCCAGGATCGCGCCGGCAAACATCAGCGGTATGGTGACCATCCCCATAACCGGAGTGCCGGTCATGGCCATCGCCATAAACGATCCTCCCAGGGCAGCCATGCTACCGCTGATAATCCAGGAAACCAGGTAAACGCGATCGGAGTTGATACCGGACGCTCCGGCAAGAGTTGGGTTTTCAATTGTTGCCCGCATCGCAATCCCAAACTTGGTTTTGGTTAAAAAGAAATGCAGGATGGTTAGACAAGCGATAGCGGTGATCGGTAAAATAAAAGTTGCTGCACTTTCACCGTAGAGTTCGAAATCAAAAACGCTCATTGTAACCCTGCGCGGGAAGAGCTTAAAGGTGTAGGTAAGATAGTCAGAGTACATCTGAATCAATGACAACAAGATCAGGTCATAACCCAGCGTTGACATCATCAGGGTGGTCTCGGCTGCCTTCCTGTACAGTAAAGGTCGATTTAAACCGTAATAACAGATAACCCCGGTTATAGCACCGATAATTAGTACAAAAGGATAATACTGGTAGGGCAAGCCACCGTAAAGCGAGACCCCGGTATAAACAACGATAAAACCGATTGTAGCCATGCTGGCTACCGCAAAGTTAAAGGTCCGGGTTACGATGTATAACAGAGTGATGCTGCCTGCTGTCATAGCAAGACCGCTGGCATAAATTAGACCACTGGACATCCATGGTGCCATCAGCTATTTTCACTCCCTTCATCCGAAACCGACAGTTTAGCACTTCCACCTTTACCTGCTGTCTGTTTGATACCCAGATACATGGAACAGAGTTCCGGTTCGTGGAGCAAACTATCAGCCTGGCCCGAATATCTGACTTCACCACTAACCAGCAGGTAAGCAGTGTCGCCGATTTCCAGAGCCCGCCTGGCCATCTGTTCAACCATCAGGATTGTGATGCCCAGTTCATCTCTCATCCTGGCCACTTCCACCATCACCCGTTCAGCGATAATCGGCGCCAGGTCAGTGCTAAGTTCGTCTAGCAGCATCAACTTGGGGTTTTTCATCAGCCCCATGGCAATGGCCAGCATTCTGCGCTCGCCACCACTTAAGGTTCCAGCCAGTCGGTGAATAAACTTCTTAAGGACCGGGAAGATCTCCGTCATCTGCGCTGCTTTGTCGTTAGCTTCAGCTTTACTGAGCATGTAGCCTGCCATGTGCAAATTATCCAAAACCGTAAGTTCAGCAAATACATTACCCATCTGGGGAACATAGGAAATTCCTTTCTGGGCAAGCTTATGCGTTACTACTCCTGTAAGCGGTTCTCCGCCAAACGTAATTTCGCCGGAAAAAACAGTGGCGATGTTCATAATACTGCAGAGCAAAGTAGTTTTACCGGCGCCATTGGGGCCAACAACAACGGTTAAGCCTTTTTCCGGTACTTCAATATTCAGATCATACAAAACCTGTAGCTTGCCATAACCGGAGTTTAGATTTTTTACTGTTAACATTGTGCCGCTGCCCCCTCCCCCAGATAGACCTCAATAACTTTGGGGTCATTTAAAACCTGCTCAGGAGTTCCTTCAGAAATTAATGAGCCGAGTTCCATAGCATAGATATAGTCGGCAAATGGCGCGGCGATATCGATTCTATGCTCAACTACAAGGAAGGTGAGACCTTCTTCCTTCAGTCTGGAAACATGGGAGAGAATTTCGTCTGCCGAAGCCGGGTCAACGCCACCGATCGGCTCGTCAAGAGCAATCAACTTAGCCCCGGATGACAAACCCTTGGCCACTTCGAGCATCTTCAGTTGGGCCGCTCCCAAAGAGCTGCTGGGCAAATCCCAATGTTTCTCCAGACCAACTTTTGCCAGAATATCCAAGGCATGAGTCATGTTTTCCTCTTCCACGTCAGCCCACTTGTTGAGTGAATGTGCTTTTAGGGGAGCCTCGCCCGGGTTTCTCATTGCACCGAGCACATTATCAATTACTGTTAAGCCGATAAAGGGAAGGGGTATTTGAAAGCTTCTGACAAACCCGACTTTGTAGATTTCGTGCGGTTTCCAGCCTGTTATATCAAGATCACCTAAAAACACCCGTCCGGAAGTTGGCGGTAAGATACCGGTGCAACAGTTGATTAAAGTTGTTTTACCACATCCGTTGGGGCCGATTAACATGGTGAATGTATTCTCTTTAACAACAATACTGACGTTATTAACAGCAATTAAGCCTTCGAATGATTTAGTAACATTTTCGGCAACCAGAACATTACCCACATCCACACCACCTTAAATGGGGGTCGGAGAACACCCCGACCCCCGTGATCAATTGCTCTCTGAACAACAGTCTAGTATACAGGTGTTTCCCAGGTAATTTCTCCGGTTAAACCATCAAAGAAGCCTGGAACAAACCATCCATCAAGGCTCTCCAGCATCACAATATTGTAATTGGCAAAGGCGCGGTCGCCAGATTCATTAAGCTCAATGTAACCGCTGGCCGCATTATCTTTCGACCATTCCTTGACTACTTCAGGTAGAATCTCTTTTACAGCTGCAGAATCATAACCAACCTGGTCAATGCACAACGCCAGGGCCCAAACCATATCATAGGTGTTATAGGAGTAGGCGTCAGTTTCACGACCCAACAGCTCCTGGACGTGATCCTTGACACGGGCATAATTTGCACTGCCATCTTCAGGTTTATTCATCGTATTGGCGAACTTGACATCAAGGGCAAACTGTGCAGCCTCAGGAGTCTGAAGCAGTGCTTCCGAAAATGCAGTACCGTCGCTGCCAATCCATTTGATCTGGCTTAGCTGCGGGTATTTTGAAGCTTCAACCATGAACGGTACAACTTGTTCAAAAGTGATTATGTTAAAGCCGATTTTGTCGAGTGCCACACCACTGGCCACTGCTTCTGTAACATAACCATCGAGCAGAGCAGCTTCCGAGGTAAAAGCATCCTTCATTGGGTCGAAACGAAGTTTATTGGAGTTAACTTCAACACCTAATTCAAGAGCCGATGCTTCTGCTGCACCCTGCAGACCGTCGCCCCAGGTATCTCCCTGCCAGCCAAAAATTACGTGCTCAATACCAGCTTCTTTAATTAAGGCACCAATAGCCGGGCCCTGGATATTATCGTCGGTACAAAAACGGAACAACCAGTCATCGGCTATAGCGAGTGCCGGTGAAGTTGAAGATGGCGAGATATAAAGGATCTGGTTGGCGTTGGCAAAAGCGAGCATTTCCTGGGCAACACCACTGGCCTGCGGGCCGACAAATATCTGGACGCCCTCTCCGAACCAGCTCTGCATCTTAGTCAGACCGACCGGACCTTCAGTCGCGTCATCGTCGATTTCCAAACGCAGAGTCCAGTCTTTGCCTTCTGCTTCCAGCCACGCGTTAACATCATCTGCTGCCAGCTTGGCAACTTCAGCGCTGTTCTCACCAAAGGTGCTTAAAACACCGGTTAACGGTAATATACCGACGATTGTGTGAGTTGTTACGCCGTCGGCATCCCCATCGCCAGTTCCACCACAGCCGGCGACAAAAGCCAAAGCCATGATGCCAATCAGTAAAAGAACAAATAACTTACTCTTCAATTAATAAACCCCCTTAATAATGTGAAGTACTGGATACTTCGATACTTTAAGACCTGTTTTGCCAGTTTCGTACTGCTAAGCTATTTTATCGGCACTTCACCTCCTTATGCTAGTACTTAGTTTCCCGAAAACATAATGTTTGTTTGATATTATTATATTTACGTTTACGGCCAATTTGGATAATATTACCACACAGAAAGTTGATACCAAATTATAATAGTAACTTGCCGTCAATGTCAACCAATATTCTGTTTTTTGGCCTATAAAACTACAATATTAATCCTCGGGTGAATCTCATATTTTTTTATCACTCAACCAAGCTAGCTTTCTAAAACTTTAAAATTAAATTCTAGAAATATTGACTTAAAGCCCAGGCCAGGTGGATAAAAGCCGCTACCAGGCCAAGAATTGCCAGAGCCCGGTGTAGTTTCAATCTTGGTTTTGGTTTGAAAAGGTGTTTTAGAACAGTCACGACTAAAATTGCCGCCGTAAATAGCAGAAACGCAGCAACACCAAGCCAGCCGAACACAGGTAATACCGGCATTTTTTCACCCCCGTAATGTGAATAATATTATAATTCGCTGTCATATCAATAATTCCTACCACCCCGGTTGTATTTTTTTACTTCTGTACAGCACAAGGCCTCCCATTTCAGTGGGAGGCCTTGATTTAATAGATATTTCCTGGCGGGGACCTACTCTCCCGGGGGCTCGCGCCCCGAGTACCATCGGCGCTGGAGGGCTTAACTTCCGTGTTCGAGAAGGGAACGGGTGGGGCCCCTCCGCGATACCCACCAGAAACTT
>VGTO01000062.1 GCA_016874655.1 Bacillota bacterium | reverse complement strand
AGTATTTTTTGCGTGCTAATACATACCACCTGGTATAATCAACAGATTTCTCTGTTCTTCAAGAAATTCCTGCTTATATATTAAATATTTTGAGAAAATTCAAGGTGATGGTTTTTAAAAAGGCCGCCGTGACAGCAGAGGCTGAAACTACTCGCCTCCTAGCCTGGAAAGCCGGTTGGATGGGCAATGCAGGATTGCCGTTTCAACGAGCTGAAAGCAGCATGGCCAAACTCGATGCCGAAGATGTTGCCCTGGAGAGTACCAGTGGTGAGATCCAAATCCTGGGCTATTACGGATACAGGCGCGAGTACCCGGTCGAAAAAGGACTCGCGATGCAAAGATTAATCAGATTGGGGAAGGGGCAGCAGAAATTGAGCGTCTGGTAATTTCCCGCACCCTCAAAGCCTGCGCCAGGTAAAACAGTTGGCTTTTACTTATTTATGAAATAATAGTGCTCCTCTGGCCAGACCGGCAGCAGGAGCACTCTCCAAGTTTTCGCTGATTTTGATCTTTCTTTAGTCGAATGAACGGACAAACGAAACGATCTTCTCAAGTATAATATCCTTATCATAGTCGAGCGGAGCCACGTGCTGCGAATGTTCCAGCCAGACCAGCTCTTTTTTTTCCGAGCCGATCTGCTCAAAAAACAGTCCGGGATCCCGCTGATCGACAACCCAGTCATCCTTAGCCCCGAATATTAATGCCGGCAGCTTAATCTGCGGCAAATCAGCCCGCACCACGGCAGTAAGCTTGATCAGCTGATGCACGGCGGGCAGGGAATGATTAGGGTAGTTGATTTCTACCGCTTCGGGATCGTTGATCGACTTCGGCCCGGTTGCAATCTGTTTAAGGAAATATTTAGCCAGTGGAACCGCCTTAAATTTTAGTTCGCGCAACTGATAGGGGCTGCACATCGTAACCACACCTTTGATCTTTTGCGGATGCAAGCGGGCTAAGCGAAGAGAAATAACACCGCCCATTGACAGACCGACGCAAAACAATTTTGAACATTTCTCCCCGAGGCGTTCCAACTCCTGCTCGGCCGATTCTACCCAATCCTGATAACTACAGCTGTGCATATCCTCAACTCGTGTGGCATGCCCCTTCAACCTCACTCCCAGAGCACTGATCCCCTGAGCAGCCAGCTTCTCACCCATCGCCCTGAAAACCTGGGGCGTTCCGGAAATACCATGAATCAGCAGGCATCCACTATCGCCGGCTTCAAAGAAAAATGGCTCGGCGCCAGGGATAATCTCTGGCGAATCATGATCAAGACCAGCGTTACTTGATTTCTGGCTCATAGTAAGGGTTCTCCATCTCTTTCCCACAGTAACTGCATTTGATCGTCTTCTCGTTTCGGGCAGGGTATGAACTGTAATACATTTTGTGGCAGTGCGGGCATTCCCATTCGAACATCTAAAGTCAACCCCTCGCCGGTAATGTGAAATGCTGGCCTCTGTTCCTGTCAATAACTATTATATACCCGGCCGCAACTGAGGTAAAGTATAAATTACCGAAACTCATCCTGCAGCGCTGAAAGTTCTTGTGGTTTGAAGTTTCTGAAAGCTAAAGGCTCACCTTCCAAAACCTGTAGTGCGTCCTCGAAAGTCGGTCTGGGTTTGAAGTAAATAATTCCTAAGGGAATCTGCTCCCCCCACTCCCGGGCCAGTTTAAGCGCCGCGTCCCAGTCTTCCCGGTCTGAAACTTCCGGGAAATAGACCCGCTTCTTATACCAGCCATAGGTGTTAACCTTGTTAAAAGAGATACAGGGCTGTAGAATATCAACTAGTGCGTAGCCTGGAAAATCAATCGCCGCCTTGATTGTAGCTTTTAAATGCTCCTGCTCACCGCTAAAACAGCGCGCCACAAAACCGGCGCCCAGCACCAGGGCCAGCGCCAGTGGATTAAGAGCCGGCGTCACTACACCACCGGTTTGCACCCCGGTTACCATCCCCGGATCGCTGGTAGGGCTGGCCTGCCCCTTGGTCAGGCCATAAATCTGGTTGTTATGAATCAAATGGGCGATGTTAGGGTTGCGGCGGATATTGTGAATGAAGTGGTTTCCACCCTCCCCGTAACTATCACCATCACCTGACTCAACGATCACAGTCAGCTCTTTATTGGCAACCTTCGCACCCAATGCCGGCGGCAGAGCCCTGCCATGCAAACCGTTAAACCCATTGGCTTTAATGTAATGCGGTATCTTAGCCGCCTGCCCAATGCCGGAGCAGATCAAAAGCCGGTGCGGCTCTATTTTTAGTTCAGCTAAAGCCCCGGCCAGCGCTTCGCGAATGGCAAAATTACCACAGCCCGGGCACCAGGCAGTATCTCCGACCAGGTAATCTTTTTCACTAAGCATTTTTCTCTACCTCCCCGACTATTTCGTGAGGCATGAAGGGTCTGCCGTCATATTTTAAAATCAACCGGTCGATCGCCAGCCCCGTTTCCCTGCGGATTAGGGCAGCCAGCTGCCCGGTAGCATTATTTTCGACACAATAAAGCTGCTTCACCCTTCCCGCCAATTCAAGTAGCCTTTTTTGCGGTAGCGGCCACAGGTCGGAAAAGTGCAGCAGCGCTACCTTGACGCCCAAAGCGGCCAAGTTATTTACCGCCTCGCGTAAAACACCGTAGTTTGAGCCCCACCCGACCAGCAGCTTTTGCGGGTGCGGATCTCCGTAAAGATCAGGCTCATCCATCTCCTCAGCCAAGGCAGTCAGCTTATTCATTCGTTTATTAACCATCCTGACCCTGGTTGCGGCATCTTCGATTATATGCCCTTTCTCGTCGTGTTCGTCACTGTCCACTAATACTACTTCGCCTTCCGCTACTCCGGGGATCATGCGCGGCGAAATGCCATCTTCCGTCAGCAAGTAACGTCGGTATGGTTTTTGAATATCCTTTTCGCCAACAAGGTGGCGGTTATAACCAAGGCGGCTGAAATCAAAGGGTTCAACCGAACGGTGGGTATCGGCGAAATTTTGATCTGAGAGGAAGATCACTGGAATCTGAAAGCGATCGGCCAGCTCAAAAGCTTTATTTAAGCGGTAGAAAGCATCTTCATGCGATGTGGCACTCAGCACAGCCCGCGGAAACTCCCCGTGACCGGCATGCAGGACGAAACTCAGATCCCCCTGCTCGCTGCGGGTTGGCAGGCCAGTTGCCGGTCCGGGGCGCATCGCCACCACCACCACCAAAGGAGTTTCAGTCATTCCAGCCAGTGAAAGGCCTTCAACCATTAGGGAAAAACCGCCTCCCGACGTTACTGTTAAAGCTCTCACCCCGGCATAAGAAGCGCCCAGGGCCATGTTGATCGCCGCAATTTCATCTTCGGCCTGCTCAACCACCACCGGGTAGCTCTTACTCTTTGCCGCCAGATAATTAAGGATGCCGGTGGCAGGGGTCATTGGATACGCAGACAAAAAGCGACAGCCCGAAGCAAGAGCCGCCATCCCCAGGACCTGGTTCCCTTCAATAAATAGCCTTTTACTCTGCC
This sequence comes from Bacillota bacterium, assembly GCA_016874655.1. Classification (GTDB taxonomy): domain Bacteria; phylum Bacillota; class Dethiobacteria; order DTU022; family DTU022; genus UBA993. The sequence continues at coordinate 9,665 of VGTO01000062.1, read as the reverse complement.
TTTCTTTAGGCGGCAGAACAAAGCAGGCGCTGCAATATTCAGCGGCCGCCTCGTAACCCTTCTTAAGGGCCTTAATATTTTGCTCAGCCACTCCCTTTTTACTGCTGAAAACCTCGTGAAGCAGCTTTTCCACAGCTACAGGCGGCAGGCCGATTAAAACCAAAAGGGCGCCTACAGCCACCGTATTGGCCATAATCGCCCCTCCAGCCTCTTTGGCCAGCTTTTCCAGCTCAACCGGGACAGCCCGCTTTTCATGATCGGGAAGCAGGAACAGCCCCGGATCATAAATCACCCGCCCCGTAGGCAGCAGGTTGTCCTTATGGGTTTTGTAAGTCTCCTCGTTCAGGGCTACCAGAATGTCAATGGCCTCGATCGTAGTCCAAGGGGTTCCGGAAGCAATCCTCAGCCGTGAAAAGTTGTGACCGCCCCGCACCCTGGACATATAATCCTTGGTGTAGATCAGGCCGTAACCTTCCCTGACCAGCGCCTTGCCGAGCAGGTTCATCACTGTATCCATACCCTGGCCGGCCGCCCCACCAATTAAGATATTTATCTCCACAAGCAGTCTCATCTCCTTTTTGAGGTTGTGCTTACAAGCGGCCTACCCAGAAAAGCAGGTAGAGGCCTGCCAGAACCATGACCAGACCGCTGAAATAACTAATATACTGCGTATATTTGCTAAACTTGGGTAAATTCTTCGCCATCCCGGTAAAGGTTCCTGCCGCTAACAGCGGAATTCCGTGGCCCAAACCATAAACAAAGAGCAAAATACTCCCGTAAAGCGGCTCTGCCTGCAGTGCGGCGTAGGTGATAATAACCGCCAAAACCGGTGTGGCGCAGGGAGAAGCCACCAGGCCAAAGAGCAGGCCCATCGCCAGCGAACCGCCCACACCGGCCTTTTGCAGTGGGATTTTCTTCAAGCCTGGCAGGTTAAAGGTGAGCACTCCCAGCAGCTGCAGCCCCATCACCAGGGCCACCGTAGCCAGAATATAGTACCAAACCGCTCCTATCTGGCCAAATACCCGGCCAAAATAGGCTGCCACAAAACCCATGATCGCAAAAGTGAGCGACATACCAACAATAAATGAAAAAGAAAGCTTAAAACCTCTTGTTTTCGAACCTTCGCTGTAACCGCCGATATAGCCGACGAGCAGTGGAACCATCGACAAGATGCAGGGGCTGATGCTGGTAATTAACCCCCCGAGAAAGACGAGGAAAAAAGTAATAGCACTTCTTTCACTAACAACACCGGGCAAAGTTACCGAAAAGAACCGGTCGAGGCCGGTCAATTCAGCTTCAGCGGCCTCCTTCTCCCCTTGTCCTTTGATCAGGTCGACACGGGCGCTCATGTCCTCAACACTGAATACCCCTGCTTCCTCCAACAATACAGTTCCGTCCGCCTTGATAAAGAAAAAGGCCGGAATATAAAGAATATCAAATTCGCCAAAAAACAACTGCGTTTGCGGGTTATCGAGGTCGGCAACAATAATGGCGACCTCCCCAGCGTACTGCTCTTTTAGGGCCGTGACCACGGGCTCCATACTCACACAGGCGCTTCACCAGCGGGCATAGAATTCAAGAAGAATTGGTTTTTGATCGCGCCGCGCAGCCAGGTAATCCTGATAGGGATCTTTATTTGGCTCTGCTGAAAAAGATGCCTCTCCTGGAGCTGTAACTTGTTCACCGGCAAAACGCTCTAGCTGTGGTATAAAGATGACTGCAAGAACAGCCAGCACCACTATAGATAAAACGATTATTTTAAATTTACCAGACAAAAAATATACCTCCTATTATAAACCTGGCTCCGAATTTCTATAATAACACAAATATTCTTCTGTTATCCGGAAGTAACGTTCTGATACAACGACACCGTGCTAATCGTTAAATATTATCTGCCAAAGCTAACCGCTATTTCCTGGACCGGCAGGGTAGTTTTAGGCTGTCAAGCCAGACCAGCATAAAACCGATCGCGCTGAAGATGGCGATTAAGCCAATCAGCCAGAGGATAGTGGCCCCAAGACCTATGGCTTGAGCATCAAAAAAGAAGTAGGGGTACAGGCCACTGAAACTACCCTGAATAACCGAAAATAGCCAGTAGAGAGAAGGGTAGATGGGCCAGTAACGCACATCAGCGTAACGCAGCTGCCCGCTGCGATCGAAAAACAACCAATCCAGGAAAAACCCAAGCGGCGCAATAGTATGTGTTATGTGATGCCTGAAAGCCAGACCTTCAGCAAAATATTCAGGCAGCGCCGGGACAAGAATAATATGAAAGATCAGGCCTGTGGCCATAATGCATAACAGCACACTGCCGCGTACAATTGCCCTGAACCGCCCTGGCTCAGGCTTGAAAATAAAATAGAGCAAAGCCAGCACCACCAGGATGTTGCTTTGGATCGTGAAATAGTAAAGCGCCGGCAACCCCTCGCCTGGTCTAAGCGGCATAAAAATGGATAGGTAAAGACCGCTAAGGATAATCGCAACCAAAACTATCCGGTAAGCAGTTTTAATGTAGCTTTTTGTTTGCATCAGATCAACACCTGTTCAGTTTAGACTATGATCTATATCATTTTATATCAAGTCACCTGTTTATTGCTATCACTTAATATATAAGGCGTAAAGCTAGTCAATAGCAGGAGAAAGCCGCTCACCCTTGCAAAGAATCAGTTCCCAATTGAGAATAAAACTAATCATGCTGTTGTTTTTCTTTTAAAGATGGAGAGCAGGTAGAAACAGACCAGCGAGGCCAGCAGGCCGATGATGAAAGTGGGATAATAGCTGTTGGACAGTTGGGCCAGGAAAGCGGAAAGCAGCGGGCTGAGACCGCCGATTAACCCAAGCGAAGTGAACGACACCCCGTAAATCAGACCAAAATTAGCCAATCCAAAGATGGAAGAAATAATTAGCGGATAAGAAGTGAACAGGCTGCCGTAACTAAGCCCAAGCAGAAAAGTGGCCAGAACCAGCACCCCATGTCCAATGCCGCTTAAGTAGAGCAGCATCGAGAGGACCATCATGGCAATGCCGATCTTCAAATTATTCATGTAGCCCAGACGATCGCAAAAAATCCCCCCGAGCAGCCGCCCTAAAGCGTTGGTCCCGGCAAAGACTGATACCAGAATAAAACCCCATGACACCTGGTAATTAAGCTCAGCGATCTGCACTAACTGACCGATAAACATGATACTTACCCCACTTGAGAGTCCAATCATCAGCCAGATGATCCGAAATTCAGGGCGGCTAAAACTTAAACGCCACGCCCCCTTTATATTAATACTATTCTGAGCCGTTTGCTTCCGGTATTCCATTTCGCCCTCTGGAACATCGATAAAGCGAGCGGCCGTATTGACAATTAGAAAAAGTAGGCCGCCGCAGATCAGGAAGGCATTTATTACGCCGAAGGCAAATATTAAATAGTTCACAAGCGGCGACCAGACTAAGGCCGACGAGCCAAGGCTCATTAGCACAATGCCGGTGACAAGACCCCGTTTTTCAGGTGGATACCACCGGATCATAGCAGGGGTTACCGACGAGTAACCGAAAGCCGAGGCGGTGCCAAAAATAACCCCAAAAGAGAGAGCAACGCCTGCCGGTGTGGCTGTTAAACCGCAGAGGATCAGCGACAAACCGACCAAGATCCCACTGACCATAACACCCTTGCGCGGTCCGTAGCGGTCCTGGAACCAGCCGGCAAAAATCATCGCCACCGCGTAGGTAAGCAGCTCTATGGTGTAAGGCAGCATTGCTGTCGATTTTGCCCAACCCAGCTCTTTAATTAACCCATCGGCAAAGACTGACCAGGCATAAAAAATACCCAGGCAAAAATTCACCAGGGCACCGGCAACTAAAACACCGGTTCTTTTAGCAATCATTATTTCAGCACTCCCGCTACTCTTTGCTGTTGTAAAGCGAGCTCATAATGTCACGGCGTGAAACGATACCAATTAGTTTCTGCTGTTCATCAACAACCGGCAATCTGCTGATGCTTTTTTCTACCATCAGGGTCGCTGCTGTTTCTACTGTATCTTCCGGGCCGATAAACACTACATTTTTACTCATCAGCTGCCCTGCTTCCAGAGACATGGCCCGCTGCAGTTCTTCAACAAACTTTTTTGGGCTGCCCAGATAGATCAGACCGCCCAAAATTTCTAGATAGCCGGGTGCTTTAACCCTTGAAGCACGTCTGATCAAGTCGCCTTCGGTTACCACCCCCGCCACCCTGCCAGCTTCGTCAAGAACTGGCAGACCACTGATATTGTGCTCCTGTAGTAATTTTGCACAAACTTCAACCGAATCACCGGTTGAGACAGTTACTACATCTGTAGTCATGATCTCTTTAACCAGCATTTATCAATTCCTCCTGATAAAATCTTCGATAGCGCTCATATATTTTTGTGAGTCAACAAACATTATATCATTATGATCGGCAAAGGAAATGGTGACCATTTCTTTCTGCTGTGATCCAAGGGCCTCAAAAAGGTCCCGCCCCTGGTGCAGCGGAACCAGGCTATCGCGTTCACCGTGAATTACCAGCGCGGGAAGACTGATTGAAGCAGCCAATTCCCGGTAAAACCTTTCAAGCCCACTTAAATCTCCCGGCGATGGCAATCCAAGATGGTTAATTAAACCGGCCACGCTGATGAAACCGCTTTCAACAACCAGGCCGCCAATTTGATCAGGGTAGGCAGCGGCCAGTTCCAGGGCAGAGATGCTGCCGAGAGAGCGGCCCATTACAAACCACTGATCGGATTTGATCTCTGCCGGAAGCTCAGCTACCATGTATTCAAATATTATGCGGGCGTCGGCCACCAGGTCACCGAAGGTCGGCGTTCCACCGCTGGCCCCGTAACCGCGGTAGTCAGCAACCAGCAGGTTAAGGTGGCGGTTTTTATAGAGCGGCGCAATACCATCGTAATCACTGACCACTTCACCGTTGCCGTGAAAGTAAAGAATCCAGGGGCCATTTGCAGCCGCCGGGTAGGCCCGGCAGATAATATCGACATTGGCCTCTACAGGAACGCTTAAATCAAAGGCCCCTTCACGCGGCTTGCTATGTTGCCGATGGGGGTAAAACAGATACCTTAGCAACATCGATTGATCAATCAGCTCGTAGTGTTCGCTCATCACTTGATCTCCAGATTATTTTACTTGATACCTTCTTCTATCAACGCTTTACTCTCTACAAAATACTTTTCGCCTTCTGCACGGACCAGGCCGATCTCTTTCTGCAGCTCCGCTACCTTAGCCTCGTTAGTAATCATGGAAAGGTTGATCAACACATTATAGCAGGCTCCAACCAGTCCGGCGTAAGCCTGCAAATTGGCAACCCCTAAATCTGTTACCGCCGCCGGGTTCCCCCTGCCTGCTGCCTCGCTGATCAGAGCCAGAATCTTTAAGGCGCCGCGCGCCGTTTTGAGCGGTACTTCAGCAGCATTAATCGCCGCCTGTTGAATCGCTACTTTACGGGCAGCCTTATCTGCTTCTGTCATTTTGGGTAGGCGGTAAGCTTCCATCACCTGGTTAAAAGCCAGCGTATCTTCGTCAATTGCTTCCAGCAGTTTCAACTTAATAAAGCGGGCTTCTTCACCGGCCTCTTGCAACCGGTCGACCACATCACCCAGCTTGTCGCGGTTTTGACTTAAATGACAATACATGGAGAGCAACCCCGCCCCCTGGGCTCCGGCCAGTGCGGCCACGCTACCTCCGCCGGGTGCCGGCGTCGATGAAGCCACTTCACGGACAAAGTTTTCAACAGTCAGTTCTTTTAACATATTTTATCTCCCTTCGCTTACCATTATACCAAGCAGACCCCAATCAGACCAATTTAGAAATAGTAGTTTTAACCCTCCGCAATCGCCTTGATCTCTTCTTCCAGCTGCGGGTCAAGCCCGGGAACCTCGTGCCACTGTAAAATCTCTTTCAGTAGATTGTTGGCATGCTCGCCAAAGGTCTTTGATCCCGTTGCCTGCCAGTTATCATAAGCGCTGCGGTTAAAGAGCCTGGTAAAATGCATCTCGCTTTTAAAATGATCAAGGGTATGCTGCTCAGTCAAAAAGTGACCACCGGGGCCCACCTTTTCAATTACATCTAAGGCCAGCGTACGGGGATTTACCTCCACCCCCTGAATTATAAATCTAGCAGCGCCTACCCCTTCATTGCATAGGACCAGGTACTCCAAACTGAAAGTCAACCCAACTCCGATATAGCCGAGGTCATGAACCAGGTTGCCGCCGGCCAGGGCCGACATGAGCAGGTTAAAGCCAGCCTCCATTGCCGCCTGCTGATCAAAGAGCTGGGCATCGGTACAACCGGCAATACTAAATGATGGCAAGTTATAAAACTGGGCCAACTGCACCAGCGAAACAGCGCCGACAATACCCTGCGGGTCGCCGTAAGAGCAGACCGTGGTAATCATATTAAGCGGCGGTGTTCCACCGCCGTAAATAAAAGGCGCCCCTTTTGACTTAAGCTGGTGTATAACCAGTCCGGAAAGGATCTCTGCATTGGCCACCACCAGGGCCCCGGCCGTTGTTACCGGGCCGGTGGCCCCGCACATCACCGCCGGCGCGTAGATCAGGGGGATCCTCTCTTCGGCCGCCGTGAGCAGTTTTTCCAGGGCTGTTTTGGAGTGGGTAAGCGGCGAATTAGGTTCGGCGTAATGCATGATATAAGGCCTTTGCGCCAGGGCCTCTTTACTGCCGCAGACCAGGGAAGCCATCCTGATGATGTCGCTTAAACCCTCCCGGTTGTGGGCGTCAAAGATTACCGGCTTGGTGCTGTTTAAAGTCATCGCCTCAAAATGATGCCGGTCGGTCCTGAGTTCGGGAACATCGGAAGCCTTGGCCATCGACATGATAAAATCGATATTCTCCAGGGCGTCGGCAATCCGGGTGGCGTTGACAGTATCCTGCTTGACTGCCCGCCGCCGCCGGCCGTTTTCGATATCGATAATATAGGGGGTATCGGAGCCGGTGCCGTAATAAATATTGCCCTTCTCCAGGGTCAGCGTCCGCCTCCCGCTGCGGTCATAAATCGCGAGCTTGCAGGGCGCCGTGCTTAGCGCCTGCTGCACCAGCCAGGTTGGAATCCTGACCAGCTCTCCTGTTACCCGGGCGCCTGCGCTGCCGAGCAGATCGAGGGCTTCGGGTTCACAGATTTTTACACCTACATTTTCAAGGACATCAAGCGTGGCCAGGTGAAGCTGATCGATCTGCTCTGGGTTAAGGTTGAGCAGGCCCATTCTTTTCTGAAAGTATTTCAAATCTGCCAATTAGACTGCCTCCTGTGCTTCGATAATTACTTTGATTTACCTGTATCTGCCGGTATCTGCGTAGTCGATAATTTCATTTACCGTTAAACCGTCCAGCCCCATTTGCGCAAGGGTCAGCCCCTCGGAACGGTAATCATAGCCGGAGAGGACGGCGCTCAGATCGGTCATCGCCGTCGTTACCGGGGTTGAGTGGCCGGCTACCGAGGCAAGCTGTTCCATGGGAATAAAGGAATAGCAAATATCCTCTACCAGCAACCGCTCAATTTCCTCAATATGGTTCCATTTTTGTGCATGCCTGTCTGCAGGCCCGCCATGCTGCTCATAGAGATTGCTGCCTTCAAGCTCGTAGATAGTGCGGCAGTCGTCCGGCCAGGTGTCCGTTTCGCAAGCAAAGGCAGCGGCAACAGCCATCCTCTCCACATCGTGAGCATCAGTCAGTTTAGAAGCGCACCTGGAGACCTCACCGTAAAAACGGAACTGGCGGGCCCGCTCAAAGAAGAATTCCGCCTTGGGCAGGGCAATCTGGACATGGACACCGGGGTTGCCCGGCCTGAAATTAAGTTCCAGGACATTCCTGCAGAGCCTGGTCTGGGGGTATACTTTTTGAACCGCGGCCAGGGCTTTTTGGTTGCCTGTCGCAGGCCAGGCAGAGAGGTAGAGCGCCCGTTTCCAGTTGCCTATTTCCACCGCGGCCGGCCCGGCTTTGCCGCTTAAGTAGGGCATCAGCGCCATTTCGGTAAAAATGTAACGGTCAAAAGCCCCTGTTTCAGTTAACAGCTCCCTGAAACGAAAAGCGGCCCAGTATCCGGTTGTGACCACGATCACCTGATCCGGCTCAAAATGCGCGGCCATTTCTGTTAAAAAGGGCCCAACCGCCATGGCCGGCACATTGACAAACACCAACTCACTGCCGGCCAGCGCTGCAGCAGGATCAGCTGTAACCAGGTTTAAGCGGGCCATACCGGTTTTGCCGTAATAAGGAAGACCGCTGAGGGTGATGCCTCCCGCTTCCCGGATCGGTTCCAGGTTGGAACTGAAAGCAGGAATTTCGTAGAGATTTACCCGGCAGCCGGCCATGGCCAGGTCGGCTGCCACGGCCAGCCCCCCGCTGCCGCTGCCGCAGACCGTAATGTTCGGCTTTTGAGTTGTGATACTGGACATACATAGGATCCTCCTTCTCAGGCCGGCTGTAAGAATTCAGCCTGACCATAGCGGTCTTTATAGTATTTAAGCAGCCTGGTCTCAACAGGCGAGGCAAGATCCGGCTTTAGATAATTGTCGAGCCGGCTTTGGCAGACTTCCATCGCCTTTAAAGGCACCTCAGGCGCACCAGCCGCTTCCCAGAGGCTCTGGGGCTGTCGCACATCTACCCGGGGCTGCCAGTATTCCCGGCGAAAGTAGTGTGCGGTTTCAGCGGTACTGAAAAAGTTGCCTCCCGGCCCGACCTGATCAACTAAAGCTGACAGCAGTGTTTCTTCATTTACTTTAATGCCGCGCTGCAAGCGGTAGATTGCGGCAAGCATCTCTTCATCCAGGATAAATTTCTCGTAGGAAATACTCATATAGGAGTCGAGCATCCCAACGGCATGGGGGATATAATCAAAGCCGGCCATTGTCATCAGCATCAGGTTCATCATCGATTCAGAACCAGCCTGGATATCAACAGCCTTGGCATCGTTTAAAGCACCCCCGCCGCGAAAGGGCAAGCGGTAAAAGAGGGCAAGCTGCCGGGCGGCAAGCTGCAGTAAAATTCCTTCCGGCGCTCCTGCAGCCATGCTGATATAGCGCATATCGGTAATCGAAGATAAATTCCCGTAAACAACCGGAATGCCGGATCTGATCAGTTGCACCAGGACAATCCCGGCCAGCACTTCAGCATTGTTAACCGCCAGGGTACCGGCCAGCGTCGGCGGGGCAGTGGTCCCTGCCATAGCGCATGATGTTACGCAAAGCGGTTGTCCGGCCTCGGCATAAACAGATGCCGCCGCTAAATCTTTGGTGTCATAACTTAAAGGAGTGAGCGGACAGATGGTGCCGAGAACCATGTTATCTTCCAGCCCGCCGTAGAGGATTTCGGCAAGAAGGAGACACTCCCGGCTTGCTGCTTCATTAAGTGTATAGCCCGCCAGCGGTTTGTCGGTATGGAGGGCCGAGCAGATCGTCGAAAAAGCCGGTTGGGCATCCTGGTGCAGATCTGCCGGCAGGGTAATCCCACAGCAGTTAAGATTAATGATCTTGCTGGTCTGAACCAGCATGGTCAGTTTAACCAGGTCTTCACTCGTTCCCTTACGCCTGCGGCCGGCGCAGTCTGCAATGAATACAGCACCCCTGGCTGCTTCAAGAGCAGGTGTGCCGGCACCGACAGTTACTGCATTTGCAGGGTTGCGGGCCTTGA
>VGTO01000061.1 GCA_016874655.1 Bacillota bacterium | reverse complement strand
ATGATGGTGGTCGGCGCCGTTGCTTTTAACCTGATTGCTCTACTCCAACATCTGCTCGCCGGCAAAATCAGCCTATACCTGCAACCGCTGACCGTGCTCTGGCCTTCAATTATCTACCTGGGCGTTGCTTCTTCCGTCGGTGCGTTTTTCCTCTACAACTACCTGCTGAGCAAAGTTACCGCTTCACAGGCTTCGGTATTCGCCAATCTGATTACGGTGGTGGCAATTGCCGGAGGTGTTATCTTCCGTGGGGAAACCGTCACCTGGTATCACTTAATGGGCACTGCCGCTATTTTAGCCGGGGTCTGGGGCACCAACCGCTTCGCCCAAAAAGTAAAAACTCCGACAACAGATTCGGAAACTAGTAATCGGATCAGAAGCAGCAGTCGAAGCTAAAAATAAATATATATCACAACTTTTTACCGGCTTACTGTTCCAGCGAAGGTAGTGGTTCACAGGTTACTTTGCTGACAGCCGGCTCAGGTGGGCTGTAGGCCCAGCGGTAAAAGAGGTATGCCGTGACCAGCACGCTAACCGCCTCTGAGAAAAGAGGCGTAATCCAAATCCCGGTTGTGCCCCACAATGACGGAAATAATAGTAAGCCGATTACCGTAAAAACAAACCCCCTTGAGAGGGCAACCACTAACGACTGCCAAGCTTTTTCCAGGGCAGTAAAAAAGGTTGAGCCGATAATCCCAATCGGCATCAGCAGCAGACTCCAACTGATGATCGCCGCTGCTTCAAGGGTTACGGCAATAGTCTCCGGGTGCTCCGGGATAAAGAGCGTCACCATGAGCGGTGCCTGCCATCTGATTAAAACAAAAAGAGTTACAGCAATAGCAACAGAAGCTGCTAAAACCCTTTTTAAAGTGCCGCTGACCCGCGCTCTGTAACCCGCCCCGTGATTGTAACTTAAAATTGGCTGTGCTCCCACACTAATACCAAAGATAATTACAGAACCGAACATGATCAGGTATTGAACCATAGCAAAAGCCGCTACACCGGCGCTGCCCAGAAAGGCAAGCAAAGCCCGGTTGAAGAGAAGAGTAGTCAACCCTGCTGCTACACTGTTTAAAAACTCAGAAGAACCATTGTAAGCAATCATTTTTAGGACCGGGTAACCACCACCGGGAATGCCGAAACGTAAACCCGGCTTTTTTAAGAAGTTTTTTCGGGCAAAATAGAAGATAAAGATAAGAGCGCCCAACGATTGCGATAGACCGGTTGCCAGCGCTGCCCCGGCGATACCGAGCTGCATGGGAAACAAAAAGATATAATCAAGAACTATGTTTAGCAGGGCCATCGCCATCATCACTCCGGTGGCGAGGTTGGGGCGGCCATCGTTGCGCACCGTCTGCTCAAGAATAAAGATTAAAATCATTGTTGTAAAAAACGGGTAAATTGCCCTCAGGTACTGGCCGGCCAACAGACCCAGCGAACCGGAAGTGCCAAGCAGGGTCAGGATCTGGGAAAATGCAAAGATTGCGACCAGGCTGCCAATAATGCCTAAGATTGTCCCCAGGGCCACCACCAGGCCCAGAACCCGTCGGGCAGCTTCAGTATCGCCCGCTCCCTGCAGTATAGCAACCCGGGCATTACCGCCAACGCCAATCATCGCTGCCAGCCCGATGAAAAAGGCCATAATCGGGTAAAGGATATTAACGGAAGCCAGCGCCTCCGGGCCGAGACTACGACCAACCATGATCGCATCAGCCATGTGATAGAGCGCCATAAACAGCATCGATGCCACGGCCGGCACCGTATTTTTAATAATCAGGGGTCCCAGCGGTTGTTTAAGAAAAGCCTCTCGCGCCGGGTCATGCTCAACAGCAAAAGTTTTGTCGTCTGCAATTGCTAGAGCAAGGCTGCCGCTGGAGTCAACATTATTAGCTGCTTCTTGATCTTTCATTTAAACCTTCTGCCTCCCCTTTGCCAATCAATATTATCATTTCTGTGATTCCTGATCCACTGTAACAGAAGGGAGGGGAAAGCTGAAGGTTCCTAAGTTTGATCGTCCATCCACCCTAAGTCTTAAATTTTAATAAATCTTTTTTTGTCTTTACGACAAATGACCTGGATTACATGCCGACCCGTCAGCATTGAACCGGGCAGGCCGGCTGGCGGTGAAACCCATTGCCCGGCCAGATAAAAGCTCTTCAGGTCAGGCAAAGTACGCGGGATGTTGAATCTTCCGGCAGATGGCGGCACGATCCAGGCCATATAAGCGCCTTTCCAGACCGCCGTATAACGGTTATAGGTCAGTGGGGTTACCACATCGACTACCTCTATTTTATCTTTTATGGTCGGGAATCTTTTGACAGCGGCCTTGATCAGCTTATCCGCCAGCTGCTCTTTCTTCTCCCTGTAGCGTTCCCTGTTGCTTGTTGGGCTGCCCCAATACTCATAAGAGGAATAAACCATGGCTGCTAATACACTTTTACCAGTCGGCGCCAGAGTCGGATCAAAGCTGTAGTTGGTCAGGTAAGCATAGCGGTTTGGCCCGCAACCGAGATCAATCGGGTGATCGAGCCTGACAACCAGCTTCTTGGCCTCGCTGCTGAGATCGGTATTCAACCCCAAGTTAACCTGGGCTGAGGAGTAGAGGGAAAGGTTAGCGAAACTATCTTTAATGCGCGGCGTTAAATATTTGCCACCCAGCAGATCATATAAAGTGCTGTGCAGATCGGCGGCAGATATCACATAATCACCCTGCACCTCACTGCCGTTATCAAGCAGCAGGCCATAAGCCCCATTATCCCTGACCAGAATCTGCTTAACCTTGCTGTTGTAGTGAATCCTGCCGCCAAGTTCAAGAAAACACTGCTCGATTGAACGGGCAAAAGGAAGCGATCCGCCCTCGGGAAAACCGGCATCACTGCTGTGCAGAGAGGCTAAAGTACCAATCAGGCTGGTCATTGTATAATCGATTGGTAAAACCAAAGCCAGCGCCTCTTTCAGAAAAGGGTTTTTCAACTCAGCTAAGAATTCAGCAACCGTAATTCTGGAAAAGCGCCCTAAAACTTTGAAAAGTGGCATCATCTTAATCATCATCACCGGAATATCCCAAATGCGGAAAAACTCATCCGGCTTTTCGAGCGGCATATTTACCTTTGACATAGTTTTAGCCGCATCAATCATCTGCTTAACCGGAATTTCATCTTCCGGAGCCATTTCCAGAAGATGGGTCTGCAAGTGGTCCAGGTCGCTGTAAATATTTAAGCTTTTACCGCTACCATCTTCAATGGTCATAAATATTTCGTGGTCAATGATCTTTGTTTCTTTAAGAGCACCCACTTCTCGCCAAAGACGGTTGAACTGACTCCCTGAGCGTGAGCCGATCAACCAGTGAATACAGCCGTCAAAAGTGTAGTCCTTTCTGGCCCAGGCTGCACAAAGACCACCGGGCAGATTGTGCATTTCATATAGCTCGACGTCGTAACCATTGCGGCAGGCATGGATTCCGGCAGAGAGTCCGGCCACCCCGGCACCAACAATTAAAATCTTTTTAGTCATGACTAACTCCTCTATCCTTTCCACGTCCCAGGAGAAGATAAATTACTGAACCGAAAATTACAGCCGCAATTATCATTATCCACCAGGTTTTGGAAAGGTATTTTACATTTTCCCGTTGCAACAGGTCGGTTATAGCCCAGGCAATCAAGGCCAGGTTGACAACGAAGATCATCACAACAACAATCATGAACGATGCTGGCAAATGTAACCACCCTTTCATAGATCTGCCTACTACATTACTTTGATTTACTTCTACAGAATGATCTCAATAACCTTTCAGTACGCCCATTCACTTCAATGATAAATGTTATTAAATGTTTGACTTTTTCGTCTTTGTTTGGCATAATCTAATTAATTCTTTTCATCGTTAAGGGCAAAACCGTTGAAAAGCGGTGACGCAAAGCTTAAGGGGCTAAAGCAGCCAGTTTGCTAATGCCAGCCAGCTACCGGTGCTTAGTACCGGTCTCGCCTATAAAAACAGGCGGGATTTTTTATCGCAAGGGGTGTTAATCTGATGGGTAGATACAAGTTGTCGCGAATCCTGATCATTATGTTTTTATCTTTAGTGCTTGTATATCTTCCTGCATCCGTAGCTAAAGCCCTCATGATTCAGCTGAGCCTAGAAGAACTGACTGAAGAGGCGGATTCAGTGATTATCGGTACAGTTTTAGACAGCCAGAGCTACTGGAATAATGATCGCAACTCAATCTACACCACCGTAACAGTAACCCTGGATAACCACCTCAAAGGAAATCCTCTTCCGGATCTAGTGTCGGTAATTGTTCCCGGCGGTAAAATTGACGATGTAATGCAAATTGTCTCAGACACACCCTTTTTTGAAACCGGTGAGGAAGTACTATTATTTCTTGAAGATCTGCCTCAACAGATCTATCCCCGGACTATTTTCCAGCTGAAAACACATAGTGTCTTCGGCAATTTTCAGGGTAAAAAAGAAATAATAAATAATAAAGTTGACGGCATCCCGGTCGAAGACGTAGAAGAGATCATCCTACAAATGATTACCGAAGAGCAGGCTGAAAAAGAGCTATCCGATAATCCTGCCGAACCGGTTTTAGTCAGCAATCATCAGTATGTGCCGCTCGGCATACGCTGGCCGGATTCATCGCCGGTTATCAGTTTTAGAATTAACGCACCTGAAGATTACAGTAACCAGGTCCAGGCAGCGGCAGCAACTTGGAGTAGTGCCGGGGCAAACTTCAGTTTTGATTACAGAGGGCCTCACTCACGAAGTGGCACGGCTTCTTTAAACCAAGTTAATGAAATCATGTGGGCTGATCTGGGGACAACCAATGCCCTGGCCCTGGCGACGATCTGGTGCTCAGGTACTACCATAATTGAAGCCGACATGGTCATGAACACTAGGTTCAACTGGACAACAAACCCTTTCTCCTATCATGACGTCCAGACTGTTGCATTGCATGAATTCGGTCACTGGATTGGATTAAACCATTCACCCGATTACAATTCAATTATGTATCACCAATATAAAGGAACACAAAGACAGCTTTCCCCTGACGACATAGCTGGCATTAACTACATTTATGGGAGTTCTGGAACAATTCAAGCTCCCCTGAACGATAATTTTGCTGACCGGTTAGTGCTTACCGGTGTAAGCGGAGAGGCAACCGGCAACAATTATTATGCAACAAGGGAAACTGGGGAACCACTTCATGCCGGCCTAGTTGGCGGTGCATCAGTTTGGTGGGAATGGACAGCGCCAGAAGAAGGAAAAGTCATCATTGATGCCTTTGGAAGCAGCTTTGACACAGTTCTGGCGATTTATAGCGGCTCGTCGTTACAGACCCTGATCGAGATCGCCTCCAATGATGATGCTGATACAATAGGAACCTGGCAAAGCAGAGTAGAATTTACAGCTGTTTCCGGAACCATCTATCTGATCGCTGTAGATGGCTGGAACGGAGCAAATGGCAGTATCGTTCTTAACTGGGAACAAAGTCCCGATTCCATTGACGAACCTTCTGAGCAAGACGGGGATGATGAAGAAGGCGAATCTGAAGAAGAAATCGACCAAGCGGATGAAGAAGAAATTGAGGACCCGAATCTGGAAGATGAAAATTCTGATGCAGAGGCTGATGCAAAGGAATCAACTTCGCCAAGTGGAGATCCCGCAGCTGAAAACGATCCTGATTTGGAAGTTGATAGTGAGCAGGGCGACCGGCAGTCAGAGCCTGACATAATAACTGACGAGCCACCACAAAGTGCCCCACCTCCGGCGCAAGACGAAAAAATCGCCGGGGACCTTAACGGCGACGATAGGATTGATATAAATGACGTTACAATCGTGGCCCGCTTTGCCCTCGGGTTAACACTATTAACTGAAAACCAGGCTCTTGCAGCTGACATAAACGGTGACGGTACCGTTGATGTCCGTGACACCATTCTGCTAATGCGTTATGTATTGGGCTTAATTGAAAGTCTGCCCGCCACCGGGAGCTAAACACTCCACTGACGGGCTGATAAACTTGGTTATATATCTAGTTATTTGCTGTTCTTCTGATGACTCAGCTCATCAAAAGAACCATAAGCGCCTTTTCGGTATGCATCCGATTTTCTGCCTGATCGTAAATCACCGCATGCGGCCCGTCCATCACGGCATCGGTTACCTCCACTCCACGCATGGCCGGAAGACAGTGCTCAAATATCACATTCTTGTCACACCTGGTCAGCAACTCCGCTGTAACCTGGTAGGGGGCAAAAAGCTTGCGGCGCTCAGCTTCTTCCTCTTCCTGGCCGATCCACCACCAGACATCAGTATAGACCATATGTGCTCCGGTACAAGCTTCAACAATGTCGGCCGTGTGCCTGTAAGTACCGCCTGAAATACGGTTGTTACGCTCAAATATCTCGCTGTAATCAGATAATATGGCGTATTTTTTGGGGCAGCAGTGAACAAAATTAAGCCCCAGCTTAGAGCAAATTACCCCCAGCGAGTGAGCCGGCTGGGTACGATCCCCAAAGAAAACAACTTTTTTACCAATGATATCGTCATAATACTCCATCATGGTATAAATATCGGCCAGAGCCTGACAGGGATGATTTTTTTCAGTCATGCCATTGATCACCGGCACATCGGCTGCATCGGCCAGCTGTTTCATTTCGTTATAATCGTTCCAGCGGATCATGATCGCATCAAAATACCTGCTTAAAACCTTGGCGGTATCATAAATGCTTTCTTTTTTACCAAGGTGGATCTCGCCCGGTTTAAGATAGGTAACGTAGCCCCCTAACTGCTGCATACCCAATTCAAAAGAGATACGGGTCCTTGTTGACGGCTGGTCAAAGATACAGCCCAGTGCCTTATGCTGCAGGTAAGGATGAAAATGGCCTCGTTTTACTTCCAGCTTAAGGTCTCTGGTAGTTTGAAGGATTAGTAAGATCTCTTCGCGGGTGAAATCGTCCAAATCTATAAAATTTCGGCCACTTAATTTATTCATCTTAGCTTATCCTCTCTTAAATTTCTGTTCAGTCCTGATATAAATGTATAAATTAAAAAGCAGGCCTTAAAGGCCTGCTGCAATCTCTTTCAGTGCATCTTCCAAACGGTTCAAGACCTCATCCACCTGTTCACGGGTGATAAACAGAGCTGGGGCAAAGCGCACTGTATTAGCGCTGATCAAAGTTCCCGCCACCAGAACTTTACGTTTGAAGAGCCCAGCAGCAACCATGTAACCATATGATGGATCCTGAAAATGTTGGCCAATCAGCAAACCTTTACCGCTGATGTTCTTGTAAATTTGCGGAAAACTATCAGCTAGCTCATTTAATTTACCGATAAAGTACGCTCCTGTATCTGCAGCTCGTTCCGGTAGTTTGTCACGGAGAGTAACGTGGATTGCGGCAATCGCCGCAGCGCAGGCCATTGGGTTACCACCAGTGGTCGTGGTATGTATAAAGGGGTTTGGTTCTTCAAAGGCTTTCCAGATTTCCGCCCTGCCCATAAAGGCTCCAACCGGCATCACTCCGCCGCCAAGTGACTTTGCCACGCACATAATATCGGGAACAATGCCCCAGTGATCTACAGCCCACAGCTTGCCAGTCCGGCCAAGGCCGGTTTGTACTTCGTCACAGATGAGCAGAATATCATAGCGGTCGCATATTTCCCGCACCTTTGGCCAGTATTCATCTGGCGGTACTACTGCCCCTGCTTCCCCCTGGATCGGTTCGGCAATAAACGCGGCGATATCAATGCCCACCTTAGCACAGATCTGAAGCTGTTTTTCTAAAGCTTCAGCGTCCCCAAATGGAACAAAATAGCTCTGCCCTGCATAGGGTTGCATATCGTAACGGTAATCCTTTTTGCCCATTACACTTAAGCTGCCTGAAGTCTTTCCGTGAAAGGCATTCACAGTAGAAATAAAGTTGTGCTTGCCGGTATAAAGCCTGGCAATTTTTAAGGCCCCTTCGATGGTTTCGGTGCCGCTACTGACAAAGAATGAATGGTCAATATCACCGGGGGTTATCTGCGCCAATAGGCGGGCCAGAACTCCTCTAAGGGGGTCCATCAACTCCTGGCTGGGTATGCCTGATTTACCGGCCTGTGCCCGGACCGCTTCTACTACTTCCGGGTGTGCCCAACCGAGATCCAGGGCACCGTAACCGCCGAGACAGTCAATATACTCCTGGCCGAAAACGTCATAATAGTAGACACCTTTGCCCCGCCATTCAGTCCCGGCGTAATCACCGGCTTCAGTAACTGATTTGCGGTATTCCACCCAGCCTTTGTTAAAGTGGTTAACAAAGTTCTCTACGGTTTCCTTTGAAATTTCCTGAGCTGTCTTCTCATCCAGTTCCTCACGGCTGATAATATCAAGCCAGCGCTCGGAGTACTGTAAAGCTGCCATGTAATCGCTCATCCTAAAAACCCCTTTTCATTAAAGTTTAAGAATAAAAGTCATCGGCGAATCAATAAATCACCAGCTACCGCCTAAGGGTAACTGAACTGAAAATAACAAACTGCAAAATCCATTAATCGTTTTCTATCCTATGCTCTTAATGGTGCTTCAAGTATTATAATCCCTGCCAAATGAAGATACAACTCCCTGTACTGCCAGGCAACTGATTGCAACTTTGAATCAATGTAAATATTACAAAGCAAAAGGCTTTTAATCTATCAATTATCAAATAGATTAAAAGCCCTTTTCTGCTGGTGGGGACGAGAGGTATTGAACCTCCGACCTCTTGAATGTGAGTCAAGCGCTCTCCCACTGAGCTACGTCCCCTTGACTGCCGTTATTTGTAACCATAATATAGACAATAACAACCTTGCTGTCAACCAGGATTCAGCGCAGATATCTTTGCAGCAGCTCTTTAGCCTGTTCGGAAAGACCATAACTGTCAATTTCGGCTGCCAGCAACTGAGGATCGCCGTAACCACCCAATAAACCGTTTAGCCTGGCAGCTGCGGTTGAGTTGATAAAACCGGAAAAGTTTTTGTAATAGCCTCTGACCTCCATCGCCAACTGCTGTTCAGCCTGCAGGTAATATTTCTGGTGGTAATCTTCCGCCAGGTAAAACTTGCTGTAAGCAACCAGCTCTGTTTTGATCTCCCGGCCTAGTTTTTGTTCCATCGCAGCTTTACTCTGCAAGGCGGCTTTTTCCTGCCCGGCATCGTGGAAAAAGATTAGAGACATGTATTGCCTTGACCAGGGCTGTGCTGTTGGGTTATGGCTGTTCCAGTAAATCTCCAGAATCTCTTCGTAGCTGATCACCGCCGGATCGAAGTCAACTTGAATCGTTTCGCTGTGATCGCCTAAGTTATGGTAGGTCGGGTTTTCAAGACTGCCTCCGGCATAACCGACCCTGGTGCGGTAAACCCCTTTAATTTGCCCGAACCGGGCATCAGGACCCCAAAATCACCCCAAAGCCAGGGTGGCGGTTTCCAATCTTGCCGGGATATTTTGATCAATTACCGGCATTACATCTTTCTGTTTTGAAGATTCATTATTCATTGTATTATTTTCTCCTAAGGTAGTAGGATCAGGGGCATCTTTAAATCCATTCAATGCTGTTCCACCATCTGTGCAACCGCATACTACAATCAAAATGATTAACAATATCAACAATAGAGAAACCGAACACCAAAGGTGCTGAGTGTCCCGTATATTATACCTACTCTTCCAAGAGTTGAAGCTGTTGTTGAGCCAGCTCATAGAAAGGATCTCCTTTCTTGATGGCCAGAAAAAAGCCCCGCGCCTGACTGATGTTTCCTTTGATCAATTCAACACGGGCGAGAATATAATTGAGTGGTTCAGTTTCACCGAATCTTTGCTGCATCCGACTTGTGATCTCTTCAATTTCAGCAAGATATTTAATGCCCTCAGAGGGACTGCCGGCATTAAAATAGTATTCAGCGAGCCTTATTCTGGCCAGGCTTGCCTGAATGTAGCTGCTTTCACTGAGCGGCCGAATGATCATCAATCGATCTATCGTATCCAACCCGTTTCTAATATCGCTGTAGTTAAGTAAATATTCGCCGTATCGGAAAATATACAGTGGGTTATATGGCTCAAGCTGATAAGCACGATCGGCAAGAAAAATAATTGTTTCCAAATCAGCGTCACTCTGCGCCACCCGGGATTGCTCTTCCAGAATAGCGCTCAGGTTATGATAGTTTTCTGCCCGCAGAGGATCCAAGCGGATTGCTCTTTGCAATTCCGGAACGGCCATCTTATTATTACGCTGCTCGATATATTCCTGGGAGCGGGCGGTGCTATTAAAACCGGCAATTAAAATAAGATTGCCGGCGAAAAGGATAACGCCGATTAACAACAACACAACATTGCTAAAGCCTACCTTATTGGGCTCAGCTTCCGACTGAACTTTATTTTTAAACCAGCTTACACGGTCAAGGCTTCGGCCGGCCCCCAGTAAAGTAAAGAGGTAGATCCCGACGGCTGCCATCGAAAAATTCCAGTCAATAACACTGTGTGCACCGAGCGCTGCAACAGGAAGAAAGATGGCTGTCCAGTACTGCCATCTTTGACTATCGGCACGGTTAATAAAACAATTGCGGATAAAAGCAGCAGCCATGCTGATCCAGATCCCGACAAAAGCCAGAAAACCAAGAATTCCCGCTTCAATCCAAACTTGTAGGAAATGATTATGAACTTCGCTGGAAAAATACGGCCTGCCCTGTAGAGGTCTGACCTGATATCCCTGGTACAATGCAGCCCAACCACCTCCACCGGTACCTAAAAGAGGATAATCCCTGATAATTTTTGCTGCATCGCGAAACATCTCAAAACGAGCTTCCATGTTAATATTTCGGCCGGGTGAAAAAATGCGATCGTAGTAGCGTTCCGGCAGAATTTTGCTTAGGGTGGATTGACCAACATCCTGACTGTCAACCGAGTGCTCGGGAGTAACCGGATTTAACTGCGGTACGATTAGCAAGAATAGCAGTGCCATTGTAACGATCAAAGTAATAACCGCAGCACCATAGATCTTCACTCTCCGCCTTTGTGCAAGATAAAGCTCTGTCAGGGCCCCCAAGATAAAAGCGACTATCATCGCACCGACAATCGGGAGCCAGGCCTGAGCCGGACTGGCGGAGCGGAAAAGCGGATCAGCTAAAAATGCGGCCGGCAATGCAGGAGCAGCTGTTGCTATTAAATATAGAAAAGCCCGCAGTCGCTGTCCGGGTGCTGCTGCCAGGACCAGTAAAATCATCAGGGGCGCCAGCAGTAACCAAGCGCCCCTGGAAAAAGTAAGGATAGTAGTGGCAAATATGAGGGCCGCCGGTGCCAGGTAGAAAGCCCTTAACCACCAGCTTTTGGCTAGCGGGGCTAAGGCAACAGTTAGCAGGTAAGCAGCCATGAAATAAGCGGCCGCGGTGTTTGAATAACCCATTGGCGAAGCGATGCGCAATCCGGCATCATGGTAGGCACCAATGAAATTCCAGTGACCGGCAGCTACACCAAGGCTGGCAATGGTTATGATCGTTGCAACAACTATCAGGATATGCAGCATCAGGCCTAACCCGGAGGGTATCTGTTCTGGTTGGCTTTCGGTATTATCTTTTGGCACTGCCGCTCGCTTGCTGGAAGAAATATTACAACATAATTCTATCGCAACCAGGTAAACTGCCAGGTAAGAGGCAATTTTTAAGATCTCTTCCAGAGCGACCCTTTTGTGAACAGCAACAAAATATGAGATAACATAGGTTAACAGCAGCAGGATGAGGCAAAGATCAAGGGGGCTTTTTAGCAGTTCCTTTTCCTTGGTAAGTATGCGATAAACCCCCCATACTATAAAGAGGGCAAATATTGCAGCCTGAGCAAACAACAGATCCTCAGTAAAAAACAGTCCCCGATAAAAGGGTCCGATCAGCAACAGCAAGGTTAAGCCGACCAGCATCATTAAAAGTAATATTTTAGATATCGTTATACTTCTTGCGCTTTCAGGTGAAGACCCCTTTTGTGCGGCTTTGTTTTTCTGTTTTTGAGAACCAGTAACTTTTGGGTTCTCTTTTTGACCTTTATTTCGCGGCAAAATAAATCCCCCCCTGCCAGATGACTTGCGATTGGTTTTAGTTACTGCAAAAACCTTTTTTCCGCTGAAGAATAGAGTGATTTATCGCTTACTCTATAAATTTTAGAAAAGGCTGCCCTTATAACCGGGCAGCCCTGGTCAACTGGAATTACTGATCCACCCAGTCTGAACTGTAGAAGATCAGGATTTCAGCTGTTGTGAAGGTTAGTTCCGGGCGGTATCGTCAGGAACATTACCGCTATAAGTATTGTCGTCCGGGCTATTCAACTCCAAGGTAGCACCTTCATCGACGAAGATAGCCCCACCGCCGATTGCCTTGTTGTTCTCAAAAATATTATTAAATACTTTGGCAATGGCATCGACAAAGATGTAGATACCGCCACCTTCTCTTCGCGACTCATTATTGGCAATAGTATTCCCAGTGATCAACGCTTCAGAAAGGTGGATCAGCAGTCCTCCGCCACCAACCTCAGCATAGTTACCGGAGATCTCATTGTCAGTAATTTCAGGGCTTGAGCCTTCGTTAACCTCAATTCCCCCTCCAATCCTGGCCCGGTTATCGGTCACAGTATTACCCTTAATCACCGGGGCAGAACCGAAGTAGATCGCTATGCCCCCTCCGTCATTGGCTTCATTGCCGACAATAATGTTGTCTTCAAGCAGAGGCTCTGAGTTAAAGTAGATTGCTATTCCTCCTCCTGCACTACCGGCAAGATTGTCTGTTACATTGTTGGCGATCAATAACGGTGAAGAGCTGACCATGAAGAAACCGCCTCCGCCCTGAGTTGCAGAGTTGTTGATCACGGTATTATTCCTGATTTCCGGATTAGATTCAAAAATTGAAAAAGCACCACCATTATCGGCACGGTTATTAGAGAAATTATTGCCTTCAAACAGGGAAGGCAAATCACCTGCACCGGTCACAGCAACTGCTCCACCACTAAGTCCGGCAACGTTATTGGAAACGTTGTTGTTGCTGACTGTCGCGCTGGAATTAGCCAGAAAGATAGCTCCGCCGCCTCCGGTTGAGATGTTGTCCCTGATTGTGTTGTCAATAATAATTGGGGAAGAGTCGTAGGAAAGGATTGCCCCTCCACGCTCGGCTACGTTGTCTA
>VGTO01000060.1 GCA_016874655.1 Bacillota bacterium | reverse complement strand
GCCTGACGATAAATTGCAAAACTGCCGAAAGGTTGTGACGCAAAGCCATGGGTCTGTAGCCCACTAAAAGGGTATGATAGCCAGGTTGCCGAAACAGGCGTTTTGTTATTGAAAAGATATGTATGATTAAGGTTTCTACTTTTTGAGCATGATCATGCTGTTATCGTTGAGGTGTAGCAGATGAAGTTCAATATGCCGGAAATAAAAAGTAATGGTAAAATTGTCGAACTGTTCAAGAATAGAACATTACTGATTGTGATTTCCTCTATCCTTGTAGTTGCACTTATCGCCGGTATCTTTGGGGTTATCTCTCTTACGAACCGTTCCGGCTCAGTTCCGGCGGATCTTGATCTTGTTGATAGCGGGCAGGGTGTTCTTGAGGATGGGGCAGATGAAGCGGTAGTATTACCGCAACAGGTGCGAAACGACAATCCTGAAGATGAAACATCTTTACAGTTTTTCAGTCCTGGTACCGATCCCTTTGCCGAACCGATGACGTTAACTGGGATAGCAATTGGAGGACGTGGTGGTGCTACTGCAATAATCGAAGCTGGAGGTAACTCTTACGTAGTATTTGAAGGAGATTATGTCGATGATCTCTGGGCTGTCCGCCTAATCTGACCTGCCCCCCGAAAACTAGTCCAATTTTTAAGTTAGTCTTAAAAAAGGGTAAACTAACTTAAAAGGAGTGGCAGAGATGAGCAGGAAGAAGTATTCACCGGAACAAATCATCATTCATTTAAGGGAAGTTGAAGTGCTCTGCAGTCAGGGAAACACCATTGCTGAAGCAGCAAGGCAAATCGGGGTTACAGAGCAGACCTACTACCGCTGGCGGAAACAATACGGAGGTATGACTGTAACTGACGCTAAAAAGCTCAAAGAACTAGAAAAGGAAAATGCCAGGCTTAAGAAACTTGTTGCTGATCTGAGTCTTGATAATGCCATTTTAAAGGATGTAGCGGAGGGAAAATTCTAAGCCCGGTCAAGAAGAAAATAGCCATTGAAGGAATCGTTAGTAATTATGAGCTATCCCAGCGGCGAGCTTGCCGGGCCCTTAGTATTTGCCGCAATACAGTAAGCTATATACCGGTTAAAAGAGACGATGAAGATGAGCTAACAGCCAAGATAATCGAACTGGCTACCAATTATGGTCGTTATGGTTACCGAAGGATAACAGCGCTGTTGAGGAAAGACTACCTGATTAATCACAAAAGAGTGGAGAGGATCTGGCGTGAACAGGGGCTTAAGGTGCCTCAAAAGCAGCCGAAGAAACGCAGGCTCTGGTTAAATGACGGTAGCTGCATCAGGCTGAGACCGGAATATAGGAACCATGTCTGGAGTTATGATTTTATCGAAGACCGCTTAAGAAATGGCAGGAGAGTAAGATGGCTGAATATTATTGACGAGTACTCCAAAGAATGCCTGGCCAGCGTAGCGAAAAGAAGTTGGAAACATACCGATGTTCTTGAAATCTTAGCCGGTCTTTTTGTGGTAAAAGGCTCACCTGGCTATATCAGGAGTGACAATGGCAGTGAATTCACTGCGAAAAAGCTAAGAGCGTGGTTAACAGATGTTGGGGTATCAACGGCTTACATTGAACCGGGAAGCCCCTGGGAGAATGGTTACTGTGAAAGTTTTAATGGCAAAATGCGAGATGAGTTTTTAAACCGGGAAATATTTGATACTATGTTTGAAGTAGAGGTACTGACAAAGAAGTGGGTTTTAGAATACAACACAATACGGCCGCACAGCTCTCTTGGCTACCGGCCACCAGCACCACAAACCATTTTAATTGCTTCTTGAACTAACTTAATTTTTGGCACAAAAAATGGGGGCTGTACATCAGCAATAAATCAGGCCGCAGGGAGACGGTCTCTTTCTGGCTCCCTGCGGCCTGCTGATTAAGCGTAAAAATGCTTATGCGCTTTCATTTTCTGCAACTAGAGGTACTGGTTCATCTTCAGATTTCTGATGCAGCATGTAATGCATGAAAGCGCCTGCTCCAAAGATTACCGCCGCCAGGTGAATCAGCCAGCCGACAAAGGGAATTTTAAAGATCAGGGCCAGAACCAGGACCCCGATCAGCGCTTTTAAGACCGGGTGTAGATCAACGCCAAACTTATTAAAAGCGAGCTCGGCCAAAAAGTAGCCTGCGAAGACCCGGGCTACATAAAGCAAAACAATATAAAGCAGCATTGAGAGAAAGCTGACCGGAATCCCAATTACAGTAATCAGCAAAATCACGGCAGCAATTGGCGCTACAAAAACAATCAAAGAGCCTGTGCCCAAGCTCGATGTCGGTTTTTCTCCAATCAGCGCTGCTGAGCCTTTTGTAACCGCAGGGAAAAGCAGGATCATCAGCAGGGCAACAAAAAGCAACGAAAGAATCGGTCTGACAAAACCCCAGACGCTGCGCCCGGCCGAAACACCCGTAACCTCTGTGGTCGGGGGATCAAGCCTGGTCATGCTTCCACCGATCACCGCCTGGTCGTTAACAGTGGCCTCCAGCTCTGAGGTATAGGTAACTTTACCGCTAACCAGAGCGTTGGGTCCGATAACCAGTTCACTGACCATAACGTCGATGTCTCCACCAACTGGCCCGTCGACAAGCAGACTGTTCATCGAGCTTTTCAGATCGCGCCCGACCGAACCGGTCATGATTACGTTGTTAGCAGCGGCAAAAAGGTCCTGGCCCACCGGCCCGGAAACAGTTATGGAGTTAGCCATGATCATCAGGTCTCGCCCGCTCGAACCGCCAAATGTAATACTGTTGGCGCCACCGCGAACGGTGCCTGCTATGTTGCCGTCAATCCGGACAGTTTCGGCAAACACCAGCAGGCTGCCCATAATGGTACCATCCACCACTACCTCACGGCCGAAAAGAATGGCGTCACCGGTTACCATACCACTGACCGTGATCACCTCGCCAAAGAGGTAGAGATCATCATCAATCTGCTCGTCAGCACCGATGGTCAGGTTATCACCGGCGTCAACTTTAGCCGCCTCTGCCGGCAAACCGGCCAGCAGGAAGACTAGTGTCAACACAAATACTGTAAACATGATTTGGCCTTTAACCTTTAACACTTTTCTTCATCTCCCGTAAATAATTTATAATGCATAACTAGTGGATCTCTAATTCTCCACCGGCATAAATAATCCTCCAGAAATGCAGGTTAAAATTAGGTTAAGACTGAGCCACCCTCTCTTCATTGGTTACGCCTCGTTGATCACAGAAAGGAAGATGGCCACCAGGTCGGGATCGAATTGGCTTCCGCTACCCCGTTTTATTTCTGCCAGCGCTTCTTCCCGAGATTTAACTTTACTATACGGCCTTTTATTGGTCATCGCATCATAGGCGTCGATGATCGATATGATCCGGCATTCGACCGGAATTTCTTTTTCTTTCAACCCGAGGGGGTAGCCACTGCCATCCCAGCGTTCATGATGTTTTAAGATCAAATCAGCTACCCCGGCCAAGTCCGGCGAGGCAACAGCAATGCGGTAACCTTTTTCCGGATGACCGCGCATCACTTCCCACTCCTCCTCATTAAGCGGGCCGGGCTTGTAGAGAATGTAATCCGGGATGCCAACCTTGCCCAGGTCATGCACCTGGGCCAGCAGAGCCAGGTCGGTCAGTTGGTGGGACGATAAATCAATTTTTTCACCAACAGTCCGGCAGAGATCCTCCAGCCTCCTGGCATGACCTTCTGTAATATAATCGCGCTCTGCCAGCGCTGCCAGCAAACTCTGCACGATCTTACCGCGACTGCTGTTACTGCGGTAAAGCTTATCGCGATACATGCTATCGTCTGCCTGTATATAAGCTTCTTTCAACGCTGTATTGCTGTCATCAGCTGTCGCCACCCCAATTGAAAGGCCAAGAGGAATATTGGCATCATCCTGATTGATCAGGTTAACCTTTTCTCGGATCCGGCGCATGACCAGCTCCCCTGTAGTCCTGTCAGTCCGGCGCAGGACGGCTGAAAACTCATCCCCTCCGATCCTGGCCAGCAAATCAGACTGGCGCAAGGATCCCTTAAGAATTTCAGCACAGCGACGGAGCATCTGATCGCCGGTATCATGGCCTAGGGTGTCGTTGATCAGCTTTAAGCCATCCAGATCGGCTGTGATGATCGTAACCGGATATTCGCGCCCGCCTTCTAAGTGTTCCAGTTCCGATTCGAAGTAAGCCCGGTTATGAATGCCGGTCAGTTGATCGTGCAGGCTTAAGTATTCAAGACGTTTTTCATATTCAATCCGTTCCGTTACATCCTTACCGATCCCTTTAAAACCTGTAATATAGCCTTCTTTATCCTTAACCAGAGAGATTGATAATTCACCAAAGACAGTTGATTTGTCTTTTCTGGTCATCTCCAGAATGAGGCCTTTTTCGGGGACTCCAGTCATAAAAACCCGGTTAAAAGATGTATAGGCTAGCTCAGGGTATTTATACAGATTTTTATAGCTCATGCCGATTAGTTCTTCCTGGCTGTAACCGCCAAAAAGACGGCCAGCAGCGTCGTTACAAAAGGTGATAACTCCGCTTAAGTCAGCTTCATAATAACCCTCTTCAATGGTAGCCAGTATTTCACGATAACGCTCTTCAGAATCCTTCAGAGCCTCTTCAGCTTCGGCCTTGGCTAAAGATTCAGAAATGATCTCCCCCACAACCTTGATCAGCGCTATCTGTTGTTCAGTCCAGCTTTTCTTTGTCTTAACTGCATCAATCCCGAAAAAGGCAAAGACATCACCCGATCTGATCATCGGAATAGTAATCAGTGACTTAACTTCTTCTATTCTAAAATCTTCCTTATCTTTCGCCGCCTCAGTAGGCAGTAAGTCAATATCAGGCACGTGAACAACTGATTTATTAAGAATCTGATTCGCCCACCAGGGCGTGGCCGAAACCGGAAGGCACTGGTTCCTTTCTTGAACTGAACTGACTCCAGGGGCACACCATTCATAAGGATTAACTATATGCTGCTGATCTGCTGTGAACCGCATCAAGTAGATGCGGTCTGCGCTAAAAAACTCACCAGCGAGTTTTAAAGCCTGGTTAATAGTATTATCGATCATTTCTGAAGGACTATTAACAAATAGAGATGATACCTTGGCCAACATCATTTCGAATTGGAGTTGATGCCGCATGGATTCATCCGCCTGGTGCTGGTCGGTAATATCTTCACCGACGGTAAAATATTCTTTTATCGTTCTGTCCGGATTGAAAACAGCCCGGTTTTTCCAGCGGAATAAGCGCCCTTTGATGAAATGTTCATAACTAACTACCGGACCTTCGGGTGTGAGCGATTTAAACTCTTTTTCTACTGCACTTCGGTATTCTGACGGAACAAGAGCATAAAAATCCTGGCCGACTATCTCTGTCAAAGGTTTATCAATCAGTAGTCTGGAGGCTTCATTTACATAAGTAATCTTACCCTCGGGAGAAATACGGGTTACCAGGACCGGGATATCTTCGGCCAGGGCCCGGTACCAGTCGCGCCCCTGCCTGATGATCTCTTCAGCCTTAAGCCTTTCACTAATATCTCTGACCGAGGCTATTAATAACGGTTCTCCCTCAATGTCCACTTTCCGAAGCCGAACCTCGGTGTCAAGAAGCTTGCCACTGCGATGGAGGTGCTGCCAATAAAAACTGAGGGGCGTGCCTTTTAAGGCAGTCTTTAAATACCCGGCTGCAACATCAGCTGATTTACGTCCATCAGGTTGGTACTCCGGAGAAAAAACTACCGGTGAGCGACCAATGATCTCTTCGCGACTGTAACCCCAGTAACGGCAGGCTTCTTCGTTACAGTCGATAAATTTTCGTTTCATAATTAGCAAGGGGTCAGCCGAACCCTGGAAAAGGATCGTATAGCGCTTTTCACTTTCTACCCTGCCCTGTTCAGCATCAGGGATGGGACGGCCTTTTCGCATAACCATTCTTTAAGCCCCCTTGGAAGTCAGCAACGGTAAAGCTTTATCTGCCCTTGCAACAATTATACAACCCTGGCCCGTTTATTAAACCCCTGAAGCAGAGCACTGCCCAGGGAGATGCCCTTTTTGTATTCTAAACCCTTAATTAGAAGCTGCTCCACTTTAAGCTGCAGCAGCTCCTGAGCAGGCAACTGCAACGGATTGCGGTTTAAAACAACCATGTTGGCAACCTTTCCTTTTTCCAGGCTGCCCAGTTCATGTTCATCGAAGGATGTACAGGCAATATTGTAGGTGAACATCCGCAGCGCTTCCTGAATTGTTACCGACTGCTCACGGATTTCATGGTTACAGGCGCCGTAAATCCCTTCAATTGGGTTAGGCGCAATGACCGGCCCGTCTGACCCACCACTGACCAGGATCCCTAAATCAATCATTTTTCTGAAGGGTGATCCGTCTTTGGCACGCTCGCCGAGGAGCTCTTCCAAATAGCCGGCCGGTTCCAGCGGCGAGATCAGGAATCCCGGTTGCAAGGTAATGATAATTCCCAGCTCAGCAATGCGCTCCAGAGTCTGTTCCGGAATCAGGCAGGCGTGAATCAGGGTATGGCGGTGATCTGTCCGCGGGGTATCTTCCAGGGCCGCCTCAATTGCTTTAACGGCCTGCACCACAGCGGCGTCACCGATGCAGTGCAGCTGCACCTGCAGCCCGGCCCGGTTAGCCTCGGTTACAAAACTATTAACCTGCTGATCACTGTAGAACAGAATGCCGCGGTTTTGTGGATCATCACTGTACGGTTCAAGCAGGGCGGCGTCTTTAGCACCAAAGCAGCCATCCAGGGCACAGGCAAAACAGCCGCCGATGCGGGGCAGTTTTCGCTTCAGTGCTTTGCTGACATCCATTGTCTGAAAGTAGACCCGAAATTCTAACTGCGAGCTTTTAGCCAGATAGCGCACCAGGTCGACATCTAAGTCACGGGGAAAGCCAACCCCTTCAACAGAGTGCACCAGGCCGACCCCGTAATCGGCCAGGGTATCCATCCCCTTTAGCATGTATTGCAAGAGCTTAAGCGGCGGCACTTTAGAAGAGATAAAATCGGTGGCAGCGAGGAAAGCCTCGTGGAAGAGCTGGCCGTTTTCAAGATCAAAACCATTAAGTAGGCGAACTTCTTTCGGTATCATCCCGATTGCCGCTGTATTGGCAACTGCTGAATGCCCATCATAACAGACCAGGTAGACCGGCCTATCCTTCACGGCGCTGTCAAGCTCGGTGCGCGTAATCAGGCGGTTTTCGGCAACAGAGTTTGCCGAATGCCCAAAACCGAAGAGCACTTTGATTCCCGGTTCGCGATCCGCATATTCCTTAATCATCGGCCCGATATCGGCCACCTTCTCCGCTCCGCGCACATCAAAGGTTGAGTTAAAGAGCGCCCAGTTTGAAAAATGGATATGCCCGTCACCAAAGGCCGGCAAAAGGGCCTTGTCCCCTAAATCAATTATTTCCGGCGCAGGGCCGTAAGAACCCGGCAGGTCATCTCCGACAAAGACAATACGCCCCTCATCTTCCACCAGGTATTGAAAAACCGCTCCTTCCTGATTACAGGTTACGATATGGCCCTTAAAAATTTTCATTTTTTTCTGCTCACGCTCCTTCTGCTACTGTTAGCTGACCGAATCTTGAAGGAATCAAAATTATTAGTGTTTCGGCCATTTTTGATAAAGTTCGCTAAAAAAATAAAAAAACCTTTGACAGACAGTATCGGTGTCAGATATATTATAAAGAAATTTATTTCCATCACAACTAATACCTATTCTTATTTTGCTGAGAGGTGCTGATCATATGGGCAGTCATGAACCTGCGCAACCTGCACTGCAAGATCTGGAAAACTCTTTCGATATTGTCCAGCAGCAGTGTGATTCCTGTGCCCTGCTGCTGGAACTGCCGGAGAGTATCTACGAGATAATCCGCAACCCGATGCGCGAGCTGCAAGTATCGATTCCGGTGAAGATGGATAACGGTAAAATTAAGGTTTTTAAAGGATTCAGGGTTCAGTACAACGATGTTCTGGGGCCAACCAAAGGTGGAATCCGTTTTCACCCCGATGAAACAATTGACACAATCCGGGCCCTGGCCGCCTGGATGACCTGGAAATGCTCCCTGCTCGAGCTGCCCCTGGGCGGTGCCAAGGGCGGCGTAATCTGCAACCCCAGGGAACTATCCCAGGGTGAGCTGGAGCGTCTGAGCCGCGGTTATGTGGAGCGGATCTGGAACTTTATTGGCCCGGATCGGGATATTCCGGCGCCGGACGTCTATACCAACCCCCAAATCATGGCCTGGATGATGGATGAATACTCGAGGCTGGCCGGAAAAAACCAGTTTGGGGTAATCACCGGCAAACCACTCTACATCGGCGGCTCCATCGGTCGCAATACCGCAACGGCCAGGGGTGGGATCTACGTGATTGTTGAAGCGGCAAAGACTTCCGGGATGGATTTACAAAAAGCATCACTCGCAGTCCAGGGTTACGGTAACGCCGGTTTTCATCTGGCCTACCTGGCTCACGACATATTTGGCTGCAAGATTGCAGCCGTTACCGATCAGCGCGGCGGCATCTACAACAAGAATGGCTTAGACCCGACGGCAGTCTTCGAGCATAAACAGAAAACCGGTTCCGTTATTGATTACCCAGCTGCCGACAATATTACGAACAGCGAGCTCTTCTGTTTGGATGTAGACATCCTCTGCCCCAGCGCTCTGGAGAATGTAATCACCAAAAATAATGCCGGCCTGATCAAAGCCAAAATTATTGCCGAACTAGCCAACGGCCCGACCACACCCGAGGCTGATGAAATCCTTTTTGACCGGAACATCCAGGTCCTGCCCGACTTCCTCTGCAATGCCGGCGGGGTTACCGTTTCATACTTCGAAATGGTCCAGAATTTTAACATGCTCTACTGGGAAGAGGCAGAAGTGTTTGAACGCCTGCGCAAAAAGATGGCTTACGCCTATCATTCGGTGCTGAACGCCTCGGAAAAATACCACGTCAACCTGCGCCAGGCCGCTTACACCGTTGCCGTACAACGGATCGCCGACGCCATGATTATGCGCGGCTGGGTTTAAGTATCAAAAGCGTGACAAGGGGTCGAGCAGGAATTGCCTCAGAAATAGCGAAAAGTTGATCAATTGCAAGATGCTCTTACCCTGATTTGAGAACAGGAGAAAAGTTATGACAGCCAAAGTTATTCTCAACCCTTATTCAAACCGCTGGAATGCTCAAAAACGCTGGTCCGCAGCGGAGGCAGCCCTTAAAGACGCAGGAGTTGATTTCTCTTTAGCCAGGTCAGAAAAACGCGGACAGCCTGTAATCCTGGCCAAAGAAGCTGCTCTTGCCGGTTATAACCCGATAATCGCAGCGGGAGGGGATGGAACGATCGGCGAGGTGGTAAACGGAATTGCCCAGGCTAAGGGTGAAAACCATTTAGGAACAATCGGCGTTATCCCCCTGGGTACTGCCAACGATTTTGCCTGTAACCTTAACATTCCACTTGACCTGGCTGAAGCAGCCCGGGTGATTGCTGCTCATAAAACCAGAACGATTGATGTTTGCAAAGCCGGTGACCTCTACTTTGTCAATAATTCCGCCATGGGTTTAGAGCCATACATCACAACTTTAGAAAAAAAGATGACTTTCTTAAGAGGAATTCCCCGCTATTTGGTTGCAGCGTTAAAGGGAATCTTCCAAAACCCCAGCTGGCAGGCTAAAATTCAGTGGGATGATGGAAGTTATGAAGGACCACTGACCCTGATCTCCGTCGGCAATGCGCCGCGCACCGGCGGCCTCTTCTACATGGCACCTCACGCCGATCCTGCAGATGGTAAACTGACAGCCGTGCTGGCCTATAAAAAATCAGCCCTGAGTCTGCTGGCCCTGTTGCCGAAAACGATGACCCCGGAAGGCAAGTTTATTCTCGCCGAAGGAGTTCAGGAGATTGACGCAACCTGGATCTCAGTCAGCTTGGAACGTTCTTCACCGGCCCACACTGACGGCGAGCTATTCCCGGCAGAGATTGATCAGCTTCAATACGGAATAGTGCCCAACCTACTTGATGTGCTGGTCCCCTAAAAGAATCAGTTACGTAAGCTATGGATCGGGGCCGGGATGCGGCCGCCGCGGTTAACAAAGGCTGCAGCGGAAAACCGGCTTACAGCCATAACCGGGGCCCGGCCGAGAAGACCGCCGAACTCAACCCGGTCGCCCACCTTTTTACCGGCAGCGGGAATAAGCCGCACTGCCGTTGTTTTATGATTGAACACGCCAATCGCCGCCTCATCGGCAATAATCGCCGCGATCGTTTCCACCGGGGTATCTCCGGGGATAGCAATCATATCAAGGCCAACTGAGCAAACAGCGGTCATCGCTTCAAGTTTTTCAATAGTTAAAGCCCCATCATCAACTGCCGCAATCATCCCGGCATCTTCGCTCACCGGAATAAAGGCGCCGGACAACCCGCCCACGTAGGATGAAGCCATTGCCCCGCCTTTCTTTACGGCGTCGTTCAGCAGAGCCAAAGCGGCTGTTGAGCCGGGAGCGCCGCAGCGCTCGAGCCCCATCTCCTGCAATATCTCAGCTACGCTGTCGCCGACAGCAGGGGTCGGAGCCAACGATACATCAACGATGCCAAAGGGTACGCCTAGCTTCTTAGCTGCCGCCCGGCCAACCAGCTCGCCCATCCTGGTAATTTTGAAAGCCATTTTTTTAATCGTTTCTGAGAGTTCGCCCAGATCGGCGTCGCCCACCCTGATGATGGCGCTTCTGACCACCCCGGGTCCGCTGACACCGGTATTGATTACGCAGTCGGGTTCACCGATGCCGTGGAAAGCCCCGGCCATAAAAGGATTATCTTCAGGGACGTTGGCGAAAACCACCAGCTTGGCACAGCCAATGCTGTCGCGGCTGGCCGTTAGTTCAGCGGTCTTTTTAATCACCGCGCTGGTCAGCAGAATGGCATCCATGTTAATTCCCGCCCGGGAGGTAGCCACGTTAATCGAGGCGCAAACCCTTTCCGTTTCACTTAAAGCCCGGGGGATTGATTCGATCAGTTTACGGTCGCCGCCGGTAAAGCCTTTGTGCACTAAGGCGGAGAAACCACCGATAAAGTTAACTCCAACCGCTTCCGCCGCCCGATCCAGCGTTTCGGCATAGCAGCAATAATCAGCGGCAGAGCTAGCCTCGGCGACCAGGGCAATCGGCGTTACGGAGATCCTTTTATTGACGATCGGCAGGCCGTATTCGCGGGAAATCTCTTCACCGGCCCGGACCAGAGGCCCGGCAAGACGGGTAATTTTATCGTAAATTTTGCGGCAGGCTGCCCGGTGATCGGCATCACTACAGTCGCGCAGGCTGATCCCCATGGTAATGGTCCGGATATCAAGGTTCTCCTCCTGCACCATCTTTATTGTTTCTAAGATTTCCTCGATTGTCAGCAAGTTTGATCCCCCCTAAATACGGTGCATGAAGTTGAAGATATCTTCATGTTGAGTATCGATGCGCAGCTTTAAATCTTCCCCTTTTTGGGCCAGCAGATCTTTTAAAGTAACCAGGTCAACTTTTGCCCCGGCCATATCAGCAACCAGGACCATTACAAAGAACTCCTGCATAATGGTCTGACTGATATCGAGGATGTTTACACTCTGCTCGGCCAGAATTGCCGTTACGGCGGCAATGATCCCGACCCGGTCAGGCCCGATGACCGTGATCACCACCCGATTTCCGCCCTCTAAATTTTTTAAACGATTCATCACTTAATCCTTCCTTTCCGCCTGTGGCCAAATAGTGGCCTCTTCATAATCAAAAATGATAAAGTATCCAGCATCCTGCTTCTCTCAAAATTATGCTTAGTTAAGTTTTATTCCTGCTCAGCAAAACGGTTTTTGCGGTTACGAAAGAAATCAAAGAGCAAAATGACCAGGCCGGCTGCCAGCCCGGGATAAAGCGGGTTGAGGCTGAGATTAAGTAAAGTGCCGGCAATGACAATTGAAGGGCCAATAATTACCGCCAGTGTACCAGCCAGGGGCGAGACCCTGCCTTTAAAGAAAACCACAGCCAGAAGGGGAAAGAAGACCGTTGCCCCGCGCAGGCCGAGCGACAGGTAACTCCAGCTTAAGATCAACACATTGCCACCGGACACCAGCACAACCAGCAAGGCCACTAGCAGCACCATGATAATCAGGAGGCGAAAGACCAGGAGCGCCTGCCGATCGTCTGCTTTCGGCTTCAGCCTTAAGTAGAGATCCCGATTTAACATGGTACTTACGCCTAAGGTCAGACCAGCCCCGGTGCCGATTGAAGCCAGCAGCAGCGTAGCCAGCACAACTCCGGCGAACCAGGCTGGGAGATGGTTGAGAACAAACAGCGGCAGGGCCTGGGCAGGGTTGATCTGCGGGTAATTGATGCGCATAAAGAGCCCCACCATGATGCCCCCAATGCCGATTAAGGGGGCGAGGATCGCACTCATCAGGGCTCCGCCTCTGGCTGCCTTAAGATCGCGGCTCGAGAATATGCCCTGAAAATAGATCTGGCTCGAGAGCACCCCGACGATTAAGGCAAAGGCTGACGCCAGATCGGTGTTCACTCCCCGGCCGAAAAGGCTAAACCAGGGATAGGCGGGAAAATAGCTGCTAAAACCGCCGCTACCCCCAGCCAGGGTAAACGCCACCGCGCCGGATATGACCATGCAGACGCAGGTTAAAAGGATCTTAGTCAGACCCATCAGGCCTGTCCCCCAGGCCCCCCCGAAAACTACGTAGGCCACCGCCAGGATCACGGTTAAGAGCGCTGCCAAGCGCATCTCGATTGCAAACATCGAGGTTAGAAGCGCCTGAGCAGAAAATACCTGGGGCACAATATTGATAAACATGCCGAGCGAAACAAACAGCGCTGCCGCTACGCCGGCTGCCTTACCATAGCTTGAAGATATAAAGCGGGGAATGGTTTCAAAGGTGGTCTCGCGCATCGGCCGGACCATGAACAGAGCAATTAAGAGGCAGCCGATACCGCCGCCTAAGGTAAACCACCAGGCCGAAAAACCATAGAGATAGGCCAGCTGTGCCGTGCCGATCGTGGAGGCGCCGCCGACCAAAGTGCCGAGGATCGTCCCCATCACTAAAAATGAGCCGGCTTTACGGCCGCTGACTGAGAAATCAACGGTGTTTTTAACCTTGCGCCCGGCGTAGATGCCCAGGCCATAGACTCCGATTATGGCGATTAACATGCCCGCCAGGTGAGTGAAGCTTAAATCCATCTGCTGCTTAGTCCTTTGCCCTTAGGTTACTGCTACTTAT
>VGTO01000059.1 GCA_016874655.1 Bacillota bacterium | reverse complement strand
CCTTCTATCTATCAAATAAAACGCAATGCTTCCAGCGGATCTAATCTTGCCGCCTTAATAGCCGGGTAAAGCGCAGCGATAACTGCCAGCAGTGCAGAACCGCATGCTATGGGCAGCAGCAGATTCCACTGCCAGGCTGCCGTGCCGGTGATCCCGGCCAGGTAAAACCCAGCCGTTGCGGCAACCATACTACCTGCTAAGAACCCCACTAATCCACCGACAAAACCGCCGGTAAAAGCTTCAAGTAAAATGATCTGCATAATGTTCGTACGCCTGAAACCGATAGCCCTGAATATCCCAATCTCCCGCGTTCTTTCGCTAACCGAGCCGGTCATCAGGGTTAAAACCAGCAAAATGGCGGCCGTAAGAGCGGCCGCTGCCAACAGGTTGGCAATCAGGGCAAAGCGTTCAATGGTTTCTCCCCGCAGTAGGGCTGCCTGACCGAGTGCGGTAACCCTGCCGTTGGGCAGCGCAGCAGTCAGCTGGGCAGCAATCTCTTCCACCGGACATTCATTGCAATAAGCAGATATTTCGATCATCGACAGTTCCTCCGGTTTGCCCACCAGTTGCTGCACCACCGGCAGCTGGGCGTAAACCAAACCGTCTTCAGTTGAACCGCTACTTTTAAAAACAGCTGCAATTCTAAATGCAGCACCATTTAGATCTACCAGATCACCGGCACCGAGGCCCATAGCCTCCGCTACCGCAGCCCCGATTAGAAGATTATCGCTTTCCAGTTCCATGTGCACTGGATCTTTGGCCTCTTCTTCCGGTCGGCTAATATCCACTGCTGCGAACTCAAACCAGGGTTTCATCAGAAACTCACGGTGCGGCAAAACGCCCACCAGGATTACCGGTTTGCCGTTAAGCTCTGCTGCAGAAACCATCTTAGGAGATACAACGTTGATGCTGTTACCATCGGGAATCTCTCTAATCTGCGGCAGATCAGCTTCTGTAATGCGCATCAGTTCAAACGACACTTGCGAGATTGAGGTGCCCCCGTAACTAAGCTCCATCCCTTCACTGCGTGGCACAATTACCAGGTTGGCACCAAATTCATCAAGCTGGTTGCCCAGGTCAAGACGGGCTGCATCGACAGTCAGAAAGAGGGCAACGGCGATGGCTATCCCCGCTGCCTGGCCAATGATTAGTATCAGTGTGCCTGTTTTACGCCTGGCTAGATTTTGCATAACTATTTTATATAGACTCATTATCAGTTACCCTGATTATCGGTCAGTGGCCCCAGATCGCTAAAGACCCCGTTGTTATAGGCAAGACGCCGCAGTGGTACTCCATCTTTGAAGATCAGGATTTCCTGGTGGCAGCCGTAATCTTCAACTACTGCTTCTGTAGCCTGCTCACCAAACTGATCACTGTAATAAGCCAGTGCCTGCTGCTGCAACGGATCAAGCGCAGTACCGGCCTCATTTCCGGAGCATCCGCCACAGGCAGGCGGCAAAAATGAAGTTTCACCTGTTTCATTACTCACTAGTAGTGCCGGAGTGCGGGCTGTTACCATGCTGTTAATCAGGACCACCACCATGATTAAAACCGCTGCAATCAACAATAGATTTTTTAGCCAATTCCTTTTATTCTTCGTTACAGTTGTAAGCTCATTTGAATTGTCACCCTTATTCATGTCTGCAAGTCTCCTTTTCTTTATCTATTAAAGTGCCCTGATCCGCCAGCTGAGAATGTTTTCCAGCGGTATTTTGATCAGACCCTCTTCGACAATTGGATCCATATTCACCGGAGGATATTGACCGCATACCGGTGAACCTGAAATAAACTCATGCTCTTCGATGGTGTATGTAGTACGGCAGGTATCACAGACCAGAGTTTCGCCGGCCAAAGAAAAAGTACGGCCACCACAGGGCTCGCACATGCTGCTGCCGGCAAAAATTCGGCCCGATGGCCCGACGTAGGCCATTAAAGGAACCTGAAGGCCTTCATCATTTTCCGCCTCGAAATAGACTATCCCGTGCTCATCAACCGCTGCAAGTGGGATGGTTAACCATTCACCTGCGATTATTGCTTCAACTGCGGTCATCGAAACAAACTCACCGATGTAGGACCGCTCTTCCAGGACCGGGCTCCCCGATGGGGTAGCCTCATCACTTTGGCTGCCCTGTAACAGATAAAAGCCGGTAGTTACCGCAATTGCCGCTGCCGCTACGACTAAGAATATTAACAGTAGCTTTTTTCCCCCCGCGGCAGAGCCTCCCTGAAACTGGTTGCGCTTTTTAGTGCTGTCACCAAACCGATTATTTCTGTGTTCTTTTGCATTGTTCATCAAAAACCAATCTCCTTTTTTCTACTACATAGCATAGTAGTTTGATTTATTTTTTTCCCCCCGCCCAACAACTGAACCGGGGGGATTAATCAGCAAAGAATGCCAAAATAGATTAACGAAGAAGCAATCAGCAGTAAAACCAGTGAGCCGAAAACCGAAAAGCTGGCTGGCGGGGTTTGTGATTCATTATTGATAAAAGTAATCACCCGTCTCTCCATGCCAGTCGGCCCGGCGCTAAAAGCGCTGACCAAAACAGGTTTAGAAAGTTTTTCCGCAGCCAGTCTTTTCCACACCTTGATCAGGATAGCGGCCGCTTTTTGACCATCCAAACCTGTCAGTTTAGCCGCTTCACGGTCACAAATTCGTTCAGTTTCATAATCAATCTGCCTCAGCAGCACCGTGCTGATCGGGTTGAAAATTACCAGATCCCTGACCAGGTTTACCAGCCATGTTTTGATGTTATCGCGGCGTCTGACGTGTACCAGCTCATGGGTGATTATAAAATCAAGTTCCTCTAGAGAAAGATCGGCTAGCAGGTTGTGGTTTAAAATAATACCCGGCTTAAGTAAACCGGCGCTGAGCGCAGCAAATCCCTTCCTCCGGCTATAAACAAGAGCCGGTGGCGTAATACCCAGCTCAGCTGCCCGCCGCCTGGTAATCTTTGTAATCCTGTCTGCCAAACCCGGCTCTGGGTTGACTGCGTTTGCCGTTAGCCTCCGGGTAAAAAGCGCAGCGGTCACGGCTTTCAGCAAACCAGCCGTTAAAACCAACGCCAGGATCGGAGAAGTGTACTGCAGGGCAAAATCCGAAAGGAGACACAGCAGGTGCAAATACTCCGGCGTCGTGCCAAAAATAAAATGGCCTCCTTCACATTGTTTGAGAAAAATACTGTGATAGGCGGCAAACCCAACCAGCGGCATGCTGAGGGCTAGCAAATATAGCAGACGCCGCTGCCCCGGATCTTTTATGGCAAAGAAGCGCAGGCAACCCAGCAGCAGGGGATAAATCAACAGGTAACCGAATACCGCATAAATAAGAAAAGTATGCAGCTCAGCCCAGATCGCCATCATTTTCCTCCCTTGCTGTCTTTAGCATTTTTTCCAGCTTCTCAATTGATTCGCGATCTTTTTTCCCGACCCGGTTTATAAAACTGGCCAGTGCCGCATCGCTGAAATCGGCAAGCAGGTCGTCAACAACATTGTCCACCATCTGCGCGGTAAATTCATCTTTCTCCACTGCCGGGGTAAACAGGAAAGCATTGCCCTCTTTACGCTTTTTCAACAGCTTTTTCTCAGCTAAGCGACCCATAATCGTCATTACCGTGGTATAGGCAATTTCACGCCTCAGGGCCAGCGTTTCATAAACATCGCGAACGCTGACCTCAGCTCCTTTTGACCATATTACTTCCATCACTTTGCTCTCAAGGCTACCTAAAACTTTTTCCAACCCCGGCTTCCCTGGCCGGTAACCACTGTAGATCTTCTTAATCAAGGCTTTTTCTCCCGCCTTTGCCAATTGATAGCAGTATTATAGACTAACTTGCTACTACATGCAATAGTAGTATTCCTTTATTTTATATTTATTTGCTATTAAGTATATCAGTTTAGTAGTATTTGTCAAGAAAAATAAGCTGCTGTTTCAGATAAAACAGCAGCCCTTTTTCTGTTCGGCTATTCTAGTGCGCCCAAAAACAGCTTCTCCCTATGCGGAAAAAAGCAATCCGGGCAAGCTTAACAATACTGTTTTACTTGTCAGCTTTCAGCTTATAGACGCCGCCTTCGATCCGCAAGGCTTTTCCTTCGTAAATAGCAGTAGTGACCTTTTCACGGGCGGAAACCAGGATCCTTTGCAGGGTACTCTGGGCAACACCCATGCGGGCAGCGCAGTCGTGCTGTTCAAGCTTCTCAATATCCTTAAGACGCATTGCTTCAAATTCATCAACCGTCAGAATGACATCTTTAAGTTGCGCCTTCGGTATACCATGTGGCTTGAAGTAATCGTACTGCGGCATCTTGCTTACCAGCCGCGGCTTTTGTGGTCTCGGCATTTTTATGCACCTCATGTCAGCTAGATTTATATGCCTTTCGACAACCATCTTAGCAAATTTGATATTTAATTGCAACTAGATTCATGGATTTAATGGAAAAATTTTTACGGTTACTAATCCATCACGTTAACCGGCAAATCAATCCAGCTGAAACCGATTGCTATTTCCATCGCAGCAATGATTACAAAAAGCAGCAGGCTAAGATACAGGGGCCAGCTCAGCCAACCGGTCGGTAACCAGGCCCTCCGACTGCTCAACAACGGGGCCTGATCGCTGTTTTTATGCAGCAGGCGAAGACCGATCACCACTCCGACCAAACCCACTACCAGAAAGGGCACAAGTGCAAGGTAAGTCTGCAGCTCTAAGCTTGCAGGTTCAAAATCCATCGTGTCGGCCCAAAACAGGTAGGAGGCAGCATAAAAGTTGTTCAACATATGGTAGAGGATCCCGCCCCAGAGCGAACCGGTTTTTATGACTATTACAGCCATGATCACTCCCAAGCTGAAGGTACTGAGCAGGCTGAGCAAAGAACCATGCAGCAGGGCAAAGAGCAGGGAGCTGAAGATAATCGCGGGAACCAGGCCTCGCTGCTCAAGGGCCGGCATGATCGTGCCCCGGAAGAGAACTTCTTCGCAGATCCCGGCAAAGATCGATAACACCACCACATAACCAAGATACTGCTGCCAGGTAGTAGGCGACTCGATCAGCACCAGCGGTTGAAAGCCAAGCTCCATCAGACCTCCGACCAGGCCGGTTGCGATAAATGCATTAACCAGCCACAGCGAGGCAGCCAGGATCACAATGGCCGGTATAAATTTCAGTGATAAAGGATTCAGGCGGGCAAATTTAACCTGGTCCACAGCAAAGCGTCGCCAGTACCAAATCGCCGGCAGCAATATAATTAATATTTGGGTAGCAATCATCCCGTATTCAAAATGCAGCGCCTGCAGGTAAGAGCCAAAAAACAGCAGGGCAGCGAAGACAAACAGGTAAAGCAGCAGGGCCGACTTTAGATCGGGCTTTCTTCCCGGCTGCAGGGGGCTGCCCGACAAGCCGTCAACTTCCGGCTTCCACTCAGACAACTGATCCGCCCTCCACCACTACTGCTCCATTTTTAATCACCGTATCTACCAGGTTTGTGCCATAGCGGTAAGCAAGGTAATCATAGTTGGGGGCATCAAAAATCACCAGGTCGGCCGCTTTCTTGGCCTCGATGCTGCCGATCGCCGCTGCCCGCCCCAGGGCATGTGCTGCGTTGATCGTTAGCGCATTAATCACTTCGGCCGGGGTCAAGCGCAGGTAAAGACAGGCAATGTTGATCACCAACTGCAGGTTATTGTTCGGCGAGCTGCCTGGATTAAAATCGGAGGCCAGCGCTACCGGCACCCCGGCTTCAATCATTTTGCGCGCCGGGGCGTAATGCTCCTCTCTTAAGTAAAAGGTTGTACCAGGCAGCAGGACTGCTATCACCCCTGCTGCAGCCATTTTTTCGATGCCCAGATCGGAAACCACCAGCAGGTGATCGGCCGAAACAGCGCCCAGCTCGGCGGCCAACTCAGCCCCGCCCAGAGGTACAATTTCATCAGCGTGCAGTTTCAACTCCAGGCCGGCAGCACGAGCCGCTGTTAAAAGACGGCGCGATTGCTCAATCGAAAAGACTCCTTCCTCGCAGAATACGTCACAATAGCGGGCCAGCTTCTGCTCCACTACCTGCGGCAGCATCTCATCGATCACCAGATCTAAATAACGATCGGGTTTTCCCTTATACTCTTTCGGCACAGCATGGGCACCGAGGAAAGTCGGCACCAAGTCAACCGGTTGGGCGGCGTCCACCCGCTTAACGGCGCGCAAAGTTTTCAGCTCAGCCTCTGTCGATAGGCCATAGCCACTTTTTGCTTCGGCCGTTGTCGTCCCCTGGGCCAGCATCTGGCGGCAGTACTTAAGCCCCCGCTCAACCAGCTGATCTTCGGACGCAGCACGGGTGGCCTCTACACTGCT
Source organism: Bacillota bacterium (assembly GCA_016874655.1). Lineage (GTDB taxonomy): Bacteria > Bacillota > Dethiobacteria > DTU022 > DTU022 > UBA993. The sequence continues at coordinate 7,028 of VGTO01000059.1, read as the reverse complement.
TAAGATCCCGCCGCCCCGGGCTAATATCTCCAGATACGGAACTCCCTGCAGTTTAAGGGCCAGTTCGTGCTCGCGCGAGCCGCCGAAGACAACATGAGTATGAGGATCTATTAAACCGGGCAGCACCACCTTACCGGTGGCATCGATCACTTTGGTTTGCCGGTCGGTTTTAATCAGTTTCAGCAAATCGGCAGTCGGTCCAACCGCCGTAATCTGATCACCGCTGACGGCAACCGCGCCGTCTTCGATCACCTCAAGCTGGCCCAGCTCTTCGCCAACCAACGGTTTGGCTGAAGCCCCTTTCGAGGTCACCACCTGGGCTGCATTTTTAATCAACAGGCTGACCGTCATCAAAATATCTCCCCTTAGCTGAAAGCTTTTTGCACCAGATCCTGCACCAGCTCGTCGTCGGCCAAATAGGGCAGGGTGATCTGGTCTGTTTCACAATGCACTTTGTTATACTCAATGCTGGTTGTAATCGAGTTTTCGTTCCGCGCCCAGGCCCGGCGAGCTACACCGCCCATTACATCCCAGGGCATGGCCGTGCTTAAGATCCGGTCAACCCGATCACTGCCATCAAGCACCATCCCGAAACCGCCGTTGATCGCCTTGCCTATCCCAACCCCGCCGCCATTGTGCAGGGCCACCAGGCTCATCCCGCGGGCGGCGTTGCCGGCAAAACACTGCACAGCCATATCGGCCATCACGTTGCTGCCGTCCTTGATATTGGCCGTTTCACGGAAAGGCGAATCGGTGCCGCTCACATCATGGTGATCGCGGCCGAGCATAATCGGCCCAACCTCTTTATGGCGCACCATCTCATTAAACTTAAGGGCAATCGCGGTGCGCCCTGCGGCATCCTGGTACAGGATGCGAGCCTGGGTACCCACAACCAACCGGTTTTTTTCCGCATCCCTGATCCAGACATAATTGTCGCGATCCTGGCCGCGCCGCTGCGGATCGATACATTGCATTGCCGCCCGATCGGTTTTGCGTAAATCGCGGGCATCGCCGCTTAAGCAAACCCAGCGAAAAGGGCCGTACCCATAATCAAAGAGCTGCGGACCCATGATATCTTCCACGTACGAAGGGAAGACAAAACCCTCCTTATCATCAATGCCGTTGCGTGATACTTCTTTAACCCCGGCATCAAAAACCGCCTTCAGAAAAGAGTTGCCGTAATCGAAAAAGTATGTACCCTGCTCAGCCAGTCGCTTAACCGCCTCAAAATGCCGCAGCAGGGATTGATCGACCAGGCGGCAAAATGCAGCCCTGTCCTGCGCCAGCAGCGCTGTCCGCTCCTCAAAGTTTAAGCCCTGCGGGCAGTAGCCCCCGTCATACTGGGCATGGCAGGAAGTCTGATCAGAGAGCAAGTCGATTTTAATCTGTTTTTCGGCCGCATACTCCAGCAGGTCAACGATGTTGCCGTGATAGGCGATCGAAAGCGGCCTAAGGGCCTGCTGCGCTTCGGCAGCCAGGCGGAAAGCCTCAGCCCGGTCGGCTGTAACCGCCCCAACCCAGCCCTGATCGTGCCTGGTTTTTATCCGCGAATAATCCACCTCGGCAATGATCCCCACGCCACCGGCAATCTCCACCGCCTTTGGCTGAGCGCCGCTCATCCCGCCCAAGCCGGAAGAAACAAAAAGCACCCCTTTTAGATCACCATCATCGGTAATGCCCAGCTTACTGCGTCCGGCATTTAAGATCGTGTTGAAAGTGCCGTGCACAATGCCCTGCGGCCCGATATACATCCAACCGCCGGCCGTCATCTGGCCGTAATTGGCCACCCCCATCTGCTCGGCCACGTTCCAATCGGTGGGGTTATCGTAAAGACCTACCATCAGGGCGTTGGTGATGATCACCCGCGGGGCATCGGGCTTGGAGCGAAATAGCCCCAGCGGATGGCCCGATTCGACTACCAGGGTCTGGTGGTCAGTCATCACCTCTAAGTACTTTTTAAGCAGTCGGTACTGCATCCAGTTCTGGCAGACCCGCCCTGTTTCACCGTAGGTGACCAGCTCGTATGGATATAAGGCCACATCAAAATCAAGGTTGTTGTCAATCATCACCTGAAAAGCCTTGCCTTCCAGGCAGTTGCCTTTGTATTGATCAAACGGTTTCGCCTTCAGGTTTCCCGGCGGGCGGTAACGATAGCCGTAAATCCGACCCCTGGTAACCAGTTCATCCATGAACTCCGGCGCCAGTTTGGCATGCAGTTCTTCCGGCACATAGCGCAGGGCATTTTTTAGGGCAATGGCGGTCTGACTGCGGGATAGGGTAAAGTTACGGGCCGGGGCCCGGCGGATTCCCGCTTCAAAAGGCAGCAGATCATAGTAGTCCGTCTCAAGTTTCACGGCCATCGCTGCTTCAATCTCTTGATTAATGATCATCGAGACCCATCCTCTCCGCTAAATAATTCTTCAGCCATTATAACGTTTATCCCCTTTTTTCGAAAGGACCCCCACCCTCCCACCCGTATGATAGGCTTATCAATACCTTAAAGATGTGCTACAATGGCCGGGTTGGTTTAACTAAAGATGGAGATGATGTAGATGCAAATCGGTCTGGTCGGCATGCCCGGCTCCGGAAAAACAACCCTCTTTAACCTGCTTACCGGCAGCGCTTATCCGGTGGGCTTAAGCGGGGCAGATGAAATCAATTTTGGCAGTGCCGTGGTGCCTGACCCGCGCATCGACTACCTTGCTACCCTTTACAAACCGAAAAAGGTGACCTTGGCCCGGATCGATATCAAGGATATTCCGGGCGCCAGAATGGATGACAGCAAAGCGAGGGCAGCCCGGCTGTTGGAAGAGGCGCGGAGTGCCGATGCTTTGGTGCATGTGCTTAAAGTTTTTAAAGCAGAAGACGGCAGTGCAGAAAGTGAAGACTTAAATCCCTACCGGGCCCTGGAAAGCTACGGCACGGAGCTGCTGCTGGCCGATATCGATTTTCTGGAGAAAAGAATTGTCCGTCTTGAAAATAGCACCAAAAATAAGCGTGAAAGCGCCCTGCAGATTCCGGTTTACCAAAAACTGCTCAGCGCCCTGGAGGAAGAAAAACCGGTCAGCTCGGTTGACCTGAGCGCTAGTGAAAAAGAGCTGTTTAAGGGTCAGGTTTTTCTAACCGAAAAACCGCTCTTTCTCGTTATTAATGTAGATGAAGAACAGCTGCGTAGTGGAGATTACCCTGATCGGGAAAAAATAGCTGCTTACGTTGCCGATAAAGGACTAATCGCGGTGGAAGTCAGCGCCCGCATTGAAGCCGAAATCAGCAGGCTTGATCCTGAAGAGCGGACAGCTTTTATGGAAGACCTGAACCTGTCCGCATCGGGGCTGCAGCGCCTGGCCAGGGCCGCTTACCGGCAGCTGAATTTAATCTCTTTCTTTACGGTCGGTGAAGATGAAGTCCGGGCCTGGACGGTGCGACAGGGATCAACAGCGCGGCGGGCAGCCGGTAAAATACACTCCGACATTGAGCGCGGCTTTATCCGGGCTGAACTTTTTAATTATGATCACCTCTTCGAGCTGGGCAGCGCCGCCAAGGTGCGCGAAGCAGGCCACTACCGCCTTGAAGGCAAAGACTACCTGGTCCACGACGGCGACATCATCAACTTCCGCTTCAATGTTTAAACCCTGCATAACCAATAACTTAATACACAGTGTAACAAGTTGATACACAGTGCAACAACTTGCTGGCTCCCTCCCCCTTGAGGGGGGAGGGGCGGGGTGGGGGTGAAATATCTATCTACACAGTGTAGTTTTAGATGGTGAGAGTGCTGTTACCTTTGAGGGTTTTTTTGCTGTCCGCGTCGCCAAAGTAGCGCCGGGCAATCAGGTCCTGAACCAGGCGCGGCAGCGGGCGATCGGCCCGGCGTAAGACCTCGTTTATGGGTAGAGGAGTTTTGGGAGTGCTGCCCGTTCCAGGCCACAGTTTACAAAAGAGCGGATATTCCACCGCAGCGCTGGTATTAACCTTAAGCGCCCCGATCGCCGTTTCAAAACCGGCAGTAAGGAAAGCGGCCGAGTGAGAATCGCCATAACAGCACAGATTATAAACCAGGCGCAAGCGCCCGTCGGCGGTAATCTTTTTAATCTCCCTGCCCAACTCAATCGCCGACACCCAGCGGTCGAAAAACCGGACCCGCCCCCGTTCCCCGTGCAGCTGAAAAAAGAGATCCACTGCTTCGATCCCCTGCCGACTGCTGATTTTCTGCAGTCGCTCCAGAAAAGCAGGCCAGGTAACCTCTTTATCCCGCAGCGCGCTGATCTCCCGGTAATGGGCGCTAAGAAAGCGCCGGGCCAGATCCACTCCGGCCAGCTCGATAAACTCGTAAAGTCGCCTGAAACGGCTGTCCCCGTGTTCCGCCAGGCAGTTGACCACCACCAGTATGCGCTTTTCCTTAACCAGTGAACCACTCATTTAATACCCTCGCTTATCATTAAAAGTCAACCACTTTGGGATGACAGTTTTCACGCGGGTAAATATAGCCGGGCTGGGGCGGCATGGAGTTATAAACACGGTTGATCTCTACCCGGCCATAAGGGATAAGCCCCCGGCCCCTTAAGTAGCGGCCCTTGACCAGCACCGACTCCATCTTCAGATTCACAAACAGCACTGCTGCCTCCACCTGGTCGGGAATCGCAGCCAGCTCCCGGCCATAGGGGCTCAGCGAAAAAATGATCCGATCCCGCCCCGCGTTAGCCGCCTGGATCGCCGGAATCAGTACCGGGTAGCCTTCCCGGTCGATGTAGGATATAAACTTCAGGCCGTCAATCTGGCTGAACATGGCCCTGCTCAGATCGTTGAGCGCCCCTCTTTCCCCGGCAGCGTGAAAAGGCTGCAACACCCTGGTTTTAATGGCGCCACCGATAATTTTTCCCATCGTCAGTTTTTCACGCTCGATAAAGTCCACTAAATCAAAATAGTGGATCGCCCCAAACCCAAAATAGGAATTGTAGCGGAACATCGGTTTCTTATTATAGGCCTCATATTCCGGTCCGCTGGTCAGTGTTCTCTCGAAGCCGGCCCGGCCCCGCCAGATATCCATCTGCGGCGAAAAGATTAGAAAGCCCACCTGTGGGCGATCCCGGAAAAACTTTTTACTGAGCCCGCCGCAAAACTGACCGCAGGTCAGCTGGTCATTACCGTGCGGCTGAATCGAAGAAATAAAGGTAATATGCGGCGAGCCTTCCTCATCGATGGTCGAAAGGAGGCCGATTTTGCTGTCCGAGCACATTAACGCCCGTTCTTCTGCACTGATCATCCCACTTCACCGCCTTTTTGATCCTTTTCCAGCGCCGCCGACCCGGTCCACTGAACCACCATCTCGCGCCCGTTTAAGTGAGCACGGGCAATTTCCACCAGCCGGTCCAGCTTCGCCCGCGTTTGTGGCACTACCCCCCGGTACGGCCACTCGCGTTCAAGCATCAGATACTTGTTTTCACACAGGTTGTTGAACGCACAGAGCTCCCAGCGCTCAATCTGCTCATTGCCAAAATTGGCTAGCCAGCGGGCCAGTCCAGCAATATTTTCCTCCCGGTCACTCACACCCGGCACCAGCGGGGTTCTAATCCAAACCTTTGTGCCACTGCGCCGGGCTTTGGCCAGGGCGGCAACCAGGTTGGCTAAAATCTGCTCATTGCCACAGCCGGTATATTTACGGTGCCGGTCACTAGCGTAAATTTTAAGATCATAGAGCAGCAGGTCGGTCTGCTCCAGGGCCGCCAACAGCGTCTCGCCCTGCACCAGCCCTGCCGTATCGAGCGCAGTCTTTAAACCTTCCCGCCGAATCTGCTCCAGTAGCCACAAGGTGGCAGCAGCCTGCAGCAGCGGTTCCCCGCCGGAGAGGGTAATCCCGCCTTCCCGTCCGAAATAAGCTCTGTCCTTCAGCAACTCCTGCAGCAACTCTTCTTTATCCCACTGCTCGCCTTTCAGGTGCAGGGCTCCGGAGGGGCAACAATCCACACAGGCCTGGCAGAGGATGCAGCTGCCAACATCAATGGTGATCCGCCCTTTCGCCTGATCCCGAACCAGAGCGCCGCTTTCACAAACCTCCCGGCAGGAATCACAGCCGATACAGCGGTGGCTGTTCCACTGAATCAGCGGCCGCGAGTCAATGCTCTCCGGGTTATGGCACCAGTCGCAGCGCAGGCTGCAGCCCTTCATGAAAAGGGTGGTTCTCAGCCCCGGCCCGTCTTCGGTAGACATTCTCTGGATATCAAGCACTGTTACCGGCCGCTCTAAGCGCTCTAAAAACATTTATGGCTTTCCCTGGCAATTATTTCATCCTGCAGCTCCCGGCCAATCGAGGCAAAGTAGGCGTTATAGCCGGTAACCCTTACCAGCAGGTTACGGTAATTTTCCGGGTGGGCCTGGGCATCGCGCAGCAGATCGGCATCGATGATGTTAATCTGCAGGGCGGTTCCGCCGTTTTCGGTATAGCCTCTCAAGAAAGCTTTCAGTTTTTCCTGGTGCTCGGGGCTCTTAACCAGCGCCGGGTTCAGGGTAATAGTGTGCGAAGCCCCGTTGGGCAGGCTGTTTACGTACGTTAAATAGTCGCCTTTTTCGGCATGCCCGCCGAGCACTCTGCCCACCGAGTTGGCGTTGGCTGTCGGTCCCTTAATATCGGCGCCGTTAACCGGGCAGATGGCGTTGGATAAAAACTGCCCCTTTTTGCGGCCGTCAGGGCTGGCCGGTAAAATGTAGCCCGATGAGATCCAGTAGTTCCAGCTAAGCATCCCCGGCCTGAACTGCGCCCCGGTCGACTTGGTCTTATAGCGCCAGGTCTCCTCCACCCAGCTGTCCATCACCCGCAGGGCCAGCTGATCGGCCTCTTGATCGTCGCGCCCGTACTTCGGCGCCCGGTTGATCGCCGCGGCCTGCAGCTTCTCGAAACCTTCCCAGTTGGCTTTAAGCGCCTGGATCAGCTCCTCCATGGTACACAACTGCTGATCAAAAACCAGGTATTTAATCGCTAGCAGCGAGTCGACTGTCGTGGCAAAGGTAACCGCCTCGATGGTGATAAACTT
>VGTO01000058.1 GCA_016874655.1 Bacillota bacterium | reverse complement strand
CAGGGGGCTTAATCAGCTCAGCTATTAGTGTATTTGCTGACAAATGCTGCGCTTTCGTCATAAAAGCCTCTCAGGTTGCCATAAAGCTGTTTATAGAGAGTGTATAGCTCATCATAGAGAGATTTAAGTTCGGGATTAGGGCTATAGCGGGCGGATATTTTCCGGAAAGCGGCTGAGGCTTCTTCGACGGGGCCCAGTAATCCGGCTCCAGAACCGGCGATGATGGCCGCTCCGTAAGCAGGGCCCTCGTCGGCAGCGGGCAGTAATATTTCCCGGCCCAGCAGATCGGCCACCATTTGGTTCCAAAACTTACTGCGGGCTCCACCGCCGGATATAAAAACACTGCCGGTTTCCAATCCGCATTCTTGGCCCAGCTCAAAGCAGTCTCTGATGCTCATCGTTATCCCCTCCAGGACAGCCCTGGCCAAATGCCGGCGGTTGTGTCTCAGGGAGAGGCCGATGAAGGCGCCGCGGGCGTTGGGGTCGGCGTAAGGGGTTCTTTCGCCGGCTAGATAGGGAAGAAAAAGCAACCCCTCCGAGCCCGGGGCCACGCACTCTGCCTCTTTCGTAATCAGCTCGTACGGATCTTTTCCGGTCTCTTTGGCCTCTTTTAAAATGTCGGGTGCCAGCGTGTCCCGGAACCAGCGCAGCGAGCCGCCTGCAGCAAGGGTTACGGCCATCAGGTGCCATTTGCCGGGGACGGCATGGCAGAAGGTGTGCAGTCTGCCTGCGGGGTCGTAGAGAGCTTCATCGGAATGCCAGAAGAGAACCCCGCTTGTCCCCAGCACGCAGGAGGCCAGACCGGCGCTTACAACCCCATTCCCGACCGCTCCGGCAGCTTGGTCTCCGCCGCCGCCGGCAACCGGTGTCCCTTCTTTTAAACCCAGCAGGTTTGCCGCTTCCCGGTTCAGATAGCCGCTGATCTGGGGCGATTCATAGCATGCGGGAAGAACGCTTTTCTCCAGCCCGAGAGCCTTAATCATCTCGTCCGACCAGTCCCGTGCGGCGACATTGAAGAGCAGCGTGCCCGAGGCGTCGGATACCTCGGTGGCAAAAACGCTGGTGAGACGGTAGCGGATATAGTCCTTGGGGAGCAGGATCATTCGTACCTGCTTATAGATCTGAGGCTCGTTTTCCCGCAGCCAGAGAATTTTGGGCGCGGTAAAGCCGGTCAGAGCACGGTTGCCCGTTAGCCTGATCAGGTTTTCTGCCCCAATTATGCGGGTGATTTCCAGGCACTGTTGCCCGGTGCGCTGGTCACACCAGAGGATCGTTGGACGCAAAACAGAGCCGCGTTTATCCAGGAAAACGGTTCCGTGCATCTGGCCGGTCAGCCCGATGGCTGCCACCGGGAGACCGGGCTTCTCGTTCAGGCATCTTCTAACCGTTTTAATAATTGCCTGCCACCAGGTTTCCGGGTCCTGTTCCGCCCAGTTAGGGCGGGGGGTAAGCAGCTCGTATTCTTCGCTTGCCGTAGTTAAAACTTCGCCCTGATCGGTAATCAGGAGAGCTTTAACGCCACTTGTTCCGATATCGATCCCCAGTATCGCCTGCATAAAAGTCACCTTCTAATTGCCCCATTTAATAATTCTTCATCTACACCGAATAAAGAAGGGTTTTAGAAAATTCTAATAGAAATTTAAGCTTAAAGCAATGCTAGTTGATATGTAAAACGCCACAGCAGCCAATTAACCGCTGGGGAATCACGAAATTAAATAGCAGGGAGCTGATCGGATCTAATGAAAAGGATCAAAAATAGTGTCGGAATCTGGAGTTTTGGAACAAATGCGACCCGGTTTATGCCTTCCGGCTATCATCCGGAGGCTGCTGAAGAAGATATGGTTGCCAAGAGCGCCAGGGTTGCCGGCGAACTGGGCGACCTGGTTGACGGGTATGAATTTCATTATCCGGGAGAGGTAAATGAAGGTAACGCCGATGCCGTTGTCAGGGCCTTGGCTGGTGCAGACCTCTACGCCATTGCCCTGGGGCTATTCTCCAATCCCCGGTATGCACAGGGCTCTTTCATCAATCCTGATCAAAAGGTCCGGGAAGAATCCTTAAAAATAGCGAAAAGGGGTATTGACCTGGCAGCACATTACGGGGCGAAATATATTATTTGGCCCGGCGGCGAGGGTTACAACTATCCTTTCCAGATCCTCTACCGCGATGCCTGGCAACGGTTTATTGACGCTATCGCCGCCCTCACCGCATATGCCAACGAGAAAAAGGTTACCATCTTCCTTGAACATAAGAACTCCGAGCCGGCCATGCGGATCCTGATGCGTGATATCGGGATGACCATATTCGTGATCAACAAGGTCAAAGAGCAGGGAATTGCCGTGGATAATCTCAAAATCAATATGGACTGGCAGCACCTTATTATGAACGGTGAGCCCCTGGCTGAATACGCTGCCCTGCTTGCCGGCGAGAATCTGCTGGGTCATCATCACGGCAATTCGGGTTGGGGCTCTTTTGATGATGATAATATGGTGGGCGCATCATTTTTTATGCAGACCCTGGGGCTGGCGGTTGAATTGAGGCGTTCCGGGTACGGCGCGAACGGCGAAAGGGTGGGTTTTGACCTTTTCCCGTATACGGAAAACCAGGTAGAGGCGGTAAGGCGCAGTGTATACCAGTGGGAGTTCATCGATTCCCTGGCCTTAAAGATTGACGACAAGGCGCTCCGTGAAGCCCAGGCAGAGCATGATGCCGTAAAGTCTTACGAGATCGTATACAAGGCGATGGGGCTGGATGACTCCTTTATCGAAAAAATTCACCGGGATAGAAAGAAGTAGCTGGTCATTTTTAAGGCACAGGCTTAATGAGGGAAACGCCGCTGGAGACGGCGGCACCTAAGATGAAAAACAAGCTTCCCGCCGGAGCCGGGGTAGATCAGGTCCTCTAGAAAACGCCTGAACAGTTGCAAATATATAAACAAAACATAAGAAGGAATAGGGGGTTCTGAATGAATTTCAGAGCTGCAGTAAGCCTTTTTAAAGAGAAGAATGAGAGCAGCGATCTCTTGGCGGAAAAGATTTGTCAGGAGTTGAGGCTGTCTGAGAAAATAAACATGATGTCCGGTCATTATAATCCGGTGGGGAATACTATGTTTTCCTTGCGTGCTTACAATGGGACGCCAATCAGGGGCGGCGGTGCCTGGCGTCTGAAAGTGCCTCCCATACTATTTTCCGACGGTCCCCGAGGTGTGGTCATGGGCAATTCCACTTGTTTTCCCGTGGCCATGGCACGGGGTGCGTCCTTTGATGTAAATCTCGAGGAGAGGGTCGCGGAGGTAATAGCAAAGGAAATGCTCTCACAGGGTGCCAATTATTTTGCCGGGATCTGCATCAATCTTTTGAGACACCCTGCATGGGGCAGGGCGCAGGAGACATATGGCGAGGATCCTTATCATCTCGGAGAGATGGGAGCGGCTGCTGTACGAGGTGTGCAAAAATACGGCATCATGGGTTGTGCAAAGCATTTTGCCATGAATAGCATAGAAAACCTTCGCTTCAAAATTAATGTTCATGCTGACAAGCGCACACTGCATGAGGTATACCTGCCACACTTTAAGAGGTGTGTTGATGAAAATATTGCCTCTGTTATGAGTGCATACAATAAAGTGAATGGACAATACTGTGGCGAAAACGAGCATCTCTTAAATGATATCCTGCGTGATCTGTGGGGTTTTAAGGGTTTTGTGATCTCAGACTTTGTATGGGGCACCTATAATAGCGCAAATTCCATCAATAACGGACTCGATATGGAGATGCCATTTAAAAAAGCATATTACAAGGTCAGAAGAAACATAAGACGCGGCGAGGTAAAAATCGCAGCCATTGACAAATGCATCAAGCGGATCATAAGGACCCTGATAGAGTTTTATGCTGTTTATGACAGCACTCAGTCATCGTTAAGAGATATCTGTCAGCCTTCTCATGTGGCACTGGCCCGTGAAGTGGCAGTGAAGAGCACAGTATTATTAAAAAATGATGGCATTTTGCCTCTATCAGGGAACGATGATCTTCTGGTGGTTGGAGAGCTTGCCAGGGCAATCAATACAGGCGACCATGGCAGTAGCGCCGTGTATCCCCCCTATGTTATCAGTCAACTGGAGGGGATACAGAGTATTTCAAAAAGTGTCTGCTATGACAACGGAAAGAATATTGATAGAGCCGTAGATAAAGCAAAAAAAGCAAAGAAAATCATCATGTGCTTAGGGATGAAGCACAATGATGAGGGTGAATATGTAATAAATCTGAAGAAAAAGAAACAAAAAAACAGGATGGGTGGAGATCGCTACAGTTTGAGACTGAAGCCCCACGACGTGAAACTTATTGATGCTATCTCCGCCGTCAATAAGAATATCGTGGTGGTAATAAGCTGCGGCAGTGCCGTGATAATGGAGGAGTGGCGTGATCAGGTCAGGGGCATTATCTACTCCTTTTACAGCGGGATGGAGGGCGGTGCTGCTCTGGCGGAATTGCTTTTTGGCAAGGCGAATTTCTCAGCTAAACTGCCTTTTACCATAGCAAGGGATGAGGGCGATTATCCCCCCTTTACCTTTACCGATTTAGAAATTGAATACGGCTACTATCATGGCTATACATTATTGGATAAGCAAAATAAGCAAGCTGCCTATCCATTTGGCTTTGGACAGTCTTATACCAATTATTCATACAAAAATATTACAGCTACCGCAAAAGACGATTATATTTATGTCGATGTCCATATCACCAATGAAGGCGATATGGACGGTGAGGAGATAGCCCAGGTCTATGTAGGAGCTATCGAACCTCTAGTAGATATGCCCATCAAAACCCTGAAGGCATTTGACAAAAAAATGATCAAAAAAGGGCAGACCGTGCATTACAGTTGGCAAATACGAAGAGACACGCTCGGGTACTATGATCAGGCAAGCGAAAAGTTTGATTGCAGTCACAATCGATACATGGTTTACGTGGGTGGAAACAGTCGTGACCTGAAGGCCATAGAAGTGAGCTTTTAGGAGGTAAAGAGGTAAAAATGCAAATATTAGCTACAGTTATAGCTGTATTGTATATTTTGTGCTTTAGGAATGCCGCCATCGGTCTTGTCGCAACTTGCCTAAACGATCAAAGTGCCAAAAGAAGCGGGCAAATCACGCTAAATCCCTTACAATCCCTGAATATCATAGGGCTCATCTTCGTGTTTAGATCGGATTTTGGATGGACCAAACCTGTCAATGTCTACCCTCATGCCTATAATAAAAAATGGAAGGAAAGTCTTGTTTATCTTTCCGGTTTTGCTTTTCATCTCATATCAATGATTATATTTTCATTATTACTTAAAGTATCTGCCGGAAATTTACATGTACTATTAAATCAGCTTCTGGTATTAAATGCAGGATTTGTTGTTTTCAACCTCTTCCCTGTTGCGAATACCGACCTCTTTAGGATAGTAAAGTGCTATCTGCCCAAAAGCAAAACCGTAAAATTCTTATCCGAGAGCGGTGCAACGATCCTTGGGATGATCGTGCTTTTAAGCGTAGTGCTCAGCAGGATAGGGATAGAATATCAAATATTTACTGTTATCGGTATAATTCGCAACACTATAATTAACACGATTTAAAGTATTTAAGGTCTTTCCCGGGGCCGCTTCCCGGGCAGGTCGGCTTGCTCAGCGCATTCTAGTCATCGACCCAAATGGGACTGGCCCAGGCCAGGTGGCCGTCGGTTTGTACCACCCGGATAAAGTAGAAGGAGTTCTCCCTGTAAGCGGGGTCACTTAGTTCACCGGCTAAGTTAAGCTGCCCTTCTGCCGGGAAATAGGTTAATTTATAACCTTCGGAACTCGAATATTTCCACAGCTCTACTCCTTCTAGCGGGGCAGTGCCGTAAACTGTATAAGAAATTAAAGGTGATTTACCCCCGGATGAAATCTCCGACCCCATGGGGTGGACATTCACCCTGAAATCAACCAGGATACGGGCGCCGGTCGTGGCATAGGTCTGCCGCTGCCACATCGCTTCAAAGAGGCTCTCCCGGCTCAGCTCCGAAGCGTAGACGGCTTGCAGGCCGGGCGTATAATCGCGGGTGACACCGGTACCAAAGGCGCGCCCGCCCCGGGCCCAGTGGCTGTCGCTGCCGGCAATAAAGCCGAAGCGGTAACCTTCTGCCAGGGCTTCCCGGACGTAAGATCCCGAGCCCTCATAGGCGCGGTTGCTTTTTGCCCCGAATAGATAGACGAAGAAAGGGGTTTCGTCGTGGTGTATGGGGTAAGGGCTGTGAAAGTGGTCACTACTGCCGTGCTTGGAGTAAATCTCCACCAGGCGCTGTTGCTCCCACCCAGGATCACCCCAATTGTAGGGGATATTTGCATGCATAAAACGCCAGGCGCTGTGATGGGGGATTACCAGGCAGCGGCTCTCACCTAAGGCCTGCTGCAGTTCCTCCGCGGTGGGCACTTCAGAATAGGGGTAGAGCCGCGGGGCCTCATCGGGCGCCCAGTAGATATTGCGGTGCCCCTGGCGCAGGTTGCTCCACTCATACCCGTTAATTGCGACAAATTGACCGGGGATGTTATTCCGGTTGTTAATCTCCAGTAGAGAGCGCCATTCCTCCGGGGCCAGCGGCAGCCCCCAGTAATCGAAGAAATCATGTTCACTTAAGGAAGCAAAATCCAATAAATCTACCACGCGGCTGTACCGGTAGACATCAGCCGGTGTAAGGTTGGCATCCTTCCCCAGGGTGCTGTGCCGGTGCAGGTCACCCCAGAATATATTGCTTTCCAGATCCGGGTCTACCAACATGGGGTTGCCGGTGTAAACGCGCCCGGTAGCCTTATCCCGCACCTGGAGGCGGTAAAGACCCGGTTTGTGCACCACGGCGGTGAGGAGCGCGGCCCCCTGGTCAGTGGCGGAAAAGGTATAATTGTCTGTGTCAAAAGTTACCCCATCCGCGGGCAGCAGATCCACCGCGCCCCGGTGCAGCAGGGAGAGGAACCCGTCATCATCCAAAGCACGAACAACAAATGTGAACTTCTCACCCAGAGCCGGAGTCGCCGGCGTCAGCAGCTCCAGGGCAGTTGCGGCACTGCCACCGGTCTGCAGGGAAGCGATACTGTCGACCATCCGGAAAAGCCCGCTGCCCGAAGGATCAGCGTACAACACCAGATCAACCGCCGCCTCCCCGGCAGGCATGGCCCAACCAGGCCCTCCTGCGCTCTTGTCTCCTAAAATCAGGGTCAGCTCTTCCCCCGGCAACAAGGCACCCTGCTCCAGCTTAAGATGAATTTCATGGCGCCGTACTGTATTTAACGGCATATAGTTTGGTTCCGACGGATCCTGCCGGTAGCGGGCCGCGTCCAGGGCAAAGGTGTAAAACAAAAATTGGCCGTGGGGCGGAGCAGGTGGTTTGCTCAGTGAAAACTCAAGGCCCTCCGACGCTCTGAGCGAGACGTAGCCCTGCCTTTGCGGATCGTCTACCTGCAGGGTTTCTTCCCACATGTCCTGGTAGAAGCAGTCGTAGAAGCGCGGCTCTCCATCAACAGAGATCACCTGGCCCAGGCGCAGGATCAGCCCGCCGCCCTCGCCCAGACCTACAGCACCGGCGCGGTAGGTCAACGTAATGGTCTGGTAGCTGTCGCGCTCTACCACATCAGGTTTTACTGCAACTACCCCGTCATAAAGGCCACCGGTGATCTGGTAATCGCCGTAATCGTCGGGATGGTGGTTGACCCAATAAAAAGCCTGCGCCAGCCTCAGGCCGCCCCCGATTAAAATCACCAGGGCCAGGGCGGCGCTCAGTGCGTAAGCAGCAAAGCGCCAGGCGCTGCGGCGACGCCGCAGCAGCAGGCCGGGAACCAGGGGAATCGCGGGCCCCAGAACTAGCGCCGTAAAAAAGAAAAAGGCTGCTCCGGGAAAAAATAAACGGTAAGCGAGCCCGATAATTACGGCAGCAGCCACCACGCACAGCAGGGCTGCAACTAATCCCGGTCTTCTGATCCAGTGCTTTGCCACCGGGGTTTGCTGTGGCTTAACCAACCAAACCCCTCCTTTACAGCGATAACTGCTCTTCAGCCAGCCTCTTTGCTTTTGCAGCCTTTGATCTATCGATTATATCCTCAGTAACACAGCCAACAGCTAACAGGAGGTTGAGGATCGTATAAGTCCGGATCGGGAAGAGGACCAGCAGTTGCAAGCTGTAGAGCATAAAGGAGTAGGCGATAGCCGATCGGAAGGACATGCCCATCACCATCATTAATACCAGGGCAATCATCCAGGTTGCTTTCGTAAAATAAACGTCTTTCGCAATCTCCGCTTCTTCAAATTGTTCGCCGGCAACTTCATACTTTCCGAAAATATCGCGATCCTCTGTGAGCCAGAAATTAAACTGGAAGTTCAGATGAATCACGAAATAACAGATAATAAACAGCGCTGTCATTGTAAATCGGCGGGGCAGCGCCCCAAACATCCGCTCACTGACGCCATGCGATTTTTCAGCTTTCACCGTTTAACTTCCCTTCTCATGCGTCCCGAAGAGTATCATGCAGCATGTTATAGCTGTATAGAACCCAGCCAAACAATAGCACGTGCAGTAAATCATTGGCGTTAAACCAAATGCCCCTTGCCCATAAAAGCGCAGCGTAGCCGGAGGTCAGGCCGATAAAATAGATAACGATTACAGCTATCAACAAAACTCCGACTTTTAATATTTTCATAATCAGTGGATTCTTGGTTTTACGATACTGCCAGCTTAAGTTAGCGGCAATGGCGAGGAAACCGGCCAAAACAAAAATGATCATCATTTCAAACGAGATCAAAAACCGGTTGGCAGAAATAATCCCGAAAGTAGCCACCCCACTATAAATCAAGGTGCTTCCCAGGGCATAAGCGGTCCAAAATAACCTGGCCATGACTGATAAAACAGCATAAGCCGCAGCAATAAAAGCAGCGCCCACTCCGGCTACGGTGCAGATCATGTAGCCGATTTCCCACCAACTGGTCCACAGACAATAATCAAAACCCCGGCACTTAAGCTCAAAACTGAATGCCTGGTAACTAACCCCGGCCAGGATCGCCCCGAGACCAAAGAGAAGCATAAAAATACCCCACCATAAACGGGATTGCTGGCCAGCATGCCCGCGAAAGAATAGAATAGCAATACGCAGATAAAGGATGGCCAGCAGAAAAATAAGCAGCGAAGAACTCGGCTCACTCACGATGAGATTGCCAATTTGTAAGTTAGGATGGCTCTCCAGCCAGGCCTCAGGGGTTATCAAGGGTTCAAGTAGGAGGGCGTTTAGCCCATTACTAAAGGCCACAATCATCACTAACCCAAAGATAACGGTGCCTAATAAAACATAAACACTCCAGGGTAAACTGCTTTTGACTGATGGCATGCTAAACACCTCGTTCTTGAACGCGATCACCTTAAAGGCTGTAGTCTGGGGCTTCTCTGTTTATGCTATAACTTAAGCTGCCCCCGATCATCCGGGAATATGCCCCTCAGGCCGCACAACCTCAAGCGTAATAACATCCTCGGGACAGACAGTGGCGCAGAGACCACATCCCATACAGAGATCAGCATTGATTTCAGCTTTTTCATCAACTGATACAGCTTTAACAGGGCAAATATTAATACAGGCAGAACAGGCAGAACAACCATCACCCACCGTTGCCTGATAGCGGCTGGGCGACAATATCCACTTTTTGCCTGAGTGTTCAATGAGCCTGAACATCTCGCAGCAGCATGAACAGCAGTTGCAGATAGCGTTGCCTGTACTACGGTTTTCCGTCATCTGAACCAGGCCCGCGTTACGCGCTTCGCGAATTATCGCCAGGGCCTCATCCATCGTTATAGCGCGGCCGTGGCCCCTGTCTATTACATATTCAGCGCCCATGTTGATCTGAATGCACGCCTCAACCGGAGAATCGCAGTTCTTCTGGCTAAGCCTGCAGGGACACTTAACCACAGCGATCTTCTTTGAACCACCAAGCATCTTCTCGCACTCTTCAAAAGTAAGGACCTCATTTCTGGCTTCAATGGTCTCGTTTATCGGGATCACCCTCATAAACGACGGCATCTGAAAAGAATCAGGCATGCTTTTCAGAAAACCTGAGAACTCCTCATCCATCACCATTTTCCACGCATCGTAGAACTTATCAGTGGCCCCTGCCCACAGAAGACTGGCGTCATGAAGCTGAATAATATTTTTCGCCAGCTTATAGCGCATTCCGTCTCCTCGGTCAGACCTGAAAGCTGCGCCCTTCTTAAAAAGAGATACCAGAATTATTTCGGTTTCCTTAGGAGTTTTGCCCGCTTTTTCAGCAATCTCTGCCACAGTTCCTGGTAGCATATTAGCTACCCTGGCTTCGTCATCCGTGCAAAGCAACCTCCACACATCATGAAGGTGTTCAGAGTTTCCTAACCCGACCTTTTCGCTCAGATCTTTGTATAACTGCCTGTTATCCATTAATATTTTCATTCCTTTCGCTTTGCAACACAGGGGCAACAACACAGGGGGCCAGTTCCTCTGTGCGGTCCCCGTGACTGTTTCCTTGTGTTATAGATACTTTTCTTGTTTCAGGGCCCCTGTCAGTACGCGCCTCGAACCAGTGACGCCCACGCAACCTTGTCAATGGCGAGCATGTAAGCTGCCAGGCGCAGAGAGACCTGCTCTGCGGTGGCCTTTTCAACAACCTGGCGGTAGGCGTTGATCATCTTATTCTTCAATTCCATGTCGATGGTTTCTGCAGTCCAGCTGAATTGCTGCAGGTTTTGGACCCACTCGAAGTAAGAGACCACTACCCCGCCGCTGTTAGCAAGAATATCAGGTACGATGGTAATGCCCATCTCGGTTAAGCCGGGTTCTACCAGGGGGCATACCGGTCCATTTGCTGCTTCGAAGATGGCCCTGGCCTTGATCTGCTCAAAATTGTCGCCTTTGATCGCATTTTCAAGAGCAGCCGGTACTAAAAAATCACACTGGAGACCAAAAACTTCTGCGGGGGCCATTGTCTCAGCGCCGGGAAATGATTTCACGCTTCCGGTTTCCTGCTTGTGTTTGATTAACTCTTCCACTGGCAGTCCTTTGCTGTTGTAAACACAGGCCCCGGTATCGGACACCCCGACAACCCGGCATCCGGCCCGGTTCAAATGGTAGGCTGTATGGTAGCCGACATTACCGAAACCCTGGATGACGGCGGTCCCGTTTTCGATCGGCACGTTATTATCAGCTGCCCACTGCTCGATGATGATCGCTACACCCCTGCCGGTAGCATCCAGGCGTCCCGGTGAACCACCGAGATCGATCGGTTTTCCGGTTACAACTGCCGGAGCGTAACCGCGCAGTTTGCTGTACTCATCCATCATCCAGGCCATCACTTTTTCGTTGGTGTTGACATCCGGAGCCGGAATGTCCTGGCTGGGGCCGATATCCATGCTAATGGCCTGGGTATATTTGCGGGTCAGCCTTTCTAACTCCGCCTCAGACATTGCTTTCGGGTTGCAGGTAATCCCGCCCTTTGCCCCGCCAAGCGGCAGGCCCAGCAGCGCTGTTTTCCAGGTCATCCACGAGGCCAGACCGCGCACGTCATCATGAGATACCTCGGGGTGGTAACGCAGGCCGCCTTTATAGGGGCCGCGAGTGTTGTTATGCTGCACCCGGTAGCCCTGAAAAAGGTGAATCTCTCCGTCATCCATCACCACGGGAAGGTGTACTGATATTTCACGAAAAGGTTTTAGGATCCAATCACGTAATCGCCTTTTCATTTTCAAACGGTTTGCGGCTCTTTCAAAATGATGTTTCGATGCCTCTTGACAGTCAAGCAGGCGGAAACCTCGACTAACCTGATCATTATCGGCCATTTATATGCTCCTATTGTTTTGGCATTAATACTGCCGGATTACTTACAATATTAGTATTATAATCCGAATTTAATTCAACAGCAAACACCCCTGCCCCGCGAAACAACACTGATTTGCGATTGTTAATAAGGACTGGCCGATTTTCAAAATTCGGATTTATATGTTTTAATAAAGATCAAAGCAGCGTTAAGCTTTGGGCTATCATAAATCGATAAAGGGGAGATAGATAGATGACTGCGCTAATCAGCGAAAAGAAAGGGTTATATAGCCTGGTTGCCTTAAAACTGTTCAGAAAAACCCCGGGAGTAGTGTTTGACCTCTACCCCCTGGAAACACTACCGCATATCGATTCAATCGATAGAGTCCTGCATGAGAAAAGTGCCGTTTCGCCCGGCCCAATCGGTGAAGTTGAACGCCCCTGGTATATGCACACCCACCAGGCTGACAACCTGCTTGTGCTTTATGGTCAACGGACCGTTGAACTTTACAGTAAAAGTCACGGCCGGATCGAAACTTTCGTTGTTACACCTGATAAAATATACCATGACGATCAGCTTCTATTTGATGGCGGAGCGGTTCTTGGCTGGCCACCTTTGGTATTCCACCGGATTGTCAGTGGAGAGCAGGGCTCTGCTTCGATAAACCTGGCTGTCCACACCAAAGGGTTCGATATCCGCACCAATTTTAATATCTACGACCTGAATGTCGCTACCGGTAAATTTAAAACGATCCGCAAAGGAGCCGACGATCAATTTTAAAAGAGGCCCATGGTGTAGGTAATCAGTATGTGGACCCATTGCTGAAAGGGATGATACCAGGTGTCCGGTGATCAAGAGAGGGAAGTAAAGCTGCAGCAGTTGTCGCAGAAAGCCAGGGACCTGCTGCCTCAATGCGGTAATTGTGCCCAAACTGCGTTTTTTGTTCTCCGGGAAGAATTCGGTCTTGACGGCCAGGATATCCTCAAAGCCCTTACACCCTTCCCGGGGCTGGCGCTCAGAGGTGAAACCTGCGGTGCGGTTACCGGATCATTGATGGCCATTGGGTTGGTTTTCGGCCGGGAAAGATTAGACGACTGGAAAGGCTACACTGATTCTCTCAGTCCGGCCCGGCACTTCTGCAAGCGTTTTGTGGATTTACACAGAAGCACTGCCTGTGGCGACATCCTTAAGGCCACATTCGGGCGCAGTTTCAACTTAGCCGATCGGAACGAATCGGCAGAGTACCTGGCCGCCGGAGGTACTCAGAAATGCTGTGATCTGGTGGCAGACGCTGTGCGCCTGGCGGCGGAAGTGATCATGGACCAGACATAGTTAGGTGGTTATTAATCCTTTATGTTCTCCCGAGCATTGAGGATATTATTTTTCAGCCTGCTATGATATGGCTTCCATGAAGTCGGTAGAAGGCACATCCACTATAATTTACGGTATCTGTTATTTTTAGTGTTTTGTATGTAGATTATCAACCATAAAGGGAAACCTTACCAGCCCCGTATTACTCTATCGTTCAGAGAAAGCAACTTAACATATTCCGATTATAAAGAGGAGGTTGAGGGTTGTGAGAAGCAAAAGGTT
>VGTO01000057.1 GCA_016874655.1 Bacillota bacterium | reverse complement strand
GGCGCGGACCACCGTAATGTCCGGTAAAACCGCGGCCTTTATTCTGGAATCGCTGGAGAGAAAAAATAAAGAAAAAATGGGTGAAAAGATCGACGAGGATAAGATGCATGAATTTAGAGAGGAAATTATCACACGTTACGAACGGG
The DNA here is from genome assembly GCA_016874655.1 of Bacillota bacterium. GTDB lineage: Bacteria > Bacillota > Dethiobacteria > DTU022 > DTU022 > UBA993. The sequence continues at coordinate 13,591 of VGTO01000057.1, read as the reverse complement.
AAGGGCATCCCTACTTTACCGGTTCCCTACTTTACCATGACGGAATCATTACCTGGGCTGAATCCCGCGAAAAGCTGGCCAGAGCTTTTGAGCTTTCGCTGAAAAAACCGATCCCAGAATCTAATTTCGGTAATTTTAAATTTTAGAGAAGGAGGATTAAATCAGCCCGGCAACCCGGGGCCAGAGCAGAGCAGCTATTGCTACTTTAGACCCAAGGAGGTTGAATAGATGGACAAATTTTCTATGAATTTCCCCAAGAAGGTTAGGATCGGCGATATAACCGTTCGGGACGGTTTTCAGCATGAAGAAAAATTTATTTCCACCGATGCCAAAGTTTATTATGCTGAAGAACTGATCCTTTCCGGCTTTAAAAGGATTGAGGTTACCAACTTTGGCAACCCCAAAGGCATGCCCCAGTTTAAAGATGCAGATGAGCTGATGAAGCGGATTCGCAGCAGCCGTAAGCTTCAGGAAGCAAAAGTAAACTGGGACGATATTGAGTTGACTGCTGTTACAATCAGGGAAAAAGCCGTTGACCGGGCCATTGAAGCAAAAAAGGAAGGTTACGGCCCTGACAGGCTTCTAATGATGGTTTCTACCTGCGAGGAACACCACTTTGCTAATTCTGGTATCACCCTGCCCGAATACTGGAAGGAAGCAGAAAGATGTATTCAGAAAACTCATGACGCCGGAATGAAAATGTGCGGAACTGTCAGCACGATCTGGGGCAGCCCGATCACCGGGCCGACAGAGCTTTCGGAGGCAGTAAAATTTACAAAATACTTCCTTGATATCGGTGCCGATGACATCGAGCACGCTGACCATGACGGCTCTGCCCCGCCTAACCAGGTATACCGCTATTTTTCGATGATTTTAGACGCCATGCCCAACACTGATCTGCACATCGCTCATTTTCATGTCACCAGGGGCTGGGGTTTGGCTAATGTCCTGGCAGCCCTGCAAGCTGGGATTGACATATTTGAAAGCACCATCGGCGGCACCGGCGGACAGCCCGCCAACTTCCTGGGCGACTGCCCGGTCTCCGGAACCGGTGAATACTACTATCGGGATCCCAATATTGTCGGTCTAGTTTCCACCGAAGATCTGGTGGTAATGATGGACGAGATGGGGATCGATACCGGTATTGATGTGGAGCGCTTGTTAAGAATGGGACGCAACATGGAAAAAACTATCGGCCGGCGACTACGCTCCGAATCGGCGCTAAGCGGCAGAATCCCCAAGAAACCAAAAGAAGAATACAGGCGCAAAGGCTTAACGGAGGCGAAAGCTTCCTTGGGTGAAAAAGAAGGTCAGAAATTCCCGGAGAAATAAGCAAAGAGGGTTGGACAGATGAAAACAGAAACACTGATTGTTGATCACAACGAACACCTGGCAACCGTTTTTTTTAACCGCCCGGAGAACATGAATGCCCTGAACACTTTGATGGCTAAAGAGCTATTCACTGTATTTACTGAACTGGCAGCTGATCGGGATATCTGGGCAGTAATCTTAACTGGAAAAGGAGATAAAGCTTTTTGCGCCGGGGCTGATTTGAAAGAACGCAAAGATATGAGTCTGGATCAGATGCGACTGCAGCGGGACCTTTTTGTGCAAGCTTTTAAAACCGTCTCCACTTTTCCCAAACCGCTGATTGCTGCAGTAAACGGTTATGCTTTTGGGGGCGGCTTTGAATTTGCCCTGGGCTGTGACATCATCTATGCCGCAGAAAATGCTGTCTTTTCCCTGCCTGAGGTTAGTTTAGGCATCATCCCGGCTGGCGGTGGCACTCAGAACCTGCCTCGTCTTATTGCACCTGCTCTGGCCAAAGAACTTATTTTTACCGGTAACAGGCTAACCGCTGCTGAAGCGAAAGAGCTGGGGCTAGTAAGAAAGGTGACGAGCCCCGAAAAATTGTCGGAGGAAGCGGAGCTGCTGGCAGCTAATATCATGAAAAACGCGCCTCTGGCGGTCTGGCAGGCTAAAAAGGCCATTAATTTAGGCTTAAACGTCGACCTATCTACCGGCTTTGCCCTGGAAGCAGAATGTTATAATGTATGTCTTAAGTCTGCTGATCGGGACGAAGGGCTGAAGGCCTTTAACGAAAAGAGAAAACCTGTGTTTACCGGTCAATAATTGCCAGGCGGAATAAAGCACGAGGATGCGACCAACTTGAAGTTTAAAGACAAAGAAATCCTGATTACAGACGTTACCGCCCGGGATGGCTTTCAGATGGAAAAAGCATGGATCCCGACAGCGACTAAAATCGACATCATCAACAAAATAATAGCAACCGGTGTAAAAAGAATTGAAGCGGCAGCTTTTGTCTCTCCAAAAAAAGTTCCGCAAATGCGTGATGCAGAAGAGGTCGTCAGGAAGATTGAAAAACGAAAAGGTTTAAGAACTGCCGCCCTGGTCGCTAACTATAAAGGAGTTAAGCGAGCCTTAGCAGCCGGGGTAGACGAAATACAGGCTGTTTTATCGGTCAGCGAAACACACAATGTCGCGAACATTGATCGGGACATTAAAACCTCAATCAACGAAATCGGCGAAATGGCCGACCTGGCAAAGCAACATGGCAAAATATTCAACGTGAGCCTGAGCACAGTTTTCGGTTGCAGCTATGAAGGTTTGATACCGGTTGAAAAAACAGCCATCGTAATTGAGGCGCTTGCCAGATGCGAAATTGCTAATTTTGTGCTATCCGATACAAATGGAATGGCTAACCCCCGGCAAATTTATGAATACTCGACCAAACTGCAGAAAGAGTTTCCGCAACTTAAATTCGGCCTGCATTTTCACAATGCGCGAGGCATGGGGTTAGCCAACGCCCTGGCTGGCTATGAAGCAGGAATTGAGCGTTTTGACTCGGCAGTGGGAGGAATCGGGGGATGTCCCTTTACCCTCAACGCTGCAGGGAACGTCTGTACTGAGGATCTGGTTTTCATGTTTCAGGAAATGGGTTTAAAAACAGGCATCGATGTGCCGAAATTGATTAAACTGGCTCAGAAAATCGAAGCCCTTTTCGGCCGCACCTTGCCTGGCTACATGATGAAGACCGCTGAATCATCAGAGTGCGATTAGAAGTAGAATTCAGTATTATACTCTCGCCACCATTAAGCAATGCAGAAAAAAGGCTTTTCAGTGAGTGTTTTTCCTGAAAAGCCTTTTTTACTGGTCGGGGCGAAAGGATTCGAACCTTCGACCCCTTGGTCCCAAACCAAGTGCGCTACCAAACTGCGCTACGCCCCGACGATGAAAGCAATTCATTTTTTACAGCAGAGTCATTGTAGCACACCCCCGAATGATAAGCAAGAAGAAGGGGAGCATTGACGACCGTATCGTATTGACCGTATTGTTTGCTAAAGTTGGATCTTATCCCTCTGGGGGATCTGCCGGGGTAACCAGGTTAAAGGTTACGGGGTAATAATTTTAGAAGATAAATATTTTGCCCAATAATTTCCGGACCCTTTTTAAGGCCCGGCCGCGATGGCTCACTTTATTTTTCTCCTCAGCACTCATTTCGGCAAAGGTCAAACCCGCCGGTTCATAGATAAACAGAGGATCGTAACCAAAACCCCCTTTCCCCTTCAGTTCTTCAGCAATAACGCCGGAGCAGCTCTCTTCGATAATGTAGGTTTGATCTCCGGGAATACAGATTGCAATGGCACAGACGAAGCGAGCTGCCCTCTGCTCCGGGGGCAAGCCGGAGAGTTCCTGCAGGAGCAGCTGATTGTTAGCGGCATAGTTGCCTTCCTCTCCGGCGTAACGGGCGGAGTAAACACCGGGACGGCCACCTAAAGCATCAACTTCCAGGCCGGAATCGTCAGCCAACACCAGCTCGCCGCTAAATTTGCTGACCGCTTCCGCCTTTAGGGCAGCGTTGCCGGCAAAGGAAGGTTGATCTTCTTCCGGCATCACCAGCCCCGGGTAGTCTTCGATTGTAGCTATCGTAAACGGCAGATCTGCGAGCAGCTCCTGAATCTCGCGTACCTTGTTTTTATTGCCTGTCGCCAGGACCAGCTTTGGCAAGTAACCAGCGCCCCTTTCTGCAATCATCTGCTTTCATTATCTTTAATAGCGCCTGCTTCTGCAATCAGCCGTGATATTTCTTCCCCCAAAACCCTCTCCTGGCAGACAGTAATTTCAGTGATTCCTGCGGTTGCCAGATCGAGCAGTTGATCCAGCTGATCCCTGCTAAAAGGCTGATCCTCAGCTGCTCCCTGTACCTCCACCAGCTTTCCGTCAGCGGTCATGACCACATTCATATCTACGCCGGCAGCGGAGTCTTCTTCGTAGGCCAAATCAAGCACCGGCTTGCCAGCTAGAAGACCAACACTGACTGCCGCAAGAAAGCTGCTTAGCGGAAAAAAGGTAATCAGGTCCTGCTTTTTCAACAACAGAGAGGCTTCAGCAAGAGCAACAAAAGCGCCGCTGATTGCTGCTGTACGGGTGCCCCCGTCGGCTTCAATGACGTCGCAATCCAGCCATATAGTTCGCTCACCCAGCCTTTTTAAATCTGTTACTGCACGCAACGTTCGGCCGATCAGACGTTGAATTTCCAGGCTGCGGGAATTGGCGCTGTTTCTTTCGCGCTGACTGCGAACAGTAGTGGAACGAGGCAGCATTGCGTATTCAGCTGTAACCCACCCTTGTCCCGAGCCTCGTAAAAACTGGGGGACTTTATCTTCCAGCGAAGCGGTGCAGATCACTTTCGTTCCGCCCAACTCGATCAATGCAGAGCCTTCCGGGTTCTTTAGATAAGAGCGGGTAATTTTAAGCGGTCTTAGTTCGTTAAACTTTCTGCCATCTATACGCATTAGTTTAGTCCTTTCCTTTCACCAAGCACCTAAGCATATTTTCATTCTAATTTAGCTTTCATCTCTTCTGTCTCGGCCATAACTTTCTTTTCATCGTAGCGGCTGAAAAGATAGAGACCCCCTAAACAAAAGACTGCTGCCACAACGCCGGAAATGCGCACTCCCAGATCATCGCCCACATCACGTCCCAGAACAAGCAGCGAGGTAAAAATCAACATGGCGATCATCTGGCCGATCTTCTGCATGAATGTCCGGGCCCCATAATAGATTCCTTCGCGATGACTGCCGGTTTTTAAAGCGTCATGCTCTGCAATGTCTGCTAAAATCGCATTGGGCAGAATACCGAATGCCGCCAGCGGCAGCGCGCCAAGGATTGAAAGCAGGTAACCCTGTGCTGTCAACGATAGCGGCACCCAGGGCAAGCCAAAGAGTGAAGTGAGACCGAATACCAGGGTAAAAATGATAAAGGCGCCAATGATCATGATCCGTTTGCCGATGCGGCGGGCCAGTAGATTTACCGCCGGGTAGCAGGCAAAAGAGACTACCGCCATCACTATAAAGAGGATCGAGTAAAACTGCTCCTGCTGGCGTAACAGTACCGTTACATAGTAGATCAGGGCGGTCTGCAGAATGGTCAAGGCCAGGAAATAAACCATATCAGATAGGGCAAATGGTAAAAAGTTACGGTTGTGAAAAGTGAGTTTAAGGGACTCAAACATCGGTACCGTTGATGGCACACCGCTGCTGTACTTTTTCTCATCGATGGCGATTACCGGCACGTAGAGGCAAACCAGGGCAAACAGGCCAAGTAGGGCGAAGGTGATTCTGATAGCAATAATTCGCTCGAAACCCGCTCCCTCAAAGAGCGAAAAGAGCATTGGCGCCTGGGAAGCAATGGCAGTGCCGAGGAAAAAGGTGAGCGATATATAGGTTGATAGATTCAGCCTCTCCTGCGGAGTGTGACCCAACTCGGCGATCAGGGCAAAGTAGGGCGTAACATAGATAGTGTAGAAGAGGTAAAAAAGGAACAGCGTAATGGTTAGCCAAAATACATTTAGTGCCCCTGGTTCCGCCGAAGGTGGGGTAAAGAGTAAAAACATCAGCACTACCATTGGTAAACCACCGGTCATCATAAAAGAGATCCGGCGCCCTCTTTTCGCCGTCGAACGATCGGAGAGAGTGGCAATCCAAGGATCGGTGATCGCATCGACAAAGCGTCCAGCCATTGTAATCAGACCGATGATCGAGATAAACCCAAAAAGATAAAATGATGGGATTAGTTCCGGCAGACGTGCCTCTTCAGGCGGTAAGTAGAAATAGATCAGGTAGCTAACAACGAGGCCGAGCGTTAGTGCCCATCCCAATTGACCGATCGCGTAGGCAACCCCTTTTGATAAAGGTAAACTGGGTTTCACAGGTTAACCCTCCTTTTATTACTTTTATTTTGGCTTTTATCATAGCCTGCCAGCTATCTTTTGGTAATTCCCCACTCCAGTTGCGATATCCTTCCAGGCAGGCAGTGACACAATAGTTTAATCGATCAGAGGGGGTTTTTTAATCCTCTTTGCAATCAACTAGAGGAAAAGCCGGATAAATAAAGAATTACTTAAGTTGTTAAAGGAGGTTTACCTATGGAACTCAGTTATCTGGTACCCGCCATTATCATTGTGGTAGCTGCTTTTATAGTTTATACTTATAACCGTCTTGTCGGTTTACGCAATATGGCCGATACAGCCTACTCCAACATTGATACTATGCTCCAGAAAAGGTTTGATCTGGTTCCAAACCTGGTTGAAACAGTTAAGGGTTACATGCGCCACGAACAAGAGCTGCTGGACAAAATTACCAGAGCCAGGACCGACTGGCTAAAAGCCTCGACCATGGGCGAAAATGCTGAGGCAGACAATCTGGCAGCAGGAGCATTAAAATCAATTTTTGCCGTTGCTGAAAACTATCCCGACCTGAAGGCCAACCAGAATTTTTTAATGCTACAGGAAGAGCTGGTCGGCATTGAAAATAAAATAGCTTACGCCCGGCAGCGGTTTAACCGCACGATCATGGTATTGAACACAGTCATAGAACGTTTTCCGACCAATCTGATCGCCAACCTCTTCGGCTTTAAAATACGGGAGTTCTTTGAAGTTGAGTCAGAGCAGGTCCGGAATACTCCTCAGGTCGAGATGCAAGGAGGTAATGAATCTTAATGGATCCAATCATCAGTCACATAGCTTCAAACAAACGAAGAACTTTTTTCTTTTTCTTTCTTTATGCGATTATGTTTGCCCTGATCGGTTATATTTCAGGCTTATATATGGGCAACCCTATCTTTGGCTTTGTCATAGCCGCCATCATTTTTTGTATAATTTTTTTGATCAGTTATTATGGCGGCCGCAATGTAGTCGCCTCGATGGCTGGCGCCCGTGAAGTAAGCAAAGCACAGGAACCATTCCTCTATAACACAGTCGAAGCCTTAAGCGTAGCTGCCGGAAAACCGATGCCAAAGGTTTATATTATGGAAACGGATGTTCCCAATGCTTTTGCTGCCGGCCGTAATCCTGACCAAGCTATCGTTGCGGTAACCAGGGGATTATTAAATCGCATGAACCGCCAGGAACTTGAAGGGGTTATCGCTCATGAAATGGCCCATATCGCAAATTATGATGTTTTGCTGGCTACTGTGGCTGTTGTATTGGCCGGGGCTATTGTTTATGCCAGTGTGATCTTAAGAAGAATGGCTATCTTCGGGGGCGGCGGTCGCAGAAGCGGACAGAGTAATATAATCGGCATCGTCTTTCTGATCGTGGTCGCCATTATTGCTCCCTTATTTGCCCAGCTACTGCGCTTTGCCATATCTAGACAGCGCGAGTACTTAGCAGACGCCACTGCGGCTGATTACACGGGTTATCCGGAAGGTCTGGCCAGCGCCCTGGAAAAAATATCAACGATGCAAGTAGCACGCAGTCCCTTGGATAATCAGGCACTTAACGGTCTCTACATTGTCAACCCGGCACTGGGAGCATCAGCACTCAATAAGATGTCAGCAATGTTCTCCACCCATCCGCCGGCAGAGGATCGCATCAGGAGATTACGGGCCATGTAGGTTTTAGAGCTGCACTTGATAAGCTTTAACTTCTCGCTTAAGCAGCTTGGACCCAACTTCTTCAAAGGGTTTGGGATTGCCGCTGACAAAAAAGCGGAAACGTGGCACATTGCAGCTTAAGGGATTGAAATTAGCATTGCCGCCGAGAATCTCCTCCACTTCGGCGGCAATTTCTTTAGCAGAATTAATCAGCTTTATAGCAGGGCCGACAACTTCCTGAATTAAATCTGACATCAGGGGATAGTGGGTGCAGCCGAGGATCAAGGCATCGATCTCTTCCGCTACCAGTGGATCTAAATATTCATGAGCGACTTTAATGGCCTCGGGAGTTGCTACCAGGTTGTTTTCTACCAGCAGAACAAAAAGCGGACAGGCCTTACTTACAATATGCAGGTCACCATTTTTCTTGCGTAGCGCTTTTTCATACTCTCCGCTGCTGATTGTACCAACAGTGCCGATTACTCCGATCCGGCGGTTGTGGCTACCGGCCAGGGCGGCCCTGACCCCGGGTTCAATGACCCCCAATACCGGCAGATCAATGCTTTCCTGATAATAGGAAAGACCAGCGGCAGTGGCCGAATTACAAGCCACCACAACCATCTTGATCTCCTGATGCTTCAAAAAATCGAGCATCTCAAAAACAAAACCGCGCACCTCTTCGTAGGAACGCGGTCCATATGGCATCCGGGCTGTGTCGCCAAAGTAAACGATACTTTCATGGGGCAGGCGTTTACTGATCTCACGCACAACAGTCAGACCCCCGACTCCGGAGTCGATTACCCCGATCGCTTTGTGGTTCTCTCCTGCTTGTTGTTTAAGACTGCCCAACTCTATTTCGCCTTCATTCTGTTGAAATAGCCACCCATAATTTTGCGAGTATCATAAATAGTAATGAATGCGTCCGGATCATGGGTTTTCATTGCTTTAAGAAAGTCCGGCAGCTCCTTACGTTTGAGCATCACCTGCAGGGTTCGGTGCGGGCCTTCCTTGCCGTAGCAGGGCATTGAAGTTACACCATAACCTCTTTCACGCAAGTTCTCCTCCAAACCATTGCATTCATCAAGTGTAACTACCTGGGCATTAACATGTCCGATTGCTATTTTCTCTTCAATCATGCTACCGACGATGTTACCGGCAGCAAAACCAAGCCCATAAACTAAAATGTTCTGCCATTGATTGAGGTTTTGTAAAACCATGCTTAGAGCAATCAGGTAAATGATAACCTCAAAAAAGCCGACCGCTGCTGCGGGCCAGGCTTTACCTCTGGTCAGGTAAATAATGCGGATCGTTCCAAAACTTACGTGCGCAATTTTAGCCACGAATATAGCCAGATAAGTTAATAAAACAGGCACTGCTTTTACCTCCAATGGCGCTTTGGTACGCCTAGTCGCTGAACATCAGACCATATTGTAGCAACCTCATCTGCCGCTGTCAAACTTAGTTATCTCGCAGAATACCTGTTTATTGTTTTAACGCATGTAAAAAGCGGCAGCTGCGATAGCCTGCCGCGTGATCAAGCATGAAATTCGGTTTACTGGTAATTCGGACATCTCAGGTCAGTAGGATCCGGATTTGAAGGAACGAGAGGCTATCATCTCCATTGCATGCAGGTTCTTGATCCGGATAAAGGTTCCTTTCATCCCCAATGAACGTGATTCAATAATGCCTGCACTTTCAAATTTACGCAGTGCATTAACGATCACAGAGCGGGTGATACCTAAGTTGTCAGCAATCTTGCTGGCAATAACTACACTTTCATTGTTGGTGATATTTTTAAGGATCTCCTCAATTGCTTCAACTTCAGAGTACGATAAACTTTCAAAAGCTCCTTCGGCCAGTTTCTTATTTCTAATAATATCCTCTTCTTTACCTAATTCCTCAAGGCGTTTGAGCAGGCCGATCAGCAGAGCCCCTATTTCCGCCAGGGTCAGCTGATCATCGTCGAGTGGTTTTTTGACAGAACAGAGCAGCAGCAGATCTGACTTCTTATCCTCAGCAGCAAGAGGCAAAAGTGAATAGTAGTAATCACTACCCGTTTTTTGATTAGGATCTGTTTCGTTGTAAACAGCTTCGTTATTTTTAAACAGCTGCATAAAAAACTGATCTGCTTCAAGTGATTGATCCTTAATCAACAGTTTCAGATTCTCAGCCAACTTGACTGACCCGGATTCAGCAACTAAGAGTGTCCCATCCCTGTTCACTACGAAAACAGCAGCGCCAATGAGCGAAAATATAGAACTGACCGCCTGTTGCAGGTCCGGTGTCTGACCTTCGCCGTCATAGAGAGCGCCATTTAACTGCCTAATCTTTTCGGTTAATGGCTTCTTTTTCATTTTCTAAGCCTCCTTTGACTAATTTATAATACATAATATTGTCTATGTCAATAATATTCTAACTTTTATCGATAGAAACAATGATTTGCTGTTTTCAATAAAGATCTAGCCGCAGATACTATTGGTGATTATTTCTGAACAGGCTCCCCGCCAGCCGGTAAATTTCTTTCAGTGGCAAACCGGAAAGCCTGGCGACCTTGCAGCAATCTTCATATTCGGGAGCATAATGAAGAAGGGGCTCGCCTGGAAGGGCAGGACAATATTTAATGCGGATCGCTCCCCATTCTGTCGTAACTTTACCGACCGTGCGTGGTTTCATAACTTTCTGAGCCCGACTAAGACGCAGGCCTAAAGTACTGGTTTCGGAAAAAATCAGATCGCGGAGTTTATTCAGTAGATGCGGCGGGGTGAGCACTGTCAGTTGAACGGCAGGACGGTTTTTCTTCATTTGTATAGGGGTAAAAAATACATCAAGCGCACCACAGGCGAAAAGTATTTCCATCAGGTAGCCATAGATCTCGGGATTGAGGTCATCAATGTTAGCTTCAAGCTGGATTAGTTCATCGGTATAAAGATCTACAGTTTGAACATTTTGCCCCAATAGCAAGCGCAGAAAGTTAGGCCGGGAGAGTGCATAGCTTCCGGCCCCGTAGCCGACCGCTTGCAGTGTAAAATCCGGCAGCGGTCCGAATCCTTTGGCAATTGTGGTCAGGATCGCAGCTCCGGTTGGAGTAACCAGCTCATAATTATCCAGACTTCCGCGCACCGGCGCCTTCCTTCTTGCTAGTAATTCAAGGGTTGCCGGGGCCGGCAGGGGCAGTTTACCGTGAGCAGTATGGATCTCACCACTACCCAAAGGCAGCGGTGAGGAGTAAACTTCAGTTACCTCAAGCAAGTGAAGAGCAACAGCAGTGCCTACTACATCAACGATAGCATCAACGGCCCCAACCTCATGAAAATGAACTTGATCAACGGTAGTGCCGTGAACAGCTGCCTCAGCCTCTGCCAGATTGCTAAAGATTAAACCACTCATTTCTTTCACCGGGCCGGGCAGATCAGCATTATTGATCAGTTCCAAGATCTCAGGCAGGTGGCGTTGCTGTTGTTGTTCATTTTCAACTATTACCTGCACTCTCGTTCCAGCCAAACCTTCACTTGTTAGCTGATCAGCAACTAGCTGATACCCTTCAAGAGGCAAACCGGCCAGGGTAGCACGCAGCCGATCCAAATCGAGACCAAGATCAAGCAGGGCACCGAGAGTCATATCCCCACTGATCCCACTGTAACAGTCAAAGTATAATATTTTACCCTGACTCTCATTGACGCTGGTGCTCACTGATCATCCGCCTTTTCTCCAACCCTGTTGATCAGAGCAGCCATGTAACCTGCCCCGTAACCGTTATCAATATTTACTACAGCTACCCCAGTGGCGCAACTGTTAAGCATCGTAAGCAGTGGGGCAAGACCACCGAAGTGTGAACCGTAACCGACGCTGGTTGGCACTGCGATAACCGGGCAGGTGGCTAAACCGCCAACCACACTGGCCAGTGCCCCCTCCATCCCGGCAACAACCACAATGACCCGGGCTTTGGCAATCAGATCCCAGTTGTCAATAAGACGGTGAATACCCGCCACTCCAACATCGTAAAGTCTTTCCACCCGGCTGCCGATCAGTTCGGCAGTGAGAGCCGCCTCTTCAGCAACGGGCAGATCAGCCGTACCGGCAGAAACAACCGCCACGGAACCAACAGGGGTTTTACTTTCCAGGCTGTGCAAAACCAGCGCCCGAGCTTCCCGGTAGAAGCAAACAGCAGGGAACAGAGCCTTTACTGCTTCGTAAGCATCCTCGCCGGCCCTGGTTGCCAGAACAGAATCGCCGGAAGCGGCAAGATGTTTAAAGATGACGGCGATCTGTTCCACCGTTTTGCCAGGGCAGTAAATAACTTCCGGAAACCCACACCTTAAGTGGCGGTGATGGTCGACCCTGGCAAATTGAAGGTTTTCATAAGGTAAAACCTGCAGTCTTTCCATGGCCTTTTCAATATCAACCTCCCCGCTTTGGACAGCGGAGAGTAGATCGTGCAGTGCTTTTTTATTAATAGCCTTTAGCTCCTTTGAAATCCGTAGTATTGTCGTCTATTGATTAAGTTTATTTATAATAATAGCGCAGCCGGGGAGTTTTGAAAAGGAAAAGCGCTGTTAAGGGAAGAAGAGTAACTCAAAGACCAGAGAGCAACAGGCTAAGAAAGAGGGGATTGAAGTGATCATCACATTTGACGACAAAACCCCGCAAGTAGGTAATAACTGCTTCATTGCACCTAATGCTACCCTGATCGGTGACATACTTGTTGAAGATGATGTGAGCATCTGGTTTGGCGCCGTGCTACGTGGAGACTTTGGCAGAATTATCGTAAAAAGAGGTAGCAGTATCCAGGACAATGTTGTAGTCCACGTTATTCCTGATTGCGAAACGATAATCGGTGAAAATGTAACTGTAGCTCACGGGGCAATCCTACACGGCTGCACCATTGAAAACAGCGCTATTATCGGCATGGGTTCAGTTGTACAGGATTTTTGTGTAATCGGCGAAGAATCAATGATCGCCGCCGGGTCTGTTGTACCCAGCAACATGAAAATACCGCCCAGACATCTGGCAGCCGGGGTGCCAGCAACAGTGAAGAAGGAAATTACCGGGGCTTCATTGATGTGGGTTAAGACCAGCGCCCCGATGTACCGCGAGCTGGCCGCCCGCTACAAACGGCAGGGTCTTGGCAGTTAGCAAAAGCTTATCGGTTAAATTAGGTCTCTGAATACCGCTTAATAAAAAGATCATTTGCTTGATAAATAGAGGGGCGCTTCCTTGCGGGAGCGCCCTTGTTTGGTGTTAGCTATCTAATTAGTATTCTGTCGGAAGCTTGTTCAACTCGGCCAGGCTGAATACCGGGCCATCCTTGCAGACATAAACCGGACCAATATTGCAGCGGCCGCACTTCCCTACCCCACATTTCATACGCATTTCGAGAGTAGTGATCACCTGATCATCAGCAAACCCGAGCTTCTCCAGGGCTTGCAACACAAACTTAATCATGATTGGCGGGCCACAGGTAATTGCCACTTTACCCTGCGGCGTAAAAGCCAGCTCTGCTACGTAAGTAGGTACAAAACCGACATGACCCTGCCAGTCGGGAAACTCGGCATCTACGGTCAGGTGGACGTTGGTGTTAGGCTGCTCCGCCCAGGTTTCCTTAACTTCACTCTTCCGGATCAGATCCGCAGGACTGCGTGCCCCATATACAATATCAATCTGACCGTAATCCTTGCGGTTGGCAAAGCAGTATCCA
>VGTO01000056.1 GCA_016874655.1 Bacillota bacterium | reverse complement strand
CTGGGTATTTTCAGGGTTCCTGCCTTCCTGACCGTAAGAATAGCGAACATGGCCAATGGCCAGTTTGCTGACTACACCCTTTAGGTCTGCGCTGTCGGGAAATACTTCCGAAACGAGCCCCATGCCCTTTTTAATCCATACTTTGCGTCCTTCGCCAGGACCGGCCACAATACCGGCACTTTCCTGGCCTCGGTGCTGCAAAGCATAGAGGGCAAAACAGGTCAGGAAAGCAAGCGGTTGATCCTGGGCATAGCCGCCACAAACCCCACAGGCTTCATGCAGCTTCACCTGCTGCCGGTAAGCTATTCCATGATCCATGTAAAGACCTCCCTGTAGGCTCTCTCCATCAGTGCTATTTTCATTTCGATCAAAGAATCACTGCCAGAAGTGATCTGCAAAAGATCGCCCTGGACAATACCGATCTCTTCAACCGGAATACCAGATTCAGTTGCTATGCTTTTAACCCGTTCCCCCAGTTCAGGACTGACCGATACTAAAACTCGGGACGGTCCTTCACCAAAAAGCTCAAGCTCCGGCCGTGAAGTACAATTATATTTAATAATTGCTCCGCTTCCACCAGCCAGGCAGCTTTCAGCCAAGGCTAAAGCCAGTCCACCATCGGCGAGATCATGCGCTGATTGGAGCAGTTTTTCACTAATCAGGTACCGCAGCAGATCCTGCAGCTGTTTTTCCAGGTTCAGGTTCAGCCCGGCCATTTTGCCGTAGAGCTGTCCGTGAATCTTTTTTAAAAATTGACTGCCGCCCAGTGACACTTCTTTTGCTCCCAGCAGATAGATAATATCGCCTTCCTGAACGAAGGCTGACTTAGCCTGCATTTCATAATGATCGAGCAGCCCAACAGCTCCGACAACCGGTGTGGGATAAATTGCTTCACCCTCAACTTCATTGTAAAAGCTGACATTACCGCCGACAACAGGAACCTCCAACACCCGGCAGGCCTCGGCCATGCCGGCTACCGCCTGTTTGAACTGCCAATAGATTTCAGGCTTCTCCGGGTTACCAAAATTAAGACAATCGGTAATGCCGATCGGCTCAGCTCCGACACAACTGACGTTACGTGTTGCTTCAGCCACCGCCAGCATTCCACCCAGATAGGGGTTCAGGTAGACATAGCGTCCGTTGCCGTCAACAGCCATCGCCAGTCCCTTGCCGCTTTCACGGTGCCTGATTACCGCTGCGTCACCACCGGGTCCCTGGACAGTGCAGGTTCGCACCATGAAATCATAACGGCGCCAGACCCACTCCTTGGAAGCAATATCGGGTGATGACAGGATGCTGATCAATGCTTTGTTGAAATCTTTTACCGCTGGCAAATCCAGAGGGTCAAGGGATGCAAGCCGTTTAAAATATTCGGGTTCCTGTGCCTCCGGATTATAAACCGGAGCACCACCGGAAACGCTTGCTGCCGGAACCCTGACCACCTCTTCTCCTTTAAAACGGGCTATCACCTGGCCGTCTGCAGTGACTTTACCGAGAACAGCCGGACTCAGTTCCCAGCGGCGGAATACCGCTTCGACTGCTTTATATTGATCGGGTTCAACAATCAGCAGCATTCTCTCCTGCGATTCGGAAGTTAAAATTTCAAAGGGATGCATCCCCGCTTCCCTTAAGGGTACCCGATCCAGCTCAACCGTAATTCCGGAGCCGGCACGGGCAGCTGTTTCAGTAAGAGCACAGGTTAAACCTGCTCCACCGAGATCCTGAACCCCCACAACCAGTTTTTTTTCGATCACTTCCAGGGTTGCTTCCAACAGCAATTTACCAAGGAAAGGATCTCCAACCTGCACGGCAGGTCGTCTCTCTTCCGATGCCTGTGAAAGCTCTTCCGAAGCAAAAGTCACACCGTGGATACCGTCGCGCCCGGTGCGGGCTCCGACCAGTACTATCAGGTTGCCTACTCCGACTGCCTTACCGAGGACCAGCCGTTCCAGCGGCATTATACCAACACACATAGCGTTAACTAATGGATTACCCTGGTAACAATCTTCGAAATAAATCTCGCCGCCCACTGTCGGAATGCCGACACAGTTACCGTAGCCACCGATGCCGGCAACTACACCGTCAAATAAATACCGCCCACGGGCATCTTCAAGATTTCCGAACCGCAGCGAGTTTAAAAAAGCCACCGGTTGTGCACCCATGGTAAAAATGTCTCTTAAGATGCCGCCCACTCCCGTGGCCGCGCCCTGGTAAGGCTCCACCGCTGACGGGTGGTTGTGGCTTTCAATCTTAAATACGGCTGCCCAGCCGTCACCGATATCGACCACACCGGCGTTCTCACCCGGGCCCTGGATCACACGTCTGCCACTGGTTGGGAATTGTTTCAAAGCCGACTGTGAATGTTTATAGCTGCAGTGTTCCGACCACATTACACTGTACATATTTAGTTCTACCAGGTTCGGCTCACGGCCTATCTGTTCAATGATCATCGCGTATTCCTGATCGGTGAGACCCAGCTGACGCCAGCTTTGCTCAGCCATGTTTCACCGCCTCTTTGCTTAAAAAGTGATTAAGGATCGATTTAAAGATAAACAGGCCGTCAGCCGAACCGAGGATCAATTCACCTGCTCGCTCAGGGTGGGGCATCATGCCGGCTACATTGCCGGTTTCGTTACAGACTCCGGCAATCTGATCGAGAGAACCATTTGGATTGGCATCTATCCTGGTTTTCCCTTTTTCATCGGTGTAGCGAAAGAGGATTTGTCGATTTTTCTCCATCTGCTGTAATAGCTCCGGGGGGGCAAAGTAATTGCCATCCCCGTGAGCAATAGGAATCTTCAGGACAGCACCCCGGGAGGCAGCATTAGTAAAAGGAGTGTCAGAGTTTTCAACCCTGACTGATACCTGCTGGCAGCGGAACTGCAAATTATCGTTGCGGTAAAGAGCGCCTGGCAGCAACCCTGCTTCAGTCAATACCTGAAACCCATTGCAAATGCCAAGCACCAATCCGCCTCTTGCGGCAAACTCAGCTACCTTCGGCATGATTTTACTAAAGCGGGCAATGGCCCCGGAACGCAGGTAATCACCATATGAAAAACCACCTGGCAGGATCACCGCATCACAGTCTGCCAGATCTGCTGTTTGATGACTGATATAATCAACCGGTTGCTGCAGAATATCGCGGATTAGATGAAAAGCATCAAGATCACAGTTTGAACCAGGAAAAACTATTACTCCGAACTTCATAGCTGGGCCTCCTGCAGGCTATAGCTGAAATCTTCAATAACCGGATTGCTCAGCAAACGCCGGGACATCTCTTCAACCTGGTGAGTGGCTTCTTCTTTATTTTCTGCCTCTAAAAAAAGCTCCAGATATTTTCCGACCCTGACCCGATAGACATTCTCATAACCGAGCGCATGCAAAGAGCTTTCCACTGCAGACCCCTGAGGATCGAGAACCGATTGTTTTAAAGTTACTTCAACTTTAGCTTTCCAGTGCAGGATTATCGCCTCCCTCAAGGCGTCTTAAAACTTCGCGATAAGCATCAACAACACCGCCAAGGTCACGGCGGAAACGATCTTTATCTAACTTTTCCCCGCTACTGCTATCCCAGAAGCGGCAGGTGTCAGGTGATATTTCGTCTCCCAAGATCACCCGGCCCTGATGTCGGCCAAATTCAAGTTTAAAATCAACCAACGTTATTCCCTTTTGCTCCAGATAGGGAATCAGGATCGTATTGATGTGGAGGGCTGCTTCTTCAATAACCGCCATCTCTTCTGCTGTAGCCAGGTCAAGAGCGTAGATGTGATAGTGGTTAATCATCGGATCATGGAGTGCATCGTCTTTCAGCGAAAATTCAAGAACAGTTTTTTTTAGTTTAATTCCTTCTTCGATACCGAGCCGCTTGGAGATACTGCCGGCTGCGATATTGCGCACAATCACTTCAACCGGGATTATATCTAAGGCTTTTACCAGCATCTCCCGCTCGCTTATGGTTTCAATATAGTGGGTTTCGATGCCCTTTTCTTCAAGCAGTCTAAAGAAAATTGCCGAAAGGCGGTTGTTCAGGATACCTTTGTCCTGAAGACGATCTTTCTTAACTCCGTCAAATGCGGTAGCATCATCTTTGAATTCAACCAGCAGTTGCTTTGGATCATCAGTCTTGTAAATCTTTTTTGCTTTTCCTTCGTACGCAAATTCTCCTTTTCGCAAAACTATACCTCCCTTAAATAATCTTTGAACCAGCGCCTGTTATTTCAATTTGCTAGAGCCCCAGACGCTTATAGATATAATCAACCCGCTGCAGATAGTAATCAGGATTAAAACACGCTTCAAGTTTTTTGTGCCCCAGTTTTTCTGTTATTAACTGGTCCGACTTGAGTAGGTCACGGAACCGCAGTCCGCTCTCCCAGGCCTGCAGCGCATAACCTTGCACCAGGTCATAGGCTTCTTCACGTGACAAACCGCATTCCACCAGCTCCAGCAAAACCCGCTGCGAATAAATCAGGCCGCCGGTCAGTTCAAGATTTGCAGCCAACTGTTTTTCGTTAACTACTATTTCACTTACAATTCTGATCGTCTGCTGTAACATGTGATCGAGAGCAATCGTGCTGTCAGGCAGAATAACTCTTTCCACCGATGAGTGGGAGATGTCTCGTTCATGCCATAGGGCAACATTTTCTAACGCTGTAACGGCATATCCGCGTAACAGGCGGGCCAGGCCGCATATTTTTTCCGAGGTGACGGGGTTTTTCTTATGCGGCATTGCCGATGAACCTTTTTGGCCCCTGTAAAATGGTTCTTCCAGCTCCCTGGTCTCTGTGCGCTGCAGGTTGCGGATCTCCAGCGCTATTTTCTCTAGAGATGCCCCGATTAGCGCCAGGGTAGAAACAAATTCGGCATGCCGGTCACGCTGTAGGATTTGGGTAGAAATTGCGGCGGCTTCCAGGCCAAGCTTGTGACAAACATACTCTTCAATAAAAGGATCGATATGCGCATAGTTACCGACTGCACCAGAAATTTTCCCGACGCTAATCGCTGCTGTTGCCCGCTCAAGGCGCTTAATGTTCCGGCGATTTTCGGCCAGCCACAGCGCAAATTTAAGGCCAAGACTCGTTGGTTCGGCGTGAACACCATGCGTTCGGCCGATTGTTGGGGTTTGCTTATAACGCAGCGCCTTTTCGGTAAGGACCTGATCAAGTTCAGCCAAACCGTTATGGAGCAAAGCAGCAGCTTCAACCAGTAAAATCGATAGGGCAGTATCGACAATATCGTAGGAAGTCAGCCCATAATGAAAGTATCGGCTTTCAGCACCCAATGATTCGGCAACCGAGCGTGTAAAGGCCACTACGTCATGCCTGGTTTCTTGTTCCAGGGCATCAATCCGCCCGACATCAAAACGGGCATTAGCAGCAATTAACGCCGCTGCTTCTCTCGGAATGACCCCCAATTCCGCCCATGCTTCGCTGGCCAGAATTTCCACATCCAAAAATTTTTGATAGCGGTTCTTTAGACTCCAGATTCTGCCCATGACCTGACTGGTATAACGCTCAATCATTATTGATCACCCGGTTCTGGCCGCTTGCACCGGCCAAGTTGATCACGCAGGGCACAATCTTTCTCTTCTACTTTAGCCGCCAATTTTTGACGATAAATGTTCAAGCGGTTGCGCATTTTTTCATCGTGCGCTGCCATTATATGAACCGCTAACAGCCCGGCGTTGTAAGCGCCGTTGATCGCTACGGTAGCAACAGGAATCCCCTGTGGCATCTGAACGATCGAGTAGAGCGAGTCGACACCGCCAAGCGGCTCAATGGCTATTGGTACCCCGATTACCGGCAACAGGGTCATGGAGGCAATTACCCCCGGCAGGTGAGCAGCGCCTCCGGCGCCGGCTATAATTACTTTTAAACCCGCATCAGCTGCGCCTCGTGCATACCGGGCGGTTTTTTCCGGATGGCGGTGGGCGCTGGAGATCACCATTTCCCAGCCGATTCCAAATTCATCAAGAGCATCAGCACATTTTCGCATGATTGGCAGGTCTGAATCGCTGCCCATGATAATCCCTACCTGAATCTCCGGCATACCCAATCATCTCCATTATCATGCATTGACGTGGCACCTGGAATAACAACTTCCTGATGCCACGTCCAGCATATTTATCAACCTTCAGCATTCTAAACAAACACACTGTACATTTTATATGTTCTCAGTGGATTGCCTGAACTCCTTTCTTCCGGAAAAACTAATCATTTTCTACCAGAAGAAGTGAATCAGGGAGACAACCGCAAGAACGTAAAGCAGCCAGTGCACCTCTTTGCCTTTTCCGGCAACCAGCTTGACGATCGGAAAGGCAATAAAACCAAAAGCAATACCGTCAGCTATGCTAAACGCCAACGGCATAAAGATGATTGTCAAGAAAGCTGGAAATGCTTCAGTAAAATCTTCAAAGTCGATTTTGGTAACTGCACCGACCATCAGCACCCCGACAATAATTAACGCCGGAGCCGTTGCTTCGGCTGGGATCAAACCAGCTAGAGGAGCAACAAAGAGCGCCAGGAAAAAAAGTAATCCGGTGACTACCGAAGTAAATCCGGTTCTTCCACCCTCCGATATACCGGCTGTCGATTCAATATAAGTGGTGACTGTGCTGGTCCCCAGCAGCGCGCCACCCATGGTGCCGATAGAGTCGGCCAGCATCGCTTTATTTACCCGCGGCAGGCGCCCATCTTTGTCCAGGAAACCGGCCCGGGCGCCGGTTCCAAGTAAGGTGCCCATGGTATCGAAAACATCGACAAAAACAAAGGAGAAGATCACGAAAAACGGAATGGCAAGAGCTGCGCGTAAATCAAGCTGCAGAAAAACAGGAGCGATACTGGCTGGAAGGCCAAATATACCACCAAGACCCGCAGGCAGGGGTTGGATACCCATAATAAAACTAACAATCGTTGTCAGTAAAATACCGATCAAGATCGCCCCTTTAATTTTACGGGCCATCAGGACAGCAATAATCAGAGTGCCGATCAGCGCCAGGAGCGGTCCCGGCGCAGTCAGGTCGCCAAGGGTAACTTGTGTCGCCTCATAGCCGACAATGATCCCGGCATTCTGCAAGCCGATAAAGGCGATGAAGATTCCGATTCCGGCTGCGACAGCACTTTTAAGGCTGGTTGGGACAGCGGCATCAATGTGGCTGATCGCCCCTGAAATCGCTAGGATCAGAAATACAACTCCGGAAATAAAAACGGCACCCAGGGCGGCCTGCCAGCCAAACTGGGCGGCAACTACAAAAGCAAAGAAAGCATTAAGCCCCATTCCGCTGGCCAGGGCAAAAGGATAATTAGTCAATAATCCCATTAGTATGGTTGTTAGCCCGGCGGCAATAATCGTTGCCGTCATAACCGCACCGAAATCCATGCCGGCAGCGCTTAAAATAGCGGGGTTTACAAAAATAATATAAGCCATGGTCATAAAAGTTGTAGCACCAGCGTTGATTTCGGTCTTCAGAGTTGTATTATGTTCTTTGAACTTAAAAAACTTTTCCATCATCATCCTCCTGGTTAAGTTATTTTTAAAACGCTTGCCCAAAGCAGCCGACTACTGTTTTTATAGAATCACCTCCTCACATCAAAATAAGAAAGCCCGGGCAGATAGGTATCGAGCGAAACCTACCCGCCTGGGCTTTTATCCCTTCGGTGTGACATTTCAGCTACTGCTGTTCAGGTTGCTGCAGATGTCTGTGCCACTCGGACCAGACCTTCCGTTCTTAAGATTCCTGTTTACGGAAGCGGAACCCTAGGCACACTTTCCCTCGTTAAAATATTCTTTTAACGATTGTTATATATTTAGTTTTTCTCCCTGGCCCTGAAGGCGCTGTCTGTTTACATTTCCGCCCTCGTTTGCTAGCATCAGCAATAGTTCTGTGCTAACCTGCCTACGTGCTTGGTTTTCGCCAATGATCTTTGATAATCCTGCTTCAAAGATCATTTAATCATTTTTCAGCTTAAAATATTTTTCAGTTTTTTTTCTTGACACACCTGTTCTCCTGTGTTAGAGTTTGAAATCAAAGAGAATATGGCTCTGCCGATGACAGGAACTAGTAACCCGGATCGGGTCGGCTCAGAGAGCCGGATTGAGGAAACGGCAATGTTTCCAAAGCTGAAAATCCGGCGTCGATACACCGTGTGAATGGCTCCTGGGAGGCACCGGCTGAAAGCGTTTAGACGCAAGTAGACCCGGTCGGATCTTTCACCGATAAAAGAAAGCAGGTCTGAGGAAGTATTCTTCCCGCACCTGACAGAGTGACCTGCCAGAGCAGGTAACCAGGGTGGTACCACGAATAACTCTCGTCCCCGGACGGAAGTTATTTTTTTTTACCAAAATAAGCAATGCTATAAAAAGGAGGAACGACGATGAAAGAAAGAAACATTACCTTACCCTTGAAAGAGATGCCCCGCCAGTGGTACAACATTCAGGCTGATTTGCCAACGCCGCTGGACCCACCCCTGCACCCGGGTACAAAGCAACCGATCGGACCGGATGATTTAAAACCTATTTTTCCCATGGGTCTGATCATGCAGGAAGTTTCGCAGGAACGCTTTATCGATATCCCCGAAGAAGTGATGGAGATTTACAGTCTCTGGAGGCCAAGCCCGCTTTACAGAGCTTATAACCTGGAGCGGGCGTTGGGTACACCGGCAAAAATCTATTATAAAAATGAAGGTGTTAGTCCAACGGGCAGCCATAAACCAAACACTGCTGTGCCTCAGGCTTACTACAACAAACAGGAAGGCAAAAAGCGCCTCGCCACCGAAACCGGAGCCGGGCAATGGGGTTGCTCACTGGCCATGGCCTGCAATTATTTTGATATGGAATGCGAAGTTTACATGGTTAAAGTCAGTTACGGGCAGAAGCCATACCGGCGTTCGATGATGGAAATGTTTGGAGCAAAGGTTCATGCCAGCCCCACCAACCTAACCAAGTCAGGTCGCGATATCTTAGCCGCTGATCCGAATTCACTGGGCAGCTTGGGCATCGCCATCAGTGAAGCTGTTGAAGACGCCGCCGGTAGGGAAGACAGTAATTACTCGCTTGGTAGTGTCTTAAACCACGTGATGCTGCACCAGACAATCATCGGCCAGGAGGCCAAAAAACAGCTCGCCTTGGTTGGCGAGTACCCCGATTACGTTGTTGGCTGTTGCGGAGGTGGCAGCAATTTTGCCGGCATAGCGCTACCGTTTATTCAGGATAATCTGCGTGAAGATAAAAATGTTCGCTGCATCGGTGTCGAACCGGCTGCCTGCCCGACTTTTACCAAGGGTAAATTCACTTATGACTTTGGTGATGTGGCCGGCCTGACCCCACTACTGAAGATGTATACACTGGGTCACAACTTTATGCCTCCCGGCATTCACGCCGGCGGCCTGCGTTATCACGGACAATCCCCGATTTTGAGCCGTCTTTATCACGATAAGCTGATGGAAGCGCGCGCGGTTGGGCAGGAAGGAGCCTTCGAAGCGGCGCTTACCTTCACAAAAACTGAAGGGATTGTTCCGGCTCCGGAATCCTCACACGCCATTAAGGGAGCAATTGATTTAGCCCTTGAATGCAAAGAAGCCGGGGAAGAAAAAACAATCCTCTTTAATTTAAGCGGCCACGGCCACTTTGATATGACTGCCTACGACGATTACCTGGCCGGCAAGATCAAAGATGTTGATTACCCGCAGGAGATGATTGATCAATCTATTGCCAGACTGAACGAGCTATTGGGTAATTAGACTAAAACTTAATTGAGGGAACGGGTTAATGTTTTTCCCGTTCCCTCTTATTTCGTTTGCTGAAGATCATTATCGCCTATTAACCATAGCAATCAAAGCAACGTTGATTTAAAACAAATCTTTCATCAGGGCGCGGCCAATCAGCAAGCGCTGAATCTGGGCCGTGCCCTCATAGATCTGGAAAACCTTGGCATCACGCATCAGCTTCTCGACCGGGTAATCTTTGATATAACCATAACCGCCCAGGACCTGGACTGCGTCTGTGGTAACCCGCATCACCATATCACCGCAGAAAACCTTGGCGATCGCGGCTTCCTTAGAGTTATCAAGGCCCTGACTGCCTTTCCAGGCGGCCTGCCAGGCCAGAAGCCTCCCTGCTTCAATATCCTTGGCCATATCAGCCAGCATAAACATAACCGCCTGGTGCATCAGGATCGGCAGACCAAACTGTTCTCTCTCGGATGCGTATTTAAGAGCATACTCCATGGCGCTGCGGGCTACTCCCACGGCAGAAGCGCCAACTCCCGGCCGCGAATGGTTGAAGGTCTGCATGATAATTTTAAAGCCCTGTCCCTCTTCACCGATCCGATCTGTTTCCGGTATTTCGACCTGATCAAAAATCACATCGGTAGTGTTGGCCGCGCGCTGCCCCATTTTATCTTCCTTTTTACCCACAGAAACTCCCGGCAGATCCCGCGGCACCCAGAAAGCGGTAATCCCCTTGTGCCCCAAAGCGCGGTCTATTGAGGCAAAAACAATATAGTAGTCAGCTACACCGCCATTGGTAATAAAAGTTTTATTACCGTTTAAAATATATTTAGCGCCAATCTTTTTCGCTGTGCTGCTAATTGAGGATACATCAGATCCGGCCCCGGGTTCGGTCACACAGAGAGCCATTTTCTTTTCCTCGGTACAGATCATGCTGAGAAGTGATTCTTTTTGTTTCTCGCTGCCGAAGTAGATCAGGGGGATCGCTGCCAAACTGTTAATGGCAATGCAGCTGCCAATCCCGGCACAGGCAGCTGAAAGCTCTTCGGCAATCAGCAACTGATCAAGGCCGTCAAGGCCTCCCCCCCCGTACTGTTCCGGAATAACCCCGTACACCAGGTCGGCTTGAAAAGCTTTCCTAACAATTTCTTCCGGGTAATCTCCGCTGCGATCAAAGTCTGCTGCATGGGGCAATATCTCGGACTGGGCAAAATCACGAGCCATCTTCTGTATCAATTGCTGCTCTTCGCTTAATGAAAAATCGATCATTTCTACCCCTCCTGATTATTACTTGCATCCGTTAATAGTTAAATTGTTAAACTGATTATAGTATTTTATCTGAATAATGTCGAGAATCGTTTTTTGCATAAAAAAGCCCCCGATCCACATTGAACGGGGGCTTAATTATATTCGGCTTTATTTTAGCCGGTTTTTAAAGCATTATTTACATCATTCCCATTCCGCCGCCAGGCATGCCGCCAGGCATACCGCCGCCGCCATTTTTCTCGGGTAAATCTGTTACCACTGCTTCAGTGGTCAGGAATAAAGCCGAAATACTGGCTGCATTCTGGATCGCCGAACGGGCTACTTTTGCCGGGTCTACAATGCCTGCAGCCATCATGTTCTCAAACTTGGCTGTTATGGCATTAAAGCCAGTTCCCTTATCCATAGCCTTGATTTTCTCAACGACAACAGAGCCTTCTGCTCCGGCATTGTCAGCAATTACGCGTACCGGATCTTCCAAAGCCCGCTTAACAATCAACAGGCCGGTTAAAACGTCGCCTTCCAGTTCTTTTTCAAGCTGCTCAAAACCATAAGTAATGAGCAGGTAGGCAATACCGCCTCCGGGTACAATACCTTCCTCGACCGCAGCACGGGTTGCTGAAAGAGCATCCTCAATGCGCATCTTTTTCTCTTTCATTTCGGTTTCGGTAGCTGCGCCAACTTCAATGACTGCTACGCCACCAGCCAATTTGGCCAGACGCTCCTGCAGTTTTTCGCGATCAAAATCTGAAGTTGTATCTTCAATCTGGACTCTCAGCTGAGCGATACGCTTCTTGATGTCTTCAGAGCTTCCTCCGCCGTCGACCAGCACCGTTTCTTCCTTGCTGATTCTTACCTGACGGGCATGTCCGAGCATATCTACTTCTACATTCTTCATGTCGATACCGAGATCTTCAGAGATCACTTTACCACCGGTCAGAACAGCGATGTCTTCAAGCATCGCCTTGCGGCGATCACCAAAGCCGGGGGCCTTAACAGCCACACAGGTAAAAGTTCCGCGCAGTTTATTGACTACCAGGGTAGCCAAAGCTTCGCCTTCAACATCTTCGGCGATCAACAGCAGGTTTTTACCTTTCTGGACGATCTTCTCCAGCAGGGGCAGTAAATCATGAATGTTGCTAACTTTACGGTCGGTCAGCAGGATAAACGGATCTTCCAGTACCGCTTCCATTTTCTCGGTATCGGTTACCATGTAAGGAGAAATATAGCCGCGATCAAACTGCATCCCTTCCACAACTTTTAGATCGGTAGTAAACCCTTTTGATTCCTCGACAGTGATTACGCCGTCTTTACCAACCTTTTCCATCGCTTCAGCAATCAGCTGGCCAATGGTCTCATCGCTGGCCGAAATGGCGGCAACCTGTGAAATGTCTTCCTTGGTTTCCACCGGCTTGCTCATCTTCTCCAGCTCTTTCAGTGCTACAACAACAGCTTTCTCGATACCGCGTTTCATCAGCATCGGGTTAGCGCCGGCAGCAACGTTCTTTAATCCGTCACGAATGATGCCCTGGGCTAACAGGGTAGCAGTGGTGGTACCGTCTCCGGCTACATCGTTGGTTTTTGTTGCCACCTCTTTCACCAGCTGGGCGCCCATGTTTTCAAATGGATCTTCCAATTCAATTTCGCGGGCGATGGTTACACCATCATTAGTAATCTGGGGAGAACCGAACTTCTTGTCGAGCACTACATTACGACCCTTTGGGCCTAATGTTGCAGTCACTGTTTTGGCCAATGCGTTCACGCCTCTTTCGAGGGCACGCCGGGCTTCTTCATTGTAAATAATCTGTTTAGCCATATTTTGCAACCTCCTTTTTTCTGATTGAATAATTTACTAGATGAGGGCCAGAATATCATCCTGCCTCAGAATCAGGTACTCTTCACCCTTAACCTTCACTTCAGTTCCGGCATAGCGGGAAAAGATTACTTTATCGCCAACCTTGACATCCATCTCCATCCGGTTGCCGTTGTCAAGCACTTTACCTGTGCCGACAGCCATTACTTTACCTTCCTGCGGTTTTTCCTTTGCCTTATCCGGTAGTACAATACCGCTGGCTGTCTTCTCTTCCGCCTCCAAAACCTTTACTACAACTCTGTCTGAAAGGGGTTTGAGGTTCATTTAAGTTTCCTCCTTTGTATGGATTTTTAATCTTAGCAGCACTCACCCCTGGTGAGTGCTAATAATTCTATAGTTAAATATACTTGACCTTTGCCGGACAGGCAAACAGAAAAGCAGGCCATATTCAGGCCTGCTCGCCAATATTCAGTCTAATTTCAGCTTTTACGCCGCATCCCTATCTCTTACGCTCTTTATCGCCCGCTTTTTATTAAAAACAGCCAAGCTGGCAGCCGACAATCTTTATCCCCACTTCGTTGCAGGTTTTGCCAACTTCACTGACGGTGCAGTCAACTTCAGCTGCGATCGTAAAAGCCTTACTGCACGGCAGCTTTAGTTGTTCTGCCTCGAACAGAATCCGCTCGTGAAGTTCTTTTTGTTTGTTAATCTCCAAAGCCATATTAGTCCCTCCTCACTTGTATCATGGACCTCATTATAACACTAATAGTAGATTATTTCGCCGCATATTTCCATGCCCCGGATAGTCAGCAAGCCGCACGAAGGCTTTGCGACCCGTCGCGGTTCAATCGCTGAGCCGGGATTAAAGTATAGAATTCCATCAACTCTTTTATTTACCGGTTCGTGTAAATGCCCGAAGATAATCGCCGCCGGCTGATCAGGCAGGAAAAGATCTCTGACCCGGTTAAAGTGAACCGCCCGACCCCCAATGTCCCCGTGCAACAATCCAATTGCCAGAGGGCCAATTTTAATCAGCTTGATTCGTCCCAGTTTATGATCAAGATGGAGGGGATCCATGTTG
>VGTO01000055.1 GCA_016874655.1 Bacillota bacterium | reverse complement strand
CTAGCTGCCGATAACATCAACCGCGATTATTTTGACTTACTTTGAGGATACATGTTGCCAAATTTTCGGCGGCCTTATGATTCTATTCGTTTTTTCCGATTTTTTTTTGCTACAACGCAAATGGCTATTTCTAAAGTTTACTATCATATCTGATTCTATTGTTTTATCCTTCATAATAAAAAACCTCGATTCTATCTCGCTAATATCAGGAAACGTCTTCTTTTTTATCCCAGGACGGCAGTTGCAATCCTTTTCCGTCGTCACATCTGAAAGCGTCTATACGCTCGTTATAGATCAGGTGGCCCATCTCAAGCACGCTTCTAAAGATGCAGCTCTTACGGCTGTTCATGCTCTGCAGGGTGCCCTGCCAGCTGGTATTGCGGCGAAACTGGACCCGGATTAAAAATACTGAGTCTTCAGTAGTATTGGTGTTGTTGTGATCAGCGTTATCCATTATTATCTTCAACTTTCTTTAGCTAAAAGATCTTAACTCAGTATCGCTTTGCGGGTAGTTCTGATCGTCCAACTTGGACTGCACCAGCATGATCATTTCTAAAAAATCATTAAAATACTGAATCTGGCCGGTTTTGATATGCTCAATTTTACCTTTAAAAACAGCCGGATCGTCATTATTGATCCTGATCATAAAATCCGAGCCGCGTCCCTGGTAAATTGATTTATTATCCGTCTTGTTGGTCATTTTTCAAATCCTTTACAACTAGCATACCTTGCTTAAGCTAATTGTAACGTAACCCTGTTATATTTCTGTTACGAATTGGGGTTAATTGCTTTTTTATGACAAAAAAGTGGAATATAATAGATTGAGGACACATTAATAGGTATTAATTAAAGTGGGAATCGCCTTCGAGAGGGAAAATAGTTTCTATTTTTTTCTGCAGGATTAAACCCTGCAGGGAGTGTTTGCGGTTGTAAGCACGTTCAATTCGATCCAGAACTTCGGCAGCCTGTTCCCGGTTCAAGCCGGGCAACAGCAGTAAAAACTGCCCTTCGTGCCATGTGGTAAAGAGGTCACCTTTACGCAGGGTTTGCATGATTACACTTTTTAAGTTCTCCATAACTTCCTGCAGCAGGTAATCGGGCGGCTTGGAATAATCCTTGCTGATCAGCACCAGCATACAGAGCAAGACCGATTGACCGCTACGTTCACCGCGTAACTGCTCCAGCTTGTAGAAAAAGCGGAACTGATCGGCATCGCAATACAGGGCCCCTTCAGGCAGCACCTTGCTGTTCAACCCGGCCTGAATTTTGTTCAGATCTATCTCCGGGTTATCACTCTCTTTTTGAATTTTATCGTATACTTTTTTCATTTCTTCAGAAGGGGTAAGCCCCATCTCCTTATAGAATGCTGATGCAGCATCATCGTAATAGGCCAGGGCTTGGGTAACCTCGCCTTTCGCCAACAGTGCTTCGATAATCCTGATGTGAAGATTTTCTTCAAAATAATCGATCGGCAAAGTTTCTTCACAAAGTTTAATAATCAGGTCTTCCCCATTAATTCTACTTAAGAGGTCGGCTAAATCAAGAATAGCGCCGACATAGAGCTCATGCTGGCAGGAGCCGATCGGGGACCGGTTACCGGATGACGGTAAATCTCGGAGGTATTCGGCCCGGTAGAGCTGCAGCGCCTCGTTAAAAAGCTTAATTGCATCATCCGGGCGTTCAGCAGCAAGCGCATTAGCCTCGGTTACCAGCGATTCAAAGCGGTCGATCGGATCTTCTACCGTATGTTCAGCGGCAACCTCCTGATCTAGAAATGCGCGACTTTGTTCAGCAAGCTCAGCATCCATTAATCTTATAGCTGCCTTTTCCCTGGCTTTGCCGATAAAGCTGACCTTACCGAGGTTGATATAGGGATCCGGCACCGGGGCGGGGGCAGTGTTAAGATTTGCCCGATCCCCCATGACAGCCCTGACCTTATTTTCGCTGATTTGATATGCCTTTTGGTGCTGACTAACCCCAGTTGATGCTGCTTTTCGATGATGCAGACCCATTTTTATCCGTAAAAGTACGTCCTCTCGCTGCAGCGGTTTGATCAGGTAGTCGTCCACTCCGGCTTCAATTGCCAACCTAAGGTTTTGATAAAAATCGGGATCGGCAAAAGCAATGATGTAGGCGCTGGGAGTATTTTGGCGAAGATCTTTGATGATCGAGATTGGATCGGCGGTAAAAAAGTTAAGGTCGACGATTAAAAATTCAGGGGTTAGTTTTTGGGCAAGATCGACCAGAGATTTATTGGAAGAGGTATTAACAACTTCGCAGCCGATACTGTTGGCAGCAAACAGTGCCTTAATATCGCGTGAAGAGATATAGCAGTTCTCTACAAGCAGCAGATACAAAACGGTCACCTCTGAATTAATGTAAATAACAGGTGTTAGTTAAAATGAGAATCGCCTTCCAGCGGATAAAGAGATTCGATCTTTTTATGGATAACCAGGTCATGAAGCGTATACTTCCTGTGAAACACTTTCTCAATTCTTTCTAAGACCATCATGGCCTGCTCCCGGTTTAGGCCGGGAAGAAGAAGCAGGAATTGCGCTTCATTCCAGGCGGCAAACAGGTCACCTTTTCTAAGCGAATTCATAATTACATTTTTTAAATTATGCATAACCCCTTTTAGCTGTTCTGTCGGTGGTTTGGCATAATTACCTGCGGCAATCGTAATCAGGCACAATAATACCGGGTGATCGTTCCTCTCACTACGCAATTGCTCCAGCTTGTAAAAATAGCGGAACATTTCCGAATCGCAGAAATATGCCCCGCTTGCTGCTTTTTTACTCTTCAGGTTTTCCTGGATCGTGCTTAAGTCTAGCTCAAAACTGCCGGTTTCAAGGCCAACCTGCCGGTAGAGCTTTTTCATTTCATCCGATGGCTTTACGCCCATCTCGCGGTAAAAAGCAGAGGTAACCTCGTTGTAGTGAGCCCGGGCCCGGGTGGTATGACCTTCGGCAATCAGCGCTTCAAGCATGATAACGTGAATGTTTTCGTCGTAGTAATCGATAGCAAAAGCCTGCTCGCAGAGTTTAATAATATCGCTGTAGGCACTTTTGCTTTTTAGCAGATCAGCAAGGGAGTAGACAGCATCAAGGTATATATCATGGTAATAGGCTCTCAGCGGCTCACTCCAATCGTTATAGGTAGATTCAGGGAGGTATTTCCCTTTGTAAAGGCTAATCGCCTGGCGATAAAGGTTGATCGCCTGGTTTGGTTCGCTTGCTCTGATATTATCTGCCTCACGACTGTATGCTTCAAACTGATCAACATCGATCCAGCATTCCACTTTATATTCCCAGCGGTAAGATCCCTGGCTGAAAACGATATTATCGGATATTGATGGTTCTGCATCCTCATTTTTTAGAGCCTGGCGCAACCTGAAAACCTGGGCCCGCATCGCTGTTCCGGGATCAGAATAATCTTTTTCCGGCCAGATGCGCTGTAAGATATCCTCGGGATTAATTGATTGCTCGCGGAATGAAAGCAGGTACTTAAAAACGTCCCACATACGGCGTGAACGGCTGCTGATTTCGCTAATCACCACATTACCCCGGCTAACATAAAATTTGCCAAGAGTATAGATGTTTACCTCAGCTTTACTGTTCACTTTTTGTACCTGTACCATATTAATCGCTTCCACCTGCTGGAACATAATGTATAAAGTTCTGTTACACCAATTGATTTTCTGATTACAGTAATCCTTGTATCTGAAAATTCTATCGTACTTAGGGTATTTAATTATACATTAGGAATAAGCCCTTGTAAATAGCAAATAATCAATTAATGCTATTTATTTCTATTTAATGGATAATGTTGGTATTCTTAAGGAAGGTTAGCTTCAGCCCTGGCAACATTTTCGAGATGTTCCTGCAGGGTGCGGGAAAAGTAGTGCTCACCGCTACCATCATACTTATAGTTGTAATAATAGTATTCCGAGGCTTCGGGGTAGAGGGCGGATTTGATTGACGCGGCACCGGGGGCGGCAATCGGGCCGGGTGGCAGGCCGCCGAAGAGATAGGTATTATAGGGGGATTGAATCTCGAGATCTTTAAAGGTTAAGAATTCTTTTGTTTCTCCGAGCGCGTACTGGATGGTGGCATCAATCTGCAGCAGCATATCGATTTCCAGGCGGTTGTAAATCACCCCGGCAATTAAAGGGCGTTCGCTGTCTACGCGGCTTTCGCGCTCCACCATGGCAGCAATGGTGAGGATCTCGTGCAGGCTGCTGTTCAGCTCTGTGATACGTTGCCGATCTTCTGCAGTGATGATCTGATCCAGGCGGCGCAGCATCAGGCTGACAATTTCTTCGATTCCGCTTTCCGGGTAGACCTCGTAGGTATCTGGAAAAAGATAACCTTCCAGCAGAAATTCAATTCTTGAATCACTTACTTCCAACAGATAAGGAAAACTCTCCAGGATCTGATCAGATGGCTCACGGGCAAAGTCCAGAAATGAAGCGCTCTCGACCAGGCCTTTTTCATCCAGGCGCTGTGCGATCTCTTTAATAGTGAAGCCTTCGGGGATTGTAAACCAGATTGTTTCCGAGTATATTTCGCCGTTTTTGAGCTTCGCCGCAATTTGCCCCAGGCTGAACGAAGGGCTAAGGTCATAGATACCGGCGATGAAAAGGTGCCCTAAGCCGTGGCGACGCACATAAAGCTGAAAAACCTGCTGGTTACGGATCAGACCCTCTTTATAGAGTAGCTCACCAATCAGAGCGGCATTGGCGCCGGAGGGAATTTCAATTAACCGGTAATCAGCGACCGCTTCCGGATCAACAGGCTCCAGCTGTTGGTAATAATAGTTACTCCCGGCGACATAAGAAGCCAGGGCAAAGATCACCAAAACCACCAGGATGATTAGCACTCTTCTAAACATTAATCAGGCTCCTTTTAAAAAAGCTCCTCGTCATCCTCGTAATCCTCACTTTGAACCCGTTCTTCCCAGACGGAGGCAACTTCGTTCCACTCTAGCTCATCATCGACTTCAACTAATGTTTCTTCATCGCCATCAATATCTATACGGAAGATATAGGCCTCATCTTCAAAGTCAAACTCACCCTCTTCCTCTTCCTCCTCCTCTAAATACATCACCGGAACCAAAATAGCATACTCTTTAAAGTCAAGTTCAAAACGGTCAATCAAAGCAAATTCATGCTCGTTACCTTCTTCATCCACCAGGACAATCAGATCTGTTCTCTCTTCGCCGTTACCGTTCAATTGTTTGCACCTCATTTATCAGTTTCATATTATTCATCCCAGCAGTCCCGCTTGACACGGGCCAGGTAGGTTTCAAGGATCAACGCGGCTGCCAGTTTATCGCGCACCGCGCGGCGCTTTTTACGTCTCGTTCCGTCGGCAATCAGGATTTTTTCCACACTGCCCGAGGTGAAGCGTTCGTCAACCATGATTACAGGCAGACCCGTTCTTAGTTCAAGGCGGATGGCTAATTCTGCGGCCAGTTCCGCAGCTTTACCCCGACCGCCGTCAAGCTTAAGCGGGTTGCCGACAATCAGCTTTTCAACCCCATACTCTTCGCACAGCGCGGCAATGCGCTCAACAGCCTGCTCCTGATCGGTGAAAGTTATCGTTTCCAACCCCTGGGCGGTGATCGCCAGCGGATCACTGATTGCCACTCCGATTCTCTTCTCCCCGGGATCAATACTTAGCAGGCGCAAGGTGCCGGCAGCTCCATTACAGATTATTTTTTTCGGCCAGTTTCAGGTAGGAGCCAACAATCTCTTCCAGCAGTTCGTCACGCTCTACCTGCCTGATCAGGCTGCGGGCATTCTGGTGGCTGGTTATGTAAGCCGGATCGCCGGATAACAGGTAACCGACCAGTTGATTGAGCGGATTGTAGCCTTTTTCTTTCAAAGCCTGGTAAACTGAGGTCAGTACTTTTTTGGCCTTATTATCAACCTCTTCACCATCAACCCTGAATAAGACTGTTTCTTCGTGATTAAAAGTGTCAGTCACAAGTAACTCCTCCCATCTGGTGCCGGTCGTGGATGACCAGGCCATCTTTGGTTGCCCAGAACCAGTCTGTCTTTACCCGACAGCTATGCTTTACCCTGAAGCTGTTCACGAACCAGCTTATCCACAGCAGCCAGCGCTTCCGGAAGGGCTGCAGGGTCAGTGCCGCCGGCCTGGGCCAGGTCAGCCTTACCACCGCCGCCCCCGCCTACAAGTTTAGCAACATCTTTTAGCAAACGGTCCGCCCTGATTCCGCGTTCAACCAAATCTGCCGTGACCGAACTGACGAGGATAACTTTGCCATTACTGACCGCCCCTAAAACCACGGCAATAGAACTAAGGCAGCCCCTCACCTCATCCATGACCAGGCGCAGCGATTCCAGTCCAGCAGCGGTAACTGCTGCGCTTAGCACTTTTGCTCCGTCAACATCCCTGATCGTTGAAAGAAGGGACGCAACCTCGGAAGCAGCAATTTTTTGCTGTAGCTCCTGATTTGCTTTCTGCAGCAGCTTATGTTCAGCAAGGTGCTCTGTCACCTTATCGGCAAGCCTTGGCATGTCGGTGTTCATTGCCACTGCAATCGATTTTAACAGCTGATCATTTTTTACCGCCTGTCGGTAGGCACCGAATCCGACCACTGCTTCGATGCGCCGCAGGCCAGAGCCAATTCCTTCTTCAGCGATTATTTTAAACAGCCCGATCTCCCCTGTGGCCGAGACATGGGTTCCACCGCAAAGTTCGCGGGTATAGTCGCCTGCAGAAACCATACGCACCGATCCCTCTTCATACTTGTCGGTAAAGAGCGCCGTTGCGCCCGCTTTTTGTGCCGCTGCAAGGTTGGTCAGAGTGGCGGTAACCTGCACATTGTCGAGTGCCATGCGGTTTACTTCTTCTTCGACGGTGCGCAGCTGCTGACCCGAAAGAGCGGTGAAATGGTTAAAGTCAAAGCGCAGGCGGTCAGGCGCGACCAAAGAGCCGGCCTGGTTGATATGATCACCCAAAGTTCTGCGCAGAGCGCGGTGCAGCAGGTGCGTTGAAGTATGACTGCGGCAGATACCGCGGCGACGAACCTGGTCTACCCTGGCCTGCACCCTGCTGCCGGCTTTAAACTCTCCTTCAACAACCTGCCCCTGATGGGCTATCTGGCCGAAAGGGGTAAAAACGGTGTTAATAACCTTAAAAACAGCGCCTGCTGCCTCGATTAGGCCGCTATCACCCACCTGTCCACCTGCTTCGGCGTAAAAGGGGCTTCGATCGAGAAACAGCTCGGCTTCATCGCCCTGGATCAGTTCTGCAACGGCTTTTCCGTCCGCCAGAGCCAGCATTAGCTGTGCATCCTGCTCTAAGCTTTCGTAACCGGTAAAAACTGTTTCCAGCGCTTCAGCCGCCTGATAATGCTCATTTAAGTCTTTGCCGGCAGCTGTGCGCGTAGCCGCCCTCGCTCTCTCCTGCTGTTCCTTTAAGTTGACGCCAAAGGCCTCGCGATCGACTTCAAGGCCTTTTTCCTGAAGAATTTCGGCCGTCAGATCCAGAGGAAAACCGAAGGTATCATAAAGCTTGAAGGCCAGATCCCCGGGTAAGATCTTTTCTCCCGCGCACTGCATCTTCTCCAGATAGCTGTCAAGAATATCCATGCCCTGGGCCAATGTTTCCTGAAATTTTTGCTCTTCCAGGCTGACCACCTGGCGAATGTAATCGTGTCGATCTTTGAGGTTAGGGTAGGCCGATCCCATCTGGTCGACTACCAGGGAAGCAGCTTCGGTCATAAAGTCTCCTTCAATGCCAAGCAGGCGCCCGTAGCGAACCGCCCTACGCAGCAACCTTCTTAAGACGTAACCCCGGCCTTCGTTGGAAGGGATCACCCCATCGGCAATCATAAAGGTTGTGCCCCTGCTGTGCTCGGTGACTACCCTGAGTTGTATTTGCTGATCACGTCGACCGGGGTCGGCCTGGCTGACAAAATGATCATAGAGCGGCCTGACCTGGTCGGTATCATAAAGCGAGTGTACACCCTGTAGGGCCATTGCTAATCTTTCTAAGCCGGCTCCGGTATCAATGTTTTTCTGCTTTAACTCAACCAGTCCACCATTGGCTTCACGGCTGAACTGAGTAAAGACAAGGTTCCAAATCTCCAGGTAGCGATCACAGTCACAACCGACAGCGCAATCGGGGTTGCCGCATCCTGCTGCTTCGCCCAGATCGTAGTAGATCTCCGAACAGGGTCCGCAGGGCCCAAGGCCGATCTCCCAGAAGTTATCCTTTTTGCCTAATCGTTTGATTCGCTCCGCGGGCACACCAATATTTTCATTCCAGATTTTAAAAGCCTCATCATCTTCTTCATAGATGCTGACCCAGAGCCGATCCACAGGCAACCGATAACCGTTGATAACCAAATCCCAGGCCCAGGCGATTGCCTCTTCTTTAAAATAATCACCAAAGGAAAAGTTGCCAAGCATTTCAAAAAAGGTGGCGTGCCTTCCGGTGTAGCCGACCCTTTCGATATCGGGTGTGCGCACACATTTCTGGCAGGTTGCCACCCGCAGGTGCGGTGGTTTTTTCTCCCCGGTAAAATATGGTTTAAGGGGGGCCATTCCGGCCCCGATTAGGAGCAATGTCGGGTCATTTTGCGGAATCACTGAAAAACTGGGCATAATCAGGTGGTCTTTTGATCTGAAATAGTCCAGAAAGAAAGCGCGAATTGTGCTTGACTGCATCAGTTTACCTCCATTGCGAATTAAGGCAATTATAGCTGTTATAAAGAAAGGCTGTCAATAAAGCTCAAGTTCACCGCCACCCCGGCAGATGGCCTCAAAGCGCTCTTTAAATGAAGCGGAAGACCGCAGAGGCAACTCCAGGTTCAGGACAACTGTATCACCGTAATCAACAGCTAAAACCCTTCCGCCATGACTATTCGCCAGCCTGGTTACAGACCCGAGCTCTCCATATTTAAACTGCAAGGCGTAGTTGATCAGCGGCTCTTTCAAATCAAGACAGGAAGCTTCGCAGGCAACCCTGGCACAACTGCGATAAGCGCGGGTCAGGCCACCGATTCCCAGTTTGGTACCGCCAAAATAGCGGGTAACGACCAGCACTGCATCGGAGATTCGGTGACCCTGTAAATATTGCAGGATCGGCGCACCAGCTGTTCCTGCCGGTTCCCGGTCGTCAGATGCCTGCTCAATTATGGCGCTACCGGCGCCGATCCGGAAAGCATAGGTATGATGGGTGGCATCGGAAAACTCAGCCCTGATCTTGTCGATGAAATCTTTGGCTGCCTCTTGACTGCGGGCAGGAGCCAGATCGACAATAAAGCGCGAGCCCTGCTCACTGAAACTGCGGCGGAGTGCTCTGCGGGGGGATAAGTATGTACTTTCAGCTTCAGTCATCTTTATGACCATGACTGTTTGTTTCTGCTGCCCCATAGCGCTGAGGGTTGATCACTTCCAGGTAACGCCTGATCTTTTCTTCCGCACCCAAATTAGCAGGGCGATAGAGTTTTTTATTCGCCAGGGCCGGAGGCAGGTAATCCTGTCTGACATAATGGCCGGGATAATTATGCGGATATAGGTAGCCAGAACCGTAGCCCATTTTTTTAGCCCCATTGTAACTGCTGTCTTTGATGTGGGTCGGCACGGGATGGTTTTCTTCCTTCTCCACCAACTCAAGTGCTGCGTTGATCGCCAGGTAAGAGGAGTTGCTCTTCGGCGATCCGGCAAGGTAGACAACAGCCTGGGCTAAAGGAATTCTGCCTTCAGGCAGACCGATCAGCTTTACTGCCTGGGCAGCGGCTACAGCTACAGTTAAGGCCTGTGGGTTGGCGTTGCCGATATCTTCAGCAGCGCTAATCATCAGCCGTCTGGCAATAAAAAGGGGATCTTCGCCACCTTTAAGCATCCTGGCCATCCAGTAAAGGGCAGCGTCCGGATCTGAACCGCGGATTGATTTAATAAACGCAGAAGCCATATCATAGTGATTGTCGCCCTGCCGATCGTAGCTGAGCAGCCTGCTGCTAATCGCTTCAGCGGCTGTTTCTGCCTTAATCAGCACAGGACCTTCTTTTTGCTGCCCGAGCAGAACGGCTGTTTCGAGCGCATTTAGAGCAGCCCGGGCATCACCGTTGGCCCGGTCGGCAAACAGTTGTAAGGCTTCGGCTTCGACTGTAAGCGTCAGCGATCCGAGGCCACGCTCCTGATCATTTAGCGCGTGTTGCAGCAGGGCAATGATTTCAGCCTGCTTTAGGGGCTCAAAGAGAAAGAGCCTGACCCGCGAAAGCAGGGGACCGTTTAAATAGAAGAAGGGATTCTCGGTTGTAGCACCGATAAAAATAACTGTCCCCTGTTCAACAGCAGCAAGCAAGACATCCTGCTGGCCCTTGTTGAAGCGGTGAATCTCATCGATAAACAGGATCGTGCGCTGGTTATGCAGTGACCAGTTTTCCCGGGCCTCATCGATTACCTGGCGGACGTCTTTTACTCCTGCGGCAACTGCATTGAGTTGGATAAACAGAGCTTTACTCTGGACGGAAATGATTCTGGCCAGGCTGGTTTTACCGGTACCCGGGGGGCCATAAAAGAGAAGCGAGAACAGCTTGTCTTCTTCGATCATCTTCCTGAGCGGTTTGCCGGGGCCCAATATTTGCTGCTGCCCGCTAAATTGTTCCAGTTTTTCCGGGCGCATCCGCTGTGCCAGAGGGCCTTCTTCTTTTATTTTCTTTTCCCAACCGAAGCTTATCAAATCCATGATCATTATTCCCCTGCTCTAAAAAATCTCAGCCTAAAAAAACGCCCCCCACCAACACCAACCCGGCGTTTCCAAGGAGCGTTTTTTGGGTCCGTTACACTGTTTGCCGGACAACCTGCTTAAACCTGTGAATTGTTATTCAGCTTCTTCTTCAAGGACCCGATCGATAGCGGCCCGGGAGAACTTAAGGTTTAGGTTATCAGCCACCCTGAGCGATATGATGGTCTCATCAATCTCTT
Source organism: Bacillota bacterium (assembly GCA_016874655.1). GTDB lineage: Bacteria > Bacillota > Dethiobacteria > DTU022 > DTU022 > UBA993. The sequence goes on along the minus strand of VGTO01000055.1, from coordinate 3,648 downwards.
TGATCACACCATGTATACCGCCAATGGTGACAACACGGTCGCCTTTTTTGAGGCTTTTTAACATTGCCTGACGTTTTTTCTGCTGCTGTTGCTGCGGCCTGATCAGCAGAAAGTAAAAAATCACAAACAGTAAAATCAGCGGTACAAATGGTCCCAGTGTTTCAATGTTCACTCATCGACACCTCCGTACAATTTTTTCAAAACCGGTTTCATTCCACAATAATACTCTGTAAAACGTTCTTCTTTCAAGGCTTTTCTAATCTCCCGCATCAGCTGATCGAGGTAATACAAGTTATGGTAGGTGGTTAACCTTAAACCCAATATTTCCCCGGCATTAAGCAGGTGGCGGATATAAGCCCTGCTATAATTGCGGCAGACAGAACAGTGGCACTCTGAATCAAGAGGCGACAGGTCTGCGGCAAAAACGCTGTTTCGGATCGGCAGGTATCCCTGAGACGTCATTACCCGGCCGTTGCGGGCTATCCTGGTCGGCAGCACACAATCAAAGATGTCAACCCCCCGGTAGACACCTTCCAACAGGGCGTCCGGTGAACCTACCCCCATTAAGTAACGCACCTTTTCGGCGGGCAGTAGCGGTACTGTCTGTTCCAGGCTGTTATACATCAGCTCTTTCGGTTCTCCGACCGAAAGGCCGCCGATGGCGTAGCCGTCGAAACCAATTTCAGTCAATGCTGCGGCGGATAATTGCCGCAAGTCGTCAAAAACGCCGCCCTGAACGATGGCAAAAAGGGCCTGGCGATCATTTATATGAGCCTGCCTGGCCCTGATCGCCCACTTGGTTGTGCGCACAACAGCCTCTGCTACAACATCTTTTTCTGCCGGGTAGGGCGGGCACTGGTCTAAGACCATGGCAATATCGGCTGCGATTATATTTTGTAACCGCGCAACCCGCTCCGGGGTCAGAAAGTGGGTCGAACCATCGATGTGCGAGGTAAATAAAACCCCGTCATCATTAACCTTGCGCAGCCCACCGAGGCTAAAAACCTGAAAACCGCCGCTGTCGGTGAGAATGGCGCCCCGCCAGTTGATAAAGCGGTGTAATCCGCCGTGGCGGGCAATAATTTCTACTCCCGGTCTTAAAAAGAGGTGGTAACAGTTGCTTAAGATCAGCCCGGTACCCATCTCTTCCAGATCACCGGTGGTGATCGCCTTGACCGTACCCTGGGTGCCAACCGGCATAAAAGCCGGAGTTTCGATCCGGCCGTGCAGCGTTTCCAGCGATCCCAGACGAGCTCCGCTAAGCTGACACTGCTTAATTAAACTGTATTTTACCGGCAAGCTGCTCATCCATTCTATAGCTTATATTATGCCGCAGTCAGTGTCAATGACAGCAATGCTCCAAAGCCACATCTAGGCGGTTGGTTCAGATAATAAACATGCAGTCACCAAAGCTAAAAAAGCGGTACCTTTGCTCAACTGCTTCGTGGTAGGCATTAAGCACAAATTCACGCCCAGCCAGAGCGCTGACCAGCATCAACAGCGATGAACGAGGCAGGTGAAAGTTGGTCAGCATGGCCTCAACTGCCTTAAACTTAAAGCCGGGATAAATATAAAGTTCGGTCCAGCCCTCTGATTCCGCGAACTGGTTTCCCTCAGCGGCCAGGGTTTCGAGAACCCGGCAGACAGTGGTGCCAACAGCAATGATTCTCCTGCCTTCCGTCCTGGCGCTGTTAAGGAGAGTAGCTGTCTCGTTGCTGATCCGGTAATATTCATGGTGCATTTGGTGCTCACGGATATCTTCCGCTTTGACCGGCTGAAAAGTTCCCGGTCCGATATGCAGGGTAATAAAAGCTTTTTGTATTCCTCTGTTTTCTAGTTCAGCAAATACCTGGTCGGTAAAATGAAACCCGGCTGTCGGAGCCGCCGCCGAACCCGCTACGCGGGCATAGATAGTCTGGTACTGCTCCGGGTTTTTTACTTCCCGCTTAATATATGGGGGCAGGGGCACTTTCCCCAGGCGGGGCAGAATCATTTCGAAAGCTTCTTTTGCCGAAAAACTAATCTCACGCAACCCGTCAGCGGCAATGCCTTCAACAACAGCCCGCACGCCAAAATCAAAGGTTACCCTTGCGCCCGCTTTAAGCTTACGGCCTGGTTTAACCATCGCTTCCCAGTTGCCATTAGCCAGGCGGTTAATGAGCAGTATTTCTGCAGATGTACCGCTTTGCTCTATGGTGCCGTTTAAACGAGCCGGTATCACCTTAGTATTATTCAAAACAAGAAGATCTCCACATTTCAGGTAGGATGCAAAGTTAATAAAGCGATCATGGCGGATGCTGTGATCCTGGCGACTCAAAATCAGCATCCGTGAGCTGTCCCTTTGCTCCAGCGGTTCCTGGGCGATTAGGGCCTGTGGTAAATGATAGTCAAAATCCCTTAATTGATAGTCGCTCAACGGACACCTGTTCCAATTATTATGTAATTCCCTGACCGGTTATAGATGTTCAGCGGCGTAACAGATTCAAAATAGTGGTGATTTTTTAGGTTGAGCTTAAAAAAGTTGATGCTGACTTTCGCCGCCCTGCTTGATCCCTAAGTATTTATATGCTTCGGTGGTTACCATACGACCACGAGCTGTTCGTTTAAGCAGGCCAAGCTGCATCAGGTAGGGCTCGTAGACATCCTCCAGGGTCTCCGGCTCTTCACTGATACAGGCCGCCAGGGTATCGAGCCCCACTGGCCCGCCTTCATACTTTTCAATCAGGGCCAAAAGCAGGCGTCGATCGATTTCATCAAGGCCTAAATGATCGAGCTGCAGCATCTGCAGTGCCTCCAGGGCTACTGCTTTGGTTATCATATTATCAGCTTTAACTTGGGCATAATCACGTACTCTTTTCAGAAGGCGGTTTGCAATCCGCGGAGTACCCCGTGAGGCATGGGCAATAATATCCGCTCCGTCTTTTTCTGATTGAATATTGAGGATTCCGGCCGATCTGGTAATAATCTGTTCCAGCTCCGCTGGACTATAAAAATCAAGACGGTCAACTATCCCGAAACGGTCTCGCAGTGGCGAGGTTAAGAGCCCTGCCCGCACGGTTGCCCCGATCAGGGTAAAGGGCGGCAGCTCTAAACGTAGCGAGCGGGCGCCCGGCCCTTTGCCGATGATAATATCGAGAGCATTATCTTCCATAGCCGGATAAAGAATTTCCTCAACCGAGCGGCTGAGCCGATGAATTTCGTCGATAAAGAGAACATCCCCGTGACCAAGGTTGGTGAGGATGGCCGCCAGATCTCCGGGGCGTTCGATGGCCGGTCCGGCTGTAATGCGGATGCTGACCCCCAGTTCCCAGGCAATAATGTGGGCCAGTGTTGTTTTTCCAAGACCAGGGGGCCCGTAGAGCAGAACATGGTCAAGCGCCTCTTTTCGCTCCAAAGCAGCCTTGATATAGATAGCCAGTTTTTCCTTGATTTTCTCCTGACCAACATACTCCTGCAGGCTGCGCGGCCGGAGGCCGACCTCGATCTGGGGGTCATCATCTGGTTGACGCTGGGCTGACACTATGCGCTCTTCCATCTGCTGCTCCTCTCTTACTCACGAACCATATTTTTAAGGGCCAGCTTAAGTAGTTCTTCCCGCGAAGCATCTTTGTTTTCTTCTGCTACCCTGCTTACGGCTACTGTTGCTTC